>NZ_AZVV01000019.1:0-149572 GCF_000514395.1 Pseudomonas sp. URMO17WK12:I12
CGCGCTATCCATCTTGATGGCTGCCGGGGTTTACGGTGAGCTTAAAGAGTACGAACGGAGCAACGATCATGGAATGCGACGATAAACTGATTGAAGAAGCCGTGCTTGCCCTGTTTGCAGCCTTCAGCATTGATAACGGCAATGCTTGGAAAGGGTTCGACTTCGACACCATGAACCGATCACATGAACATGGTTTCATCAGTAATCCGGTGACAAGAACAGATCGATTTGGTTGACGGCTGAAGGGTTGGAGCTAGGTCGGCAGATAGCCGACCGGTTGTTTGGGTTAAGAACTCAAGTGGAGCATGTATCCGACTCGGATATCTGACTTCATACCCCGGCCATATGGTAGGCGAGGTTTATGGATCGTTTACGGTTCTTCGAAGCTCCACCTCGGCGACTAGGTCGAGCCGGATGCCAAGATCACCGGGTTCGACTCGGCACTTTTCGTCTTTTTTAAATCGTCAGGCATCGGTTGAAAATACTTTATTGAAAGCGCAACGGCTTTTGCCTTTGGTTTAAACGACTGGCATCCACTTCAAATATTACGTAGCCCCCTCCTGTAAGCTGTCCAGCCCCTCGAAAACGAACCAAAAACCTCGTATTAACGCTTGTTGCGATTGCTGAGGGACTGAGGCATGTTGCTGGCCTGGGGCCTTCGACTTATCGATCCTTGCCCCGTATCCCTGTTTGACTTTCTGACCCGTACTTGGCTGCCTATGTGGCCTATACGGTTTCTCGCCAAAAAATTGCAAGAACACTGAAAAAATGGCCTTTGGTTTTTTTTTTTGCTTCAGTAACCAAAGGTCAACCTATTTGTGGTATTTTCGCCGATAAAATAATCGGGTCATTCACTATGCTGGCTTCAGTTTATGGCATTAATCACAATCCTCTCTTGAACCCCTTCTCATGTCGCGGAATAAAAGACAGCGCCCTTCAAGTATGTGGTTTTTTAGAGGTGCGGAGGCTATGTAATTAAAACATTTCTGCTGCGAATTTTTGAAAAATGGATGCGCGATGAATTTGAATTTAACCGTTGCAGTAGTTATACCTAGTTATAAGGTGTGCAAGCATATACAGTCGGTCATTGAAAAGATTGGCCCAGAGGTCGATCGGATCTATGTGGTGGATGATTGTTGTCCCGATGGTTCCGGCGATTTTGTTGTCGCGTCTTGTCACGACTCACGTGTTAGTGTGATCCGGCATACGGAAAATCAGGGCGTTGGTGGCGCAGTAATGAGTGGCTACAAAGCTGCCATTGAAGAAGGTATGGATATAATTGTTAAAATTGATGGTGATGGCCAAATGGATCCGGGGCTGATCCCGGACTTCATCACGCCGATCGTCATTGGTGAGGCAGATTATACAAAAGGTAATCGGTTCTTCGATCTGGAGGAGCTACGTGCAATGCCCAAGCTTAGATTGTTTGGCAACGCGGTGTTGTCATTTATGACAAAGTTCTCCTCTGGCTACTGGAATTTATTCGATCCAACCAATGGGTATACGGCAATACACAGCGATGCGGCTCGGCATTTGCCATTCTCCAAAATCAGTCGTCGTTATTTTTTTGAAACGGATATTTTGTTTCGTCTCAATATTCTACGCGCAGTTGTCATCGATGTTCCGATGGATGCAAAGTATGGTGAAGAGGTGAGCGGTCTAAAAATATCAAAAATAATGGGGGAGTTTCTTGTAAAGCACGTAAGAAATTTCTTTAAGAGAATTTTTTACAGTTATTACTTAAGAGACATGTCGCTGGCTTCGATCGAGCTTCCGGTTGGTGTGGTTTTGTTGTCGTTTGGAATTTTGTTTGGGGTTTATCAGTGGATGTGGTCCATCAGTATGGGATTGCAAACATCATCTGGCACGGTAATGCTTTCCGCGCTTCCTGTCATTATAGGTCTGCAACTTGTGCTGGCTTTTTTGGGGCACGATATAAATTCTGTTCCTCATAGGCCTTTTCACCGTCTCAAACGCTTTATCAAGTCAGGCAAGAAGAGGACTTAAAATGCAAGAAGAAGACAAAGCGTGGACAAAGTATCGGCAAAAATTTGCCTATGTTTATGATGACTCGAATTATGCCAGTCCGTTACAGTCAATGGTCATGCACGCCAGCCATAAGCTGGCGGAGAAAAAATTTGGCGGGACAACGCATTTTGGTCGGGTGCTCGAAATTGGGGCAGGTACAGGCGAACATTTGCCATTCGTTCGGCATACATTTGATCACTACATACTCTCCGATCTGGACGGTACGACGCTTGAGCGAGCAAAGGAAAAATTGGCAGGAAAGTATGATCAAAAAGTCTCGTTTGTAACTCAGGCTGGAAGTGAACTGGAATATCCGGACAATACTTTTGATCGGGTTGTCGCTGTTCATGTTTTGGAGCACATTTGTCAACCACATTTAGTGTTAAAAGAATGGCGTCGGGTGCTTAAACAGGGTGGGATTTTATCCATACTCATACCCACTGATCCGGGAATGGCATGGCGTTTTGGGCGGCACTTGGGGCCAAGAAAAAAGGCAATTGCCCAAGGGATTGCATATGATTATGTAATGGCAAGGGAGCATGTCAATTCGTGCAATAACCTTATAGCACTTCTTAGGCACTATTTTCCCGGTTCTACAGAGAGCTGGTGGCCGTTCCCAGTATCCTCTATTGATTTGAATTTATTCTTTGCCTTCCACGCTGTCGTTAATAAAGAGGAAGATGTTCAGTGATGATCTATGTCGTCGCCATTTTGTGTGTGCTTGGTTTGGCGATCGGACAAATTCTTTTCAAGACAAGCTCGCTCGCGCTTGCTCAGGCGGGGACTTTTTTTAATTTAAGGGTTATGATCGCGTTGTTTGCGGCCATGTTCCTCTACGGTATAACGTCGATAGCATGGGTTTGGGTATTGCAAAGAATTGAATTGGGTAGGGTTTACCCGTTAATGGCATTAGCTTTTGTTTTGGTGCCAATAGGTAGTCATTTTATTTTTGGCGAGCGCTTTCAACTTCAGTATTTTGTCGGGGTTGTATTTATAGTGTTCGGGATTTTTGTCGCAGTGAGGGCGTAATAATTGAAGTCAGATGCGGATTTTGGTATAGATATGGCTTCAAATAAAAAATGGCCGCTGCTTGCTTTTATTTTGTTTGCTATTTATTTGTTTTTTTCTACCCTTATTCCACCTTTTCAATCTCCTGATGAGTATGACCATATTAAGCGTGCTTATCTGTTGGTAGAGGGGCATATTGTTTTAGACTCTCCGATGGGGCAATCGTCCGGCGGGATGATTGATGTAGGGCTGATCTCATATATAAATTATTACAAAAAATTAATTGGTAAGTTAGATGGCAAATTGTCCGCTGATCAGATAGGGGAAGCAAATTCTATTCTATGGACAGGGCAGAGGGAGTTTAGCTCGGCACCTGGCACGGGATATTACCTGCCAATAGTTTATCTGCCTCAAGCAGTTGGATTGAAGGTCGGTGAAATGTTGGGGGCTTCGGTTGACGTATCCTATAGATTGGCGCGATTCAGTGCGTTGCTAATGGCATCGGTTTTTTTATTTATAGCCTTTCGTTTGTATTCGCCTCCACCGTTGGTCTTGGCATTATTATTGATTCCAATGAGTCTATTTCAGATGGCGTCAGCCAGTCTCGATGTGATATCGACTGGACTTGCTGTCCTGGCTATATCAATATTTATGCGGGTCACCAAAGAGGGGCGAAAGACCGGGCCTGAACTTCTGTATGGGTTGGCCATTTGCGTGTTTTTATTGGCCTCCAGTAGAGTCCATTTATTACCAATGATAGGGTTGTTGTTTGCAACTAGTTTTTACACAAACAGTAAGAAAGGGCTAATTTTAGGTGCGGTCGTTTTATTTGGTGTGCTCGCTTGGTTAGTCTTGGCAGTTAAAACGACCGTTGATATGAGGGTTGTGACCGGATTTACAACCTCAGGTATAGTTAAATTTTATTTGTTACATCCCTTTTCGTTTTTTGAGGTTTTAAGCACGACGATTCCAATGTTCGGTATGTTTTATGTAAACTCTTTCTTGGGTGTGCTGGGTTGGCTTGATACGCCGCTTTCTACAGAGGTGTATTCTCGGCTGTGTGTTCTGCTTTTTTGTGTTTTGATATGCTCGATATCATTTAAACGTCTTCGAACAGAATGGACTGCACGGGCATTATTGGCGGTTTGTGCACTGATTTCGACTTTGTTTGTTTTTTTTGCGCTACTGGTTACTTGGAATGCACATCCGGCGACTGTTATCCAGGGTGTTCAGGGGCGCTATTTTTTGATTTCGGCTCTTTTATTTGCATATGCTTTGGGGGGCGGAGAAAACATAAATCGTTCGTTGTTATCAGTTGCTGGGATTACGGGTGTAGGTTTAATATTTTTGGTTTCTACGTACAGCACGGCCTTCGCACTCCTGGACAGGTATTACGTTGTAAGTAGTCAACCAGTCGCTACTAAAACGGAAATGCTAGTAAGCCCATCGTTGATGATAGATAAATCAATCAAGCTCAGATTCTCCCAAAAGCACTTGGACGATTCCTTGGCTTTGAAGCGTATTGGTGTGATGTTCGCCACATACGTCAGACAAAACCCGGGAGAAGCAGAGCTACGTTTATCTACAGTTGATGGCGCAGTATTTTCACAACGCTTTGTTTTGTCTGATCTTGCTGACAATCAATATCGTTACTTTGACCTTGACCGGAAACGCTACACCTTAGGCGAGATTATCTCAGTGGGAGGCAGCGGTGTCAGTGTTTGGGAGGGGCGAGTGCTATCTGCGGATGCTAATACTTGCATCATTTACGAGTACTTGGACGGAAGAAGGATATCTACGTTAGGTTGTCCGCAACAATAATCACTGCCGGCTGGCGCCTTTGCTGCGCTGATAAGCGCTCGGATGAGGGGGAGGTGGCGGTATCGAAGCAAAATTGACTCGATCCTCCGGTTCAAAACTGACGCACTCGGATCTAGTGTTATTGTTTTACATACTGCAATAGACATATTTTTGACAACCCGCGCTCATCGCCTAAATTTGAGAGGCAGCTTCGGAAAAGCTGCTTTCTCAAACGATGTTATGGAGCTTCATCTATGCGTACTGGCTATTTTTACTCTCTGGTTTTTGCCCTGCTCACCAGCGCTTCTGTTGCCACAATTGCTGCGCCCGCGGCGAAACCCGAAATGGGCAACGCACCTGTGGTGCTGGAAGTTTCCCCTAAGACGCAGTCTGGCAAAGTCGATCTCAATCAAGCCGATGCACCGACATTGCAGCGTGAGCTGTCCGGTATCGGTGAGGCCAAAGCCAAGGCGATTGTTGCGTATCGTGAGAGTAATGGGCCATTTTCGTCTGTGGACGAACTGCTGGAAGTGAAAGGGATAGGCAAAGCGATTCTGGACAAGAACCGCGAAAAACTTCAGGTGAACTAAGCTTGTAGATCAACGCCAGAGGCCGGTCATTGACCGGCCTTTTTGCATGTGCGCCAGGCATGGCGCGTTGCGCGTAAGCGCAACCAGCTTGGCTGTGGTGGCCACGCTGGTGACTTGGAGGTGCAAGTCCTCTACACACCCGGCAAGGGGAAGTGTTAGCCAGAGGCAAGGGTGTCGCGGGTGACTGCGAATCTGAAGGAAGCCCGAGGCAAAATGCTGGCCTGACGAACAGGAAGCGGATAGAGGCGGCGCAGCGGGGTAAGGGGGCATGTTTCCTCAAAGCCCAATACTTGCACGGGACGCTGCGACGTAGATCCGACAGGCATAAGCAGGAAGGTCGCGCGAATTACCCTGGGAGATCTGCACGCTTGCCATTGTGCTACCGAGCGTCGAGAGGCGACGGGATGAGCGTGCAGAAGTCAGCCGAAGCCGTAGTAAGTGACGAATAACCCCGTCACCAAGGGCCGAACAGGTTATGCCGCCAGTAGGCGTCAGAGTCTCGTTGAATACCGAAATGCAGAAATTTCTCCCAGAGAGAACTGTGATTCCAAGTCCCGGACAGAATCCGAGGACGACGGCTAGCAGTGCGCAGGCATCGGCGGCGTCTGTGGCGTGGACGAACGCGGAGCCGGACACGCTGATGGAGCGGGTGCTTGCACCCGCCAACCTCAAGCGTGCGTATCAACGCGTGGTCAGCAACGAGGGCGCACCGGGTGCCGATGGCATGACGGTCGACAACTTGGCGGACTACGTGAAACAATATTGGCCGACCCTCAAGGTGAGGTTGCTGGCCGGCGAGTATCACCCGCAGGGTGTACGCGCCGTTGACACCCCCAAACCCAAAGGCGGAACACGGCAACTGGGCATCCCCAGCGTCGTGGATCGCCTGATCCAGCAGGCCCTGCTACAACAGCTCACGCCGATCTTCGATCCTCTGTTTTCGGACTACAGCTACGGTTTTCGTCCGGGCAGAAGCGCTCATCAAGCTATCGAAACCGCTCGCGGCCATGTGGCGGCGGGACACCGCTGGTGTGTGGAACTTGATCTTAAAAAGTTCTTTGATCGAGTTAACCACGACGTTTTGATGGCCCATATAGAGCGTCAAGTCGACGACAAACGGGTGCTCAGGCTGATCCGCCGTTACCTCGAAGCCGGGATCATGTCGGGAGGTATTGCTAGCCGACGGCAAGAAGGGACGCCGCAAGGCGGCCCACTCTCGCCGCTGCTGTCGAACATCCTGCTCAACGAACTCGACCGCGAGCTGGAACGACGGGGTCATCGCTTCGTGCGCTATGCCGACGATGCGAACATCTATGTGCGTAGTTGCCGTGCGGGCGAACGAGTGATGGCTAGAGCTGAGCGCTTCCTGAGCCAGCGTCTGAAACTGACGCTGAACCGGGAAAAGAGCCGTGTGGCACGGCCTTGGATCTGTGACTATCTGGGCTATGGAATGAGCTGGCATCAGAAGCCGAGACTGAGGGTAGCGTCGATGAACCTGGCTCGCTTGCGCGACAGGATCAGAGACCTGCTGCGCAGCGCGCGGGGCCACAAGATGGCAACTGTCATTGAGCGGATCAACCCTGTGCTGCGTGGCTGGGCAGGCTACTTCAAGCTAAGTCAGAGCAAACGGCCACTTGAGGAACTTGATGGACGGGTGCGTCGCAAACTTCGCTGCTTGCTCTGGCGTCAATGGAAGCAGCCTTCAACGAGGGCGCGCAACTTGATGCGCTTGGGGCTTAGCGAACCACGCGCCTGCAAATCAGCCTTCAATGGTCGCGGCCCATGGTGGAGTTCGGGGGCGTCTCATATGAATCAGGCGTTGCCGAAGAAGCTGTGGGACGAACTTGGGCTAGTCTCGGTACTGGACACGATGAACCGGCTTAGCCGTGTAGCCTGAACCGCCTTATACGGATCCGTACGTACGGTGGTGTGAGAGGACGGCGGATGTAAATCCGCCTCCTACTCGATTCTGGCATTAGGGTGGTGAGACGCCTTTCATCGGCTGATAAAAAATTATGGCTATCATATGTCGCTGATATTATGCCTATAATTCATTCGCGTGCCGCTGAAGCGTGCTGATGTTCAGACGCTCATTTTCCTCAAGTATTTTCCTGGAGCACAGTCATGACTTCCTCCCAGTCCCAAGGTACGGCCCTTGTTACCGGCGCATCTTCCGGTATCGGTGCGATATACGCTGAGCGGTTGGCGGCGCGTGGTTTTGATTTGCTGCTGGTCGCTCGCGACGAGCAGCGGCTTGAGGCGGCAGCGAGCCAGTTGCGCACCGAGTATGGTGTTCAGGTAGAAGTGCTGAAGGCAGACCTGACACAAAAGGATGATGTGCTGCAGATCGAACAACGTCTTCGCAGTGATTCGAGTATCAGCCTGTTGCTGAACAACGCTGGCGTCGCGTCGGATGGTCTGCTGGCAAATGCCGACATGGAACAGCTGGAAAAGCTGATTCAACTGAACGTCACTACGGTCACACGCCTGGCATCAGCGGCAGCCGCCAGTTTTGCCAAGGCCGGCCGGGGTTCGATCATCAATATCGCATCGGTGGTTGCGCTGTTCCCTGAGCGCTTCAATGCAACCTACAGCGCCAGTAAAGCTTATGTGTTAAGCCTGACCCAATCCTTGAATGCCGAACTGGATGGCACCGGGGTCAAGGTCCAGGCCGTTTTGCCGGGCGTCACACGCACCGAAATCTGGGAACGCTCCGGTATCGATGCTAGCCAGATACCCGCGGAAATGGTCATGGACGCAGGTGAGATGGTTGATGCTGCGTTATCCGGCCTGGACCAAGGTGAACTGATCACCATTCCATCGTTGCCAAACGCCTCCGAGTGGGACGACTTTGTGAAGGCCCGCTTGGTCATGGCGCCGAATCTTTCCAAAAGTACCGCCGCCGCACGTTACAAATGAAACACCTTCAATCGTATTGAGGTAATTACGGCATGAGTGATCGTCGAGTAGTTGTCACCGGCATGGGCCTGGTGACTCCATTGGGTAGCGGTGTAGAAGTTGTCTGGGAGCGACTGCTGGCCGGGCGTTCCGGGTTGCGGATTTTGCCGGACGAGGTGGTCGCCGATTTGCCGGCAAAGGTGGGCGGTGTGGTGCCGACTGCCGAGGAGGATGCCGAGGCGGGTTTTGACCCGGATCGGGCGACGCCACCCAAAGAACAGAAGAAGATGGACCGCTTCATTCTGTTTGCCATGGAAGCCGCGCGACAGGCGTTGGAGCAGGCGGGTTGGCAGGCGCTGGACGCGCAAGCCCAGGAACGTACCGCAACCATCATCGGCTCAGGAATCGGCGGATTCGGCGCCATTGCCGATGCGGTGCGCACCACCGACAGCCGTGGCCCACGGCGACTGTCGCCCTTCACCATTCCGTCGTTCCTGGTCAACCTCGCTGCGGGTCATGTGTCGATCCAGCACGGTTTCAAAGGCCCGTTGGGTGCTCCGGTGACGGCGTGTGCGGCGGGGGTTCAGGCGATTGGTGATGCGGCGCGGCTGATTCGTTGTGGCGAAGCGGATATTGCCGTGTGCGGCGGCGCGGAGGCGGCGATCGATCGGGTCAGTCTTGCCGGGTTCGCGGCGGCGCGAGCCTTGTCCAGCGGTTTCAACGAAACCCCGGAACGTGCTTCCCGGCCGTTCGACAGTGCTCGCGACGGCTTTGTGATGGGCGAGGGCGCGGGCCTTCTGGTGATTGAATCCCTGGAGCACGCCATGGCGCGCGGGGCTCAACCGTTAGCCGAGTTGGTCGGCTACGGCACCAGCGCCGATGCTTACCATCTGACGGCGGGCCCGGAAGATGGCAATGGTGCACGTCGGGCGATGTCGCTGGCATTGGCACAGGCCGGTGTTTCAGCCGCACAGGTGCAACATCTCAATGCGCATGCCACGTCGACGCCGGTGGGCGACCTCGGCGAGTTAGCGGCGATCAAGTCATTGTTCGGTTCAGACAACAAGGTGGCGGTGACATCGACCAAGTCGGCGATAGGGCATTTGCTCGGCGCTGCTGGTGGGGTTGAGGCGATCTTCACGCTGTTGGCGATTCGCGATCAGATCGTGCCGGCCACTTTGAACTTCGATAATCCGGACCCGGCGGCGCAAGGTGTGGACATCGTCCACGGTCAGGCGCGGCCAATGGCTATCGAGTACGCGTTGTCCAACGGCTTCGGGTTTGGCGGGGTCAATGCCAGCGTGTTGTTCAAGCGCTGGCAGGGTTAATCCTGCGGTTGTTTAAGAAACGCGCGGGTCACGTCAAGAATCCGCTGAGCCAGCTCCGGACTCTCGACACTGCGCGATAACAACAATGCGCCGACCAGGGCGGACATGATAAAGACGCTCTGGTCAGCGGCATCTTCGCCTTCAAGGCTGTTTTCTATTTGTTGGAGTCGTGCGTTCAGCACCACGTCCGAGGTCGGACTTGGCTGCCCGCGCAAGCCGAGTTCCGAGGACATAGTCGGTAACGGGCATCCTTCATGCGGCGAGGTCTGGTGCCATTCCGACAAATAGGTGTCGATGAACGCTTCCAGCGGGCGATCCTGGGCGAACAGCTCGGCGCAGACGGCGTCGCACTGATCACCCGCTGCTTGCAACGCCTTTTCAACCAGTTCGTCCTTGGACGTGAAGTGCGAGTAAAAACCGCCGTGGGTCAACCCCAGCGCTTTCATCAGCGGTTGCAGGCCGGTCGCACCAATACCGTCGCGGCGGAATCGCGCTGACGCTTCCTTGATGATGCGCTGATGGGTCTGGGCTTTATGGTCCTGCGAGTAACGCATCTGAAATCTCCGCAACAATGCGCCATCTTAACCAATGAAAATAAGATGGCGACTGTACTTCTACTTCTATAAAGCATGCAGATGCGTCCAACTCCGTCCTGAACACGACGTGATCTGGCACGGATAGTGATTACTCATTAGCCAGAGATTGTTGAACAATCATAAGGCGAAGCGCATGAGCAACGGACAGTCCCTGGCCGACCACATCACACTGGAATTGCGTGCCGACATCATTGGCGGCCGATTGGTGCCCGGCATGGCGTTGGTGGAAAACGATCTGGTGTCTGCCTATAACGCTTCTCGCAATACGATCCGCGAGGCCTTGCACCGCTTGGGTCAGGAAGGGTTGACCGTGTATGTCCGCAACAAAGGGGTGAGCGTGCGCAGGCTGGGCGTAGTGGACGTGCGTGACCTGTTCAAGGTCCGGCGCACCCTCGAGTTGCAAGCCATCAATGCCAGCCCGCCGCTGCGCGACGATCAGTCGGCGCGGATGCTCCAGGCCCTGGAAGCCACCGAGCTGGCCAGGGAGCGTGAGGACTGGCGTGCCGTCGGCACTCACAGCCTGGCCTTTCATCAACACATCGTCGGGTTGCTGCGCAGTCCGTTGTTTGATGAGTTCTTCACCAACGTCGTCGCGCAATTGCGTCTGGTGTTCTCCACGGCGCCCGATGAATCACGTTTTCAGGCGCCATGGCTGGCGCGTGACCGGCAGATCCATGCCTTGCTGGCCGAGGGCGATACCCGCGCAGCTGCGGATGCCATGAGCCTTTACCTGGATGATTCGGAACACCTCCTGTTGCAGATATGTACCCCTTCTTCCCATCACTGATCGAGGATTCGTGCCATGTACAAAGACTATCCGGCGGCCTATCAAGTCAGCAAAGGCTCGGCGTTGCAGGTGGATACAGCCTTCTACGAACGGATTCGGGATGCGAAGGACGGGCGGACGCTGATCGAGCAGTTCGAAGTACCGATCCGCACCGGCCGCGCCTGGAACGTGCCGGCAGGCCATGTGTTTCGTGTCACCACACCGGTCGGGCCGCAAGTGGGGGATTTCAACGTCTGGAACGCCCATGACCCACGGGAGCGCTTATGGGCGGCGCGCACCCGTCAATTGCAGGGCGCCCACGTCAGCACCCACGACCGGCTCTGGTCGAACCTGCCTTTTTTGCGGCCGCTGGTGACGATTACCGACGACAGCCTGGCGGGTTATGGCATCGACGAACACGGCGGTCGCTTGCATGATTTACTCGGCACGCGCTGCGATCCTTATGTGAACAAGATGCTCACTGGTGAGGACTTCCATCATCACTGCCATTCCAACCTGACTCGCGCCGTTTTGCCCTATGGCCTGACCGAGTTCGACGTGCATGACGTGCTGAACATTTTCCAGTGCACCGGTCTGAATCACGACGACCTTTACTTCATGAAAGCCTGTCCGGCGCAGAAGGGCGATTACCTGGAGTTCTTTGCCGAGATCGATTTGCTGTGCGCGCTCTCGACCTGTCCAGGTGGTGACCTGTCGCTGGCCATGTGGGGGCCGGATGCGCAGGATCCGCTGACCGTATGTCGACCGCTGGGCGTGGAGATTTATCGGTTGCAGGAGTCGTTGCTGGAAGGCTGGAGCCAACCGGAGCGTGCGGCGTACAAAGGTATGCACGGCTTGCACATCGCCAAAGCCGACTGGGAACAATAAAAGCAAACCCCCCTGTCATTCACTGAGAATGACAGGGGGTTTTTCGTTAGCGGTCCTGTGCTTCCTTGGCATCCATTTCCGCATTGCGTTCAGCGACGCGTTTTCGTTGCTCTTCGGTCAGGTCGACCTTGGTGGCGGTGTCTCGCAACATCATCAAGCCACCAACGATCGAGCCGATTGCAACGACCAGAATCAACCAGGCATACCAGGGCATAGGGCTCTCCTTGAGGCAGGGCGATTGGCGGAGGTCGCCAATCGATCGTGCATACCACTTTGAGCGATGGATTTTCGCAGTGGTTCCATTCTATGCCTGATAAGCCAATCGCACCTGAAGCGTTTACAGCCCGGTCAGCATCGCGTCTGCCGGTGCGTCTGCACGCAATTGCGCCGTGAGCAGGAAGTACACGAAACCTGCCGCCATAAAGCCGAGGAAGATCAGCCCGATCAAGGCGTTGAACCAGGCCATCGCCACCAGGCAGACCACCGCCAGTACCAGCGCGATCATCGGCACCAGCGGATAGCACGGCGCACGGAACGTACGCTCAAGGTTCGGTTCGGTTTTGCGCAGTTTGAACAGGCTGAGCATGCTCATGATGTACATCACGATCGCACCGAACACCGCCATGGTGATCATCGCCGCGGTCAGTGTCATGCCGCCGAGGTTGATCAAACCGTCGCTGTAAATTGCCGCGATGCCGATCACGCCGCCAGCGATGATTGCCCGATGCGGCGTCTGGAAACGCGACAGTTTCGCCAGGGAGGTTGGCAGGTAGCCGGCCCGGGCCAGGGCGAAGAACTGCCGCGAGTAGCCGAGGATGATCCCGTGAAAACTCGCCACCAGCCCGAACAGACCGATCCACACCAGCATATGCAACCAGCCGGAGCTCTCGCCGACCACGGTTTTCATCGCCTGTGGCAGCGGATCGTTGATGTTTGACAGGGTGCGCCAGTCGCCGACGCCGCCAGCGAAGAACATCACGCCCATGGCCAGCAACACCAGGGTCAGGATGCCGCTGATGTACGCCTTGGGAATTGTGCGTTTCGGGTCCTTGGCTTCTTCGGCGGCCATGGCGGCGCCTTCGATGGCGAGGAAGAACCAGATGGCGAACGGAATCGCCGCGAACATCCCGGCAATCGCCGGGGCACCGAACACATCGCTGCCGGCCCAGCCATTCAGCGCAAAGTTGCTGAAGCTGAAGGCCGGCGCAACCACGCCCATGAACACCAGCAATTCAGCCACGGCCAGTACGCAGACGACCAGTTCGAACGTGGCCGCGAGTTTCACCCCGAGGATGTTCAGGCCCATGAACACGATGTAGGCACCGACCGCCGCGTGTTTGGGGTCGAGTGCCGGAAACTGCACGTTCAGGTAAGCACCGATCGCCAGGGCAATCGCGGGGGGCGCGAAGACGAATTCGATCAGCGTCGCCAATCCTGCGATCAATCCGCCTTTTTCGCCAAAGGCGCGGCGACTGTAGGCAAAGGGACCGCCGGCATGGGGGATCGCCGTGGTCAGTTCGGTGAAGCTGAAGATGAAGCAGGTGTACATCGTCGCGACCATGAACGAGGTCACCAGAAAGCCCAATGTACCCGCGACGCCCCAGCCGTAGCTCCAGCCAAAATATTCACCGGAAATCACCAGCCCGACGGCAATGCCCCATAAGTGCAACGTGCCCAGCGTGGGTTTGAGTTGTGTGTTCATGCGGTTGCTCCCTGAACGGTTTGGATTGCTCGGGGGAGGGTGTTTGCAGTGGGCGTGCCAGTGTTGTGATAGCAGTCGTAAAGCGTAAAAAGGTGTCGTATCAGGGATGTTCGCCGCTGGATGAGCGCATTTTTGTGCGCCAGTTGAGGGCAAGGGCGTCAGTTGTGCCGCCATCGCGAGCAAGCTCGGCTCCCACAGGGATTTGGGTCAATCTCCGAATCCGACGCCACCACTGAACCTGTGGGAGCCGGGCTTGCCCGCGATGAGGCCCGCCCAAACACCGCTGTAAAGCAGGCATAAACCCACTCTTTACGCTTTCTTTATGCCCCGCCCGCACCCTCGATCTCGTTCCTTTACAGCCTCCCTGCCGACAATGACTCCACACGCGGCAATACGCCGTAACACGGAGAACTTCCATGAGCGTTCTGGACGGAGTGTCACTGCTACTGGCAGTGGGGCTGTTCATTTATCTGTTGGTTGCGCTGTTGCGCGCGGACCGGAACTAGGAGCGGCTATGCACAGTTATGACTATTGGCTGATCCTCGCGTTTTTCGCGGTGGTATTGGTCCCGGCGCCGTTTCTCGGGCGCTTCTACTACAAGGTAATGGAAGGTCAGCGCACGTGGCTGACGCCGATTCTCGGGCCGGTGGAACGCGGCTGCTATCGCGTGGCCGGCGTTGATCCGCAGGCAGAACAGAGCTGGCAGAAGTACACCTTGGCCCTGCTCGCCTTTAACCTTGCGGGCTTTTTGCTGTTGTTCGCGATCCTGTTGTTTCAGGATCACCTGCCGCTGAACCCGCAAAACCTGCCGGGCCAGGAATGGACGCAAGCGTTCAATACGGCCGTCAGCTTCATGACCAATACCAACTGGCAGTCCTACAGCGGCGAAGCAACCCTGAGCTACCTGAGTCAGATGGTCGGCCTCACCGTGCAGAACTTCGTCAGCGCCGCCACCGGCCTCGCCGTGTTGGTAGCCCTGTGTCGCGGTATCGGTCGCAAGTCATCCAAGACCCTCGGCAATTTTTGGGTCGACATGACCCGCGCTACCCTCTACGGCTTGCTGCCGCTGTGCCTGCTGCTGGCGCTGTATCTGGTCTGGCAGGGCGTGCCACAAACCTTCGCCCAGTACGTGAATGCGGTGACGATGCAAGGCGTCGATCAAGTGATCCCGCTCGGCCCGGCCGCCAGCCAGATTGCGATCAAGCAACTGGGCACCAACGGGGGGGGCTTCTTCGGCGTCAACTCGGCGCACCCGTTCGAGAACCCGACGGCGTGGAGCAACCTGTTCGAAGTCGGCTCGATCATTCTGATTCCGGTCGCCCTGGTGTTCACCTTCGGCCATTACGTCAAAGACCTGCGTCAGAGCCGCGCGATCATCGCCTGCATGCTGGCGCTGTTCCTGATCGGCGGCGCGACTTCGCTGTGGGCTGAATACCAACCGAATCCAACGCTGAACAACGTCGCCGTCGAACAGACCGCGCCGCTGGAAGGCAAGGAGGCGCGCTTCGGCACCACGGCCACGGTGTTGTGGTCGGTGACCACCACGGCGGCGTCCAACGGCTCGGTCAACGGCATGCACGACAGCCTTAACCCGCTGAGCGGCATGGTCGCGCTGGTCAACATGATGGTCGGCGAAGTGATCTTCGGCGGCGTCGGTGCCGGGCTCTACGGCATGTTGCTCAACGTGTTGATCGCGGTGTTCCTCGCCGGCCTGATGATCGGCCGCACCCCGGAATACCTCGGCAAGAAACTGCAAGCCCGAGAAGTGCAACTGCTGGTGGTGACCTTGCTGGTGATGCCGGTCGGCGTATTGGTGCTCGGCGCGATTGCCGCCAGCCTGCCTGGCCCGGTCGCGGCGGTGAGTAACCCTGGCGCCCACGGTTTCAGTCAGTTGCTCTATGCCTACACCTCGGCCAGTGCCAACAACGGTTCGGCGTTCGGCGGCTTCGGGGCCAACACCGCGTTCCACAACCTGATGCTCGGTCTTGGCATGTTGATCGGTCGCTTCGGTTACATCCTCCCGGTACTGGCATTGGCCGGCAGCCTGGCGATGAAGAAAACCGCACCGATCGGCCAGAACAGCTTCCCGACCCATGGCCCGCTGTTTGTGACCCTGCTGACCGTGACCATTTTGCTGGTGGGTGGTTTGACCTTCTTGCCGACGCTGGCGCTGGGTCCGATTGCTGAACATCTGAGCATGGGCTTCTAAGGAATCCATCATGAATATGCCTGTAAGCAAAACCGCCGTCGCCAAGGCGCCGGAACAACCGAAAACCGCGATCTCGGCCCTCTGGCGCCCGGCGCTGGTGCAAGCCTTCGTCAAGCTCGATCCACGGCAATTGCAGCGTGCGCCGGTGATGCTGGTGGTCGAACTGACTGCCATTCTGACCACCGTGCTGTGCTTCATTCCCGACAACGCCGTGCCGACGTTTGTCGCCGCGCAAATCGCTTTGTGGCTGTGGTTCACCGTGCTATTCGCCAACTTCGCTGAAGCCCTGGCTGAAGGTCGCGGCAAGGCCCGCGCCGACAGCCTCAAGGCCGGCAGCGAAGGCTTGAGCGCCCGCCGTAAAACCAGTAACGGCACCTTTCAAGTGGTACCGGCCACGAGCCTGCGCAAAGGTGATGTGGTGCGCGTTGAAGCCGGGGAAATGATCCCCGGTGACGGCGAAGTGATTGAAGGCATCGCGGCGGTCAACGAAGCGGCGATTACCGGTGAATCCGCGCCGGTGATTCGTGAGTCCGGGGGAGATCGCTCGGCCGTCACCGGCAACACCCGACTGGTGTCCGACTGGTTGCTGGTGAAGATCACCGCCAACCCTGGCGAATCGACACTGGACCGCATGATCGCCCTGGTCGAAGGCGCCAAACGCCAGAAAACCCCGAACGAAGTGGCGCTCGACATCCTGTTGATCGGCCTGACGCTGATCTTCCTGCTGGTGGTCGTGACCCTGCAGCCGTTCGCCCACTTTGCCAATGGCAGCTTGCCGCTGGTGTTCCTGGTGGCGTTGTTGGTCACGCTGATCCCGACCACCATTGGCGGTTTGCTGTCCGCCATTGGTATCGCCGGGATGGACCGTCTGGTGCGCTTGAACGTGATCGCCAAGTCCGGCCGTGCCGTGGAAGCAGCGGGGGACGTACACGTCCTGTTGCTGGACAAGACCGGCACCATCACCTTCGGTAACCGTCGCTGCACCGCGGTGCATCCGGCGCCGGGCGTCACCGCCAAGGAACTGGCCGAGGGCGCATTGTTTGCCTCGCTGGCCGATGACACGGCTGAAGGCAAATCCATCGTCGAGTACCTGCGCGGCACTCAGCCACAACCAGAACCCGCCGCCGAGTTGCTGACAGCGGTTCCGTTCAGCGCTGAAACCCGTCTGTCCGGTGTCGACTATCAGGGCCGCGTGTATCGCAAAGGCGCGGTGGATTCGTTGCTGGTCTTCGTCGGCCTGAAACGCGCTGACCTGGCCGCGCCGCTGTCCCGGGAAATCGACAAGATTGCCCAAAGCGGCGGCACCCCGTTGCTGGTCTGCGCCGACGGCAAACTGCTCGGTGTGATTCACCTCAAGGACGTGGTCAAGCCTGGCATCCGCGAGCGTTTCGCCGAGCTGCGCAAATTGGGGATTCGCACGGTCATGGTGACCGGCGACAACCCGCTGACCGCCGCTGCGATTGCGGCCGAAGCGGGCGTCGACGACGTGCTGGCCGAAGCCACCCCAGAGAAAAAACTGGCGCGCATCCGTCACGAGCAAAACGACGGTCGCCTGGTTGCCATGTGCGGCGACGGCGCCAACGACGCCCCGGCATTGGCCCAGGCGGACGTCGGTATGGCGATGAATGACGGCACCCAAGCGGCGCGCGAAGCGGCCAACATGGTCGACCTCGACAGCGACCCGACCAAACTGCTGGACGTGGTGCAGATCGGCAAGGAATTGCTGGTGACCCGCGGCGCGTTGACGACCTTTTCCATCGCCAACGACGTGGCCAAATACTTCGCGATTTTGCCGGCGTTGTTCGCCTCGATTTATCCGCAACTGGGCGTGCTGAACGTCATGCACCTGACCAGTCCGCAGAGCGCGATTCTCTCGGCCATCGTGTTCAACGCCTTGATCATCGTCGTGCTGATTCCACTGGCCTTGCGTGGCGTGCGGGTGCAAGCGGCGAGTGCGGCGGCGTTGCTGCGACGCAATCTGCTGATCTATGGATTGGGCGGGATTGTGGTGCCGTTCGTGGGCATCAAGGCAATCGACATGCTGTTGACGGCGTTGCATCTGGTTTGACGCCATCGTCGGAACGCCGCCCCGGAACAAGCTCGCGCTCACCGGGGAATGCGGTGCTTTTGTAGGCGTGAGCCTGCTCGCGATGAAAGCACCTCGGTGCACCTGATCGAACCCTGTATGTGTTATCCGAATTCGAGGATTTTGAAATGTCCACAATGATACGTCCGGCCTTGAGCCTGTTGGTCCTGATGACCCTGATCACCGGCGTCGCTTACCCGTTGGTGGTCACCGGTGTCGCCCAGGTTGCGTTCCCGGATCAAGCCAATGGCAGCCTGGTGCACGACGCCGACGGCAAGGTCCGTGGCTCGTCGCTGATTGCCCAGGATTTTGTCGGTGACGCCTGGTTCCATCCACGCCCCTCCGCCGGTGCGTTTGCCACCGTGTCGAGCAGCGCAAGTAACCTGTCACCGAGCAACCCGGCGTTGGCCACACGAGTGATCGACGATGCCAACAAACTGCTGGTGCCGGGTCAGGGGCCTGTGCCATTGGCCATGCTGACCACCTCCGGCAGTGGCCTCGATCCACACTTGCCACCGGCCGCGATTGCCTATCAACTGGCGCGTGTTGCCGCTGCGCGTAATCTGCCGGTGTCTACGCTGCAACAACTGCTGGACGCGCACATTGAACAACCATTGGTGGGACCGCCGGTGGTGAATGTGCTGGCGCTTAACATCGCACTGGAAAAGCTGTAAGAGATGATCGTTCCCACACGCTGCGTGGTAACGCATCAATGGACGCTTAGCGTCCGCTTTAAGCAGGGACGCGGAGCGTCCCGGGCTGCATTTCCACGCAGAGCGTGGGAACGATCAATTAGAGAGAGCTTCAAGCATGAGTGATTCCGGCCGCGCCGACGCGTTGTTAGCAGACTTGCCCCGCGATGGCCGTGGCCGGCTCAAGGTTTTCCTCGGCGCCGCGCCCGGTGTCGGCAAAACCTACGCCATGCTGCAAGCCGCTCATACCCAGCTGCGCCAGGGCGTCAAAGTCATTGCCGGCGTGGTCGAAACCCATGGCCGCGCCGAAACTGAAGCGCTGCTCGGCGGCTTGCCGCAACAGCCGTTGGTGCGCTCGGAATACCGGGGCGTGATGCTCGAAGAAATGGACCTGGACGGTCTGCTCGCGGCCAAGCCGAAACTGGTGCTGGTCGATGAACTGGCCCACAGCAACGCCCCCGGCAGCCGCCATACCAAACGCTGGCAAGACATCCAGGAATTGCTCGCCGCCGGCATTGATGTCTACACCACGGTCAACGTCCAGCACCTGGAAAGTCTCAACGATCAAGTGCGCGGCATCACCGGTGTGCAGGTGCGTGAAACCCTGCCGGACTGGGTGCTGCAAGAAGCCTACGAACTGCTGCTGATCGACCTGCCACCAAGGGAATTGCTTGAGCGTCTGCGCGACGGCAAGGTCTACGTGCCGGAGCAGGCGCGGGCGGCCATCGACGCGTTTTTCACCCAGACCAACCTGACCGCCCTGCGCGAAATGGCGATGCAAACCGCTGCCGCGCAGGTCGACAATGACCTGGCCCAGGGGTATCGCCAACTCGGTCAAGCAGCGCCAGCGGTACGTGGTCGTTTGTTGGTGGGGGTCGATGGCGATGCGCAGGCCGAGCGCTTGGTGCGTCACGCCAGTCGCGTTGCCCAGCGCCGGCATTTGCCATGGAGCCTGGTGCATGTCGACAATGGCAGCGTGCGTGACGAGCAATCGCGCCTGCGCCTGCAAAGTGCCCAGCAATTGGCCGAACGCCTCGGTGGCGAAGTGGTGTTGCTGCGTGCCGGTGAAGTCGCGAAGACCCTGATCCAGCACGCCGCCGAACGCCGCGCCAGTCTGGTGCTGGTCGGCCAGTCCCGGCAGCGGTTGCGTCGGCGCTTGTTCGGTGGGGGCTTGGCGTCACGCCTGCTGCGCGATGCGCGCGGGCTGGAAATCAACGTCCTCGACAGCGATGATTTACCGCAACAACCGCGCCAGCGTTCGGCACAATCGCTGGTGTGGTTTGACTACGTGCTGGCACTGGTGGCGACCGTTTTGGCCAGTGCGTTGGCCTGGGGCGTGGCGAGTATTTTGCCGCTGCCCAACATCTCGCTGGTGTTTCTCGCCGCTGTTCTGCTGGTGGCGGTGCGCAGCAGCCTCGGCCCGGCGCTGGCCTGTGCGGCGCTTTCATTTCTGACCTACGACTTTTTGTTCATTCCGCCGAATTTTTCTTTCGCCATCCAGCGCGAAGAAGACGTGCTGACCTTGCTGTTCTTCCTGCTGATGGCGGCGCTCACCGGCAACCTCGCGGCGCGGCAACGTCGGCAATTGCAGGCACTGCGTGACACCCAGGAAGAGACCACCGAACTGCTCGACCTGTCGCGCAAACTGACGGCCGCCACTGATCGCCAAGCCGTGATCAGCGCCGCTGCCCAGCACCTCAACGGCTGGAGTGACTTGCAGCTGTGCCTGCTCAATCAAGACGGGCAGGGTGGCTGGAAAGTCGAAACTGGCGGTCCGATAGAGTTCTCCGAAGCTGAACGCGCTGCCGCCGATTGGGCCTGGCAACACGATCAACCCGCTGGTGCAGGCACCGGAACATTGCCAATGGGGCGTTGGTGGTGGTGGCCGTTATCGGTGGAAGACGGGCCGTTGGCATTGATGGGCGTGTGCGCCAAAGAAGGCCAGACCTTAAGCGGTCAGCGTCGGCGTTTGTTGACCGCATTGAGCCAACCGCTGGCCCAGGCGTTGGCTCGCGCGCAACTGGCCGAAGACCTCGAAGCGGCGCGACTGCACGGCGAAACCGAGCAACTGCGTAGCGCACTGTTGGCGTCGGTGTCCCACGACCTGCGCACGCCGCTGACGTCCATGCGCGGCAGCATCGACAGCCTGTTGGCCCTCGGTGAAGCCATTCCGCTGGAGGATCGCAAGGAGTTGCTCGAAGGCACGCGTGACGAAGCCGAGCGGCTGGATCGCTACATCCAGAACCTGCTGGACATGACCCGCCTCGGTCACGGCGCGCTGAAGCTGGCGCGTGATTGGGTGTCGCCGGCCGATATCGTCGGCAGTTCACTCAATCGACTGCGCGCCGTGCTGGCGCCGTTGCAAGTCAGCACCGACGTGCCGCCGGAGTTGCCGCTGCTGTATGTCCACGCGGCGCTGATCGAGCAGGCGCTGGTCAACGTGCTGGAAAACGCCGCGCGATTCTCACCGGCACATGGGCGTCTGCAATTGCGCGCCGGTGTCGAGGATGGCGAGCTGTTTTTCTCGGTGGGTGATGAGGGGCCGGGTATTCCGGAGGAGGAACGGGCGAAGATTTTCGACATGTTCTACACCGCCGCGCGCGGTGATCGGGGCGGGCAGGGCACCGGGCTGGGGCTGGCGATCTGTCAGGGCATGGTCGGTGCGCATGGCGGACGGATCAGCGTCGCTGACGGCATTGAGGGACGCGGAACGTGCATTACGCTTCACTTGCCCTTGCAGGAACAACCCGCCTTTGAAAGTGAGCGCTGAAGTGAAGCCTGATACCCTTTGGACATCTCCATGCCGCGATCAGAAACCATGAGCCAGACCGCGACCATTTTGGTCATCGACGACGAACCGCAAATCCGCAAATTCCTGCGCATCAGTCTGGTCTCCCAAGGCTACAAAGTGCTGGAGGCCGGCACCGGCACCGAAGGCCTGGCGCAAGCGGCGCTGAACAAACCGGACTTGCTGGTGCTCGACCTCGGTTTACCCGACATGGACGGCCAGCAAGTGCTGCGCGAGTTTCGTGAATGGTCGACGGTGCCCGTGCTGGTGCTGTCGGTGCGTGCGAGCGAAGGGCAAAAAGTCGAAGCACTTGATGGCGGCGCCAATGACTACGTGACCAAGCCCTTTGGCATTCAGGAGTTTCTGGCGCGGGTGCGTGCTTTGTTGCGCCAGGCGCCAGTCGGTGAAGCCCAGCAGGCGGCGTTGACGTTTGGGCCGTTGACCGTGGACCTGGCTTATCGGCGGGTGCTGCTCGAGGGCGTCGAAGTGGCGCTCACACGCAAGGAATACGCGGTGCTGGCGCAACTGGCGCGGCATCCGGGACGGGTGATTACCCAGCAGCAACTGCTCAAGGATATCTGGGGGCCGACCCATACCGAGGACAGTCATTACCTGCGGATTGTGGTGGGGCATTTGCGCCAGAAGCTGGTGGATGATCCGACTCAGCCGCGGTTTATCGTGACGGAGGCGGGGGTCGGGTATCGGTTGCTTGATACTTGAACGTTCCTGCGTGGTAACGCATCCCGTGACGCTCCGCGTCACGATCTCAACAGCGGACACAGGGCGTCCATGGCGGTATTCCCACGCAGCGCGTGGGAACGATCTCAGGGCTCACGCTCATTCTCATACCGATCCAGCGTATCCCGAGCAATCTCGCGTCCCAACGCGATCAACTCCGGCGCCTTGTAAAACTCGAAAAACCGGCAAACCCTTTTCGGCACGTTGATCAGGATGTCCGGCGGATACCCGGCAATCTTGTACTGCGCCAGCGACGTCTGCATCACCTCGAAACTCTGGTTGATCAGGTCCAGCAAAGACGCCGGCCCAACGTTATCGATGATGAACGAACCGGTGGCCGACTTCGGCGCGCCTTCGCGCTCGGGAGCGGCGGCAGGTTGCTGGGCTTCGGGTTCGGCGGATTCGATCCAGGGGTTGATGTCAGCCGCTTCTGCCATCAACGCTTCCTTCTCCAGCAGCAGCAATTGTTCGGCCTGTTTGCGCCGGAACGGCAACTTCGAACCCAGTGAGTTGATCAGGCTGTCGAAACGACTCTTGAACGCTGCCGGTCGCTGGATCACCGGCAATTGATAGTGGCGCTGGTTGGTGGAGTTGAGGTTGACTGCGATGATCAGGTCGCAATGACTCGACACCACTGGCACGATTGGCAAAGGGTTGAGAATGCCGCCATCCACCAGCATCCGGTTGCCCTGCATCACCGGAGTGAAGAGGCTGGGGATCGCCGCCGAGGCGCGCATGGCCTGATGCAGACAACCTTCCTGGAACCAGATTTCCTGCTGGTTGGTCAGGTCCGTGGCCACGGCTGTGTAGGGAATGCGCAAGTCCTCGATATTGATCTCGCCGACGATCTTGCGGATCTGCCCAAAGACCTTCTCACCGCGAATCGCGCCAAGCCGAAAGCTGACGTCCACCAGGCGCAACACGTCGAGGTAATCCAGGCTTTCGATCCAGCTGCGATACTCGTCAAGTTTGCCCGCCGCATAAATTCCGCCAACCACCGCTCCCATGGAACAACCGGCAATGCAGGCGATGTCGTAACCGCGCCGTTCGAGCTCTTCAATGACACCGATATGGGCATAACCTCGGGCTCCGCCTGAGCCCAGTACCAGTGCGATACGCTTTTTCATGAATCGCCCTCGTCTGACAAGGTTCAACAATGCACCCATCAAGGGGCGGGCTTCAATCGCCATGGTCGCTCGACAGGCCTATGGCGTCGTTTTTTCGACACTCCATGGCGGCACTTGGCTATTCTTGCTCACGCTATAGTGAGTTTGCTTCGAGCGGCCAAGGCACTTTTCCCGCGCCGGGCCGTCTTACCTGCACGACTGTTGACCTATCTTGAGGTGGTATTGATGAAAGCCTGGATTTGCGTACCTTTGATTGCGCTGGCGCTCGCCGGTTGTGCCGGCAAAACGGCTTACCGCGAAAGCTGCGGCAGCCAGATTGACGCCGCGTGGCATGAGCTAGACTTGGCCAAGGCCGAAGGTTTCGCCGGGACAGTCAGCTATTCCAAGGCCCTGTCGTTACTGACAGGCGCCAAGACCCAGCAACAATTCGAAGCCTACGAAGGCTGCACCAGCAAAGCCGAGAAAGCGCGCTTCTATATTCGGGAGTCGCGTGCAGGCCGTTGAGGCATGACGCGGGTAAAAAGGGACACTCGATTCAGGGAGTAAGCGATGTCTGATTTGGTTGATCGGTTGGTGGCCCATGTCCTGGGCCTTGAAGTCCGCTTGTTGGCCTGTCAGGCGCGTTTGACTGCCCGCACTGACCCTGAAGCGTTGCACGACCTGCGCACCACGGTTCGCCGTTTGCGCAGCCTCTTGCGCCCCTTGCGCGGCCTGCCCGGTGTCGAGCAGGTGGAAGCGGCGGCGTCCCGGGTCGGCGAGCTGACTACGCCGTTGCGTGATCGCGAAGTGCTGGCGGCGTACCTGCTCGAGCACGGTCAACCCGAAGCCGCCCACCGGCGCATGGCGCTGATGGCCGAGGCGTATCCAGCGGTGGCGGCCAGTCCCGAGCTGGCGCAGTTGCTAATGATCTTCGATGCCTTTCCACGTTTTTTGCGCGCGTCCCAGCGCCAGGGTTTGCTCAAGGGGCTGCGCAAGCGCATTGAAAAACGCTTGGGCAAACAATGGAAGAAACTCGACGTTGCCCTGCACGACCCGGCCCACGACCGTCATCGCTTGCGCCTGTTGATCAAGCGTGTGCGCTACGGCATCGAGGCCTATCCCGAGCTGGACCGCTTGCCGAAGGCTGCCTTGACCCGATTGAAATCGGCACAGGGGGCTTTGGGTGATTGGCACGACAGTTGGCAATGGCTGGCCAGGGCGCAAGAAGAGGCGGACTTGCAGCCTTGTGTCGCGGTCTGGAAAACCACCATGGCTAACGCTGAAGCCCGCGCCGACCGTGTCCTCGACAAACTCAGCGCCCGCTGCTTCAAATCCTGAAAACCGCGCAAATCAAATGTAGGCGTGAGCCTGCTCGCGATGAGGCCGTGACATTCAACAGTGATGTTGGCTGTCATGCCGCTTTCGCGAGCAGGCTCACTCCTACAGGGTTTTGTGTTGAGTATGGAATCTAGTATGCGGCTCTTCTGTCAGTACTTTTGGCCGGAACAGGTGCTGTATCCCCATCGCTGGCTGGTTAAGATCTTCCTCTCCTTTTCCCGTTTCCGAGGTCTTCATGCGCTTTTGCGATCTGCTCGACGCCGTCCGCCAGCAACCGCTGGAGCTGTCTATTCCAGCCGGATGGGCGCAGGGGCGGGCCAGTTTTGGTGGTCTGGTGGCGGCATTGCAATACGAAGCCATGCGCGCAAAAGTCCCGGCAGACCGGCCGGTGCGTTCGCTGGCGATCACCTTTGTCGGCCCCGTCGAGCCTGAAGTGCCGGTCAGCTTTGAAGTCGATGTCTTGCGCGAAGGCAAAGCCGTCAGCCAGGTGCTGGGCCGGGCGATGCAGAAGGGGCAAGTGGTGACGTTGATTCAGGGCAGCTTCGGTGCCTCGCGGCCTTCCGAAGTGGCGATCACGGCTGAACCTGCTCCGGAAATGAAGCACTGGGACGAGTGTCAGGAATTGCCCTTCATCCCCGGCGTGATTCCGGAGTTCATGCGCCATCTGGCAATGCGCTGGGCCGTCGGCGGCATGCCGTTTACCGGCAACTCTTCCCGTCAAATGGGCGGTTGGGTGCGGTTACGTGGGGATGTGAAGGAAGAGGCCGTCACCGAGTCGCATATCCTCGCGCTGGTGGATGCCTGGCCGCCGTCCTTGCTGCCGCACCTGAAAAAAACCGCGATGGGCAGCACGCTGACCTGGACCATCGAATTCGTTCAGCCGTTGCTGGAACTGAGCACGCTGGACTGGTGCAAATACCTGGTCGAAACCGAGCATGCCGCAGACGGCTACGGTCATGCGGCCGCGAAGTTGTGGAGCGCGGACGGCCGGTTGATCGCCATGAGCCGGCAGACGGTAACGATTTTCGCCTGATCAGTGCCGACGATGGCGCTCACGCCAGGCGCGCCACCAGCCGCCGCTGAGGAAAAACCGTGGGAAGGTCAGGAATTGCTCGACCAGCAAGCGTGACACTGCATCTTTGCGATCACTGAACGGTTCGGAGGCTTGCGCCTCCAGGCTGTGACCGTGACGTTGCAGACCCAGCGCAGCGAGCAGGCCGATCACGCCGATGGCGATGTTCAACAGGCTCAGGCTGAACACCCCGGACACAATCAGCAGAAACGCGACAATGAACAGTGGTACGGCAATCAGGTGCAGCACCAGGTTGGTCGGGTGCTGGTGATTGTTCGGGTACGCTCGCCATTGCCAGGCGGGTAGGTTGGGGTGACGTTTGCCCATGTTGAAACTCCTCAATCCGTGTTGACCGTATGATTGAAGAATAGGCGGGGGGAGGGTGGTCGGCGAATCGAGGTTGGCTATGGGGGTGATAGGTGGGGATTGATGTTGACCGGGCTGACGCCATCGCGAGCAGGCTCACTCCTACATTTAATCGCATTCATCTGTTAAAACGCGGTCACTGTGGGAGCGAGCTTGCTCGCGATGGGGCCCTTACAGCCTGAGCTGCCCGATCGCCTTGCTCAACTCCCCAGCCAACGCTGCCAGCTCATGACTGGTCGTCGCAGAGTTAATGGTCTGCTGCACAGTGTTCTCGGTCACATCGCGAATACTCACCACCGCCCGATTCATCTCCTCTGCCACCTGGCTCTGCTGCTCGGCCGCCACCGCAATCTGCGTATTGCTTTCACGCATCTGCGCCACGGCGCTGGTGATTTCGGCCAGCGCGGCGCCAGCTTCTTGAGCCTGCTTCACGCAATCATCAGCCTTGAAGGAGCTTTCCTGCATGAAGTCCACCGCGTCCCGGGTCCCGGCCTGCAAGGCGGAGACCATCAGGGTGATCTCGTCGGTAGAGGTCTGCACGCGCTTGGCCAGGTTGCGCACCTCATCGGCCACCACTGCAAAGCCCCGACCCATTTCGCCCGCCCGTGCCGCTTCGATGGCCGCATTCAGGGCCAGCAGATTGGTCTGCTCGGCAATGCTATGAATCACCCCGACTACGCCGTTTATTTTCTGACTGTCCTCGGCCAGGCGCTGAATCATCTCCGCCGTCTGCTGCACACCGCTGGACAACCCGGCAATCGACTTCTGCACGCGACACACCACTTGCTGCCCACTGCCCGCCAGCTTGTCTGCCGTTTGCGAGAGGTCGCGGGTGGCGCCGGCGTGCTGGGCGATGTGATAGACGGTGGCGGTCATTTCATTGATTGCCGTGGCGGCCTGATCGGTTTCGCTTTGCTGGCCGAGCATGCCGTGGCGCACTTCGTTCATGCTCGAAGCCAGGCGCGCAGCACCGACATCCAGTTGCCGGGCCGTGCTGGCGACGGTGTTGACCACTCGCTGGTATCCGGCCTGCATCGCGTTGAAGGCGTTGGCCATCTGCCCGACTTCATCCTGGCAGGCCAGCGGCACACGGGCCGACAGGTCGCCGGTTTTTTCGACGTGGAGCATCACGTCTTTCAAGGTGTTGAGCTGACTCAGCAGGAAGCGGATCAACAGCTGCGATGCGCCCAACATCGCCAGCATCAAGATAAATACAGCCACCGCGTACTGGGCGAAACGTTCGCTGAAGACTTGACTCAGGCTCGGGCCAAAAGCGATCACCGCGACTTGCTGCCCGTCGGGGCGGGTGAACACCTCGGCACCCATCAACGGGTTGTCACCGAGCAGCGGCATCGGGTGGATCTCGACCCAGCCGTGGCTGTCCGTCAGTTCCAGGAGTGGCTGACCGTTCAACAATGGCGCCTGTCCGCGTCCGAAGGTCAGCAGGTTGTCGGCCTTGGGCAGCGGTTGCCCGACGGGCCAGGCACTGAGCAATCGCGCCTGTGCCTGGGCAGCCCCCTGCGCGGCGTGACTGCGGACTTGTTGTTCGAGTTGCACGGCGTACAGCACCAGCAACAGGGTGGTGAAGAAAGCGACCGCGTTGACCGCCCAGAATTTGTATTTCAGCGAGATGTTGCTAAGCCAGGCACCCATGGAGGTCTTCTCTGATAGCGGAAACAGCATTGGCAAGGTGCCAGCATTGTGCCGCTATCGAAGATTCTGAATTTGATGTGGATCAACATGCACCACAGTCCCCCTGCAGGAGTGAGCCTGCTCGCGATGGCGTTCTGTTGAGACATCAATGTTGAAAGTGCTGGCGCTATCGCGAGCAGGCTCGCTCCAACAGGGGATCGGTGATTACTGGGGGATTGTGGGCAAGCCGAAAAACGCTCGTGCACAGGCAGTGGTGTGATCAGCCAGATCCTCCAGCGTCTCCCCACGATGCAACGCCACTTCCCGCAACACTTCAGTTAAATACGCCGGCTCGTTGCGCCCGTTTTTCGGCTTCGGCCGCAAGCTGCGTGGCAGCAGATACGGTGCATCGCTTTCCAGCATCAAACGTCCGCGTTTGATCTCCTTCACCAACGGATGCAGATGCGTGCCCCGGCGTTCGTCGCAGATCCAGCCGGTGATGCCGATGTGCAAATCAAGATCGAGGTAGCTGAACAGGGCTTTCTTTTCGCCGGTGAAGCAATGCACCACGGCGGCCGGCAATTGATCACGGTAGTCGCGCAGGATTTCCAGCAGTCGCTGACTGGCATCGCGCTCATGCAGGAACACTGGCAACTGCAACTCGACCGCCATCGCCATGTGCTCTTCGAGGACCTTTTCCTGTTGCGGGCGTGGCGAGAAGTCACGATTGAAATCCAGCCCGCATTCACCCACGGCCACCACGTTCGGTTCCTTGAGCAAACTGCGCAAACGCTGGGCGCTGTCAGTGTTCCAGTCGCTGGCCGCGTGCGGGTGAATGCCCGCGGTGGCGAACAGGCGTTGAGCGCTTTTGTCCAAGTGTTGGCACAGTTCCAAAGCCTGTTCGCTGCCCTCGACACTGGTGCCGGTCAGGACCAATTGGCAAACCCCTGCGGCGTACGCGCGGTCGAGTACGGCCTGGTGTTTGTCGGCAAAACTGGGGTTGGTCAGGTTGACGCCGATATCGATGAGTTGCATGGTGCTACCTCGGACCAAAGGCCGGAAAGCATATCAGAGCTGTAGATTTATAAGAAAAGCCAAGAACTACAACGAGTTGAAGCTGTCTCTTGATGCCGCGAGACAGGCCCGGGTGGTCATTGTGCCATCACTGTGCCAGTCTTTCGCACTTTGCCAGCGCTCATGGCGCTCTGTTTCTGACGTTCGATTTCGAGATTTTTTTGGAAATCGGCCCAGTATTCTTTCCGGAGAGTGGATGACACGTCCCTCGATTTTGCTACTGCTGTGCTGTTCGTTGCTGCTGCCGATGCCGGCGGTCGCGCGTCTGGCCGGGCCGCTGCAAGCCGTGCCGGCGGCCAAGGTGCGCGATCTGGCAGAAATTCGCAGTAGCCGCGTGTTGCGGGTGCTGGTCAATCAGAGCCGCAACAGCTCCGGCGAAGTCCAGGGCCAGGCCATCGGCGTCGAATACCACCGCTTGCGCGCCTTCGAGCAATACCTCAACGGCCACGCCCGCGACGGTCAGGAAGTCACCCTCAAGATCATTCCCAAAGCCAAGGATCAACTACTCGGCGCGTTGCAGCGCGGGGAAGGGGATCTGGTCGCGCCCGGGGAGTTGCTCGATTTGCAGCCTGGCCACGCAGTCAGCAGCAGCGAACCGATCGCCAGCAACATCCCGTTGGTGCTGGTGGGGATCAAGGGCGAACGGCGTTACACCCGGGTCGAACAACTCTCGGGCAAGACCCTGGCGTTGCCCACCGGCAGCGCGGCCGGCGATGCCGTGAGCCAGATCAATTCAAGACTCGCACTGCACAAGTTGGCGCCGATAAAGATCGAGTGGGTCGATCCGAGTCTGGCCGTCGAAGACGTGCTGGAAATGGTTCAGGGCGGGATCTTTCACCTGACCATCGTCGAGCAACCGATTGCCGAGCGCTGGGGCAAGATCCTGCCAAAATTGCGCTTCGACAAGCAGTTGTTGATCAGTGATCCAGGCGAAGAATTCTGGTTTGTGCGCCGTGATGCCTCGATGCTGCGGGCGAGCATTGATCGTTTTCTGACGACGTACAAGAAACCCTCGGACCAGGACGTAGCGTTTCTGCGGATTTATCGGCGGCTGTACCAAGTGCACTATCCACTGGCAAAGGCCGACCGTCAGCGCCTGGAAAAACTGCGACCGGTGCTGCAGAAACACGCCGATGCCCAAGGCATGGACTGGTTGAACCTGGCGGCGCTGGCGTTCAAGGAGTCGGCGCTGCAACCCAGCGCCCGCAACGGTGGTGGCCCCACCGGCCTGATGCAAATCACCCCCTCTGCCGCCCAGCGGGTGGGGGTCAACAACATTCAGGACCTCGACGCCAACGTGCAGGCCGGGGCCAAGTACCTGGCCATGATCCGCCGCAAGTTCTTCTCCAGCCCCAAGCTCAACGAACGTGAGCGCATGGCGTTCGTACTGGCGGCCTACAACATTGGCCCGGAGCGGGTTCAGGGTATGCGCGCCGAAGCCCGACGGCGTGGCCTGAATCCCAATCAGTGGTTCTTCCAGGTCGAGCGCATTGCCATGGAGCAGGTGGGGATGGGGCCCGTCAGCTATGTTAATAGCGTGAATAAGTATTACTTGGCGTTCGATCGTGAGAGGGAGTCATTGGAGCCACAGGGACAAAAAGTGGCCTCTCGTAAATAATCAACTAAACTGATTGTTATGTCGCAATTATTGCGCTTTTCACATTTGTTTTATCGATTAATATGGTGCCCAACGAACACACACTCACAATGGATGACACAGCATGAGCTCACTGATCAACAAGGTACTGTTTACCCGCGCCGGTTTCGGCCTGACCGCGATACGGATTGTCGTCGGGATCATCTTCGCAGCTCATGGCGCGCAGAAGCTCTTCGGTATGTTTGGTGGCTACGGCATTGCCGGCACCGCGCAGTACATGGAAAGCCTGGGCCTGGCACCGGGTCACCTGATGGCGATTCTGGCCGGTGGTACCGAATTCTTCGGTGGTCTGGCGTTGATCATCGGTCTGCTGACACGTCCGGCAGCACTGGGCCTGACCTTCCTCTCGCTGGTCGCGATTTTCTCGGTGCACATCCATAACGGCCTGTTCATGGCCAACAACGGTTATGAATTCGCCCTGGCTTTGCTTGGCGGCAGCATCGCGGTACTGATCGAAGGTGCCGGCAAGCTGTCGCTGGACCGCGCCATTACCGACTGACCGCTCTGGCTCAACGAAAAGGCCCGCATTGCGCGGGCCTTTTTTGTTGCGCGTCATTCTTGACACTGTCCGGTCAGCTTCTCTAGGATGTTGCCCATGCGCCGATTTAAACAGCTACTTGCGGGGCGCCAGGTGACTCATTCAGTTGCCGATAGAAGCTTGAAACAGGCTTCGAAATACCGCTAAAGCGCTGGTTCGGTGTTGCCTCTCACCTGCCATGCAGAATTTTGAGGCAGAGACACGACTCGATGAACGCACTTAGCCCTGTAGTACGTCCCGCGCCGATCACGGCACACCTTACCCAGCGCAATCCAAAAATCCTGCTTGGCGGTAAACATCAGCCGACGCTCCTGCGTTACCTCGATGGCTGGCCACGTCGTACCGGCGGGCCTGCAGCCTTCCTGATCCAGTTTGTCGAAGACGGCGAATCGCTGGCTCGATTTGCCAGCGACAGCTTTGACCTTGCGGTGATTCAATCACCGAGCCTCGAAGACGCGCCGGAAGTGATAAAACAACTGACCCGCGTTGCCCGACAGGGGCTGATTACCCGTCGCTAAGGCTCAGAGATACTCAATCGCCACGATGTACACGCATTGCTCACCGGTCGGCGTCTGGACCCGAACTTCGGCGTCCAGCGCCTTGCCGATCAGCGCGCGGGCGAGCGGTGAATCGATACTGATCAGCCCCAGCTTCAGGTCCAGCTCATCCGGGCCGACAATGCGATAGCGCGACTCTTTGCCGTCTTCGTCTTCAATCGTGACCCACGCCCCGAAATAGACCTTGTTCGGATCGCTGGGCTTTTCGCTGACCACTTTCAACGCTTCCAGCCGTTTGGTGAGAAAGCGCACACGGCTGTCGATTTCGCGCAGCATTTTTTTGCCGTAGGTGTATTCCGCGTTCTCGGAACGATCACCCTGCGCCGCCGCCTCGCTCACCGACTGCGTCACTTGCGGTCGCCGTACATGCCAAAGCTCATGAAACTCCGCCCGCATCCGCGCTTCACCTTCGGGGGTGATCAGCGCGGTGCCTGCGGGGCGGGGTGGACGATAACGGCTCATGGCAACTTCTTGTATTTGAGAAGGTTCGAGTCTATCAACCCTCGCGCAACACTGTCAGGGGGCTGGCATTCAACGCACGACGTGTACCAAACACACCGGCACCGCCAATCAGCACCGCACCGATCACCGGCAGCACCAGCAACCATGGATGCGGGTGCCACGGCAGGTCGAAGGCGTAGCGGTAAAGCACCAGACTCACCAGTTCCGAGCCCAGTGCCGCCAACAAACCGCTGACCGCGCCGAGCAAACCGAACTCGATCCGCCGGGCCTTCACCAGCAACTGCCGCTCGGCCCCCAGCGCGCGCAACAGGGCGCCTTGGCGAATGCGTTCATCGAGTGTCGCCTGCAGGCCGGAAAACAACACCGCCATCCCCGCCGCGAGTACAAACAACAGCACATATTCCACCGCCAGCGTGACTTGGGCGAGGATGCTGCGCAGCTGTTCCAGCAAGGCTTCGACTTGCAAAATCGTCACCGCCGGGAAGCTGCGCGAGAGGTCGACAATCTGCTGATCGTGACCGGCCGCCAGATAGAAACTGGTCAGGTAAGTCGCCGGCAAATCTTTCAAGGTGCCGGGCTGGAAGATCATGAAGAAGTTCGGTTGGAAGTTGTCCCAGTTGATCTCTCGCAAGCTGGTGACCTTCGCTTCACGATTGACCCCGCCCACGGTAAACACCAGTTGATCGCCCAGCTTGAGCTTCAGGCTTTCGGCCACTTTGCCTTCAACCGACACACCGGGAACCTCGTCCGGTGTCTGCTCGGTCCACCAGTTGCCCGCCGTGAGTTTGTTGCCCGCCGGCAAGTCTGCCGCCCAAGTCAGGCTCAGGTCGCGCTGGATCGCCCGATCACCCGCCGAATCCTTGCTGACGATGTCCTGCACCGGTTCGCCATTGATGCTGATCAGTCGACCCGGCACCACCGGGTAAAGTGGCGCCGACTGCGCCGACAGTTGAATCAGGCGATCCGTAAAAGCCTGTTTGTCCGCCGGCAGAATGTTCAGCGCAAAATAGTTCGGTGCGTTTTTCGGCAATTGGTTCTGCCAAGTGTCCAGCAACTCGCCTCTGAGCAATGCGATCAGCGCCATGGACAGCAGAATCAGGCCGAAGGCCAAGGCTTGCCCCGCTGCGGCCAGTGGATGGCGCAGCAGTTGGCCCAGACCGAGGCGCCAGGGCAGCGAAGCACGGGCCAGCAGCCGGCGCAGGCTTTTGAGCAGCAGCAAGAGCAAGCCACCGAGCACCAGCGCGGCGATTACGCCGCCGCCGAGCAGGGCGAAGGTCAGCACCAGGTCGAGGCTCAGGCGCCACATGATCAGGCCGAGGGCACCCAGGGCGGCGCCATAGACCATCCAGGTGCTGGACGGAATTGGCAGCATGTCTCGGCGCAACACGCGCAGTGGTGGCACGCGACCGAGCGCGACCAGCGGTGGCAGGGCGAATCCGGCCAGTGCCACCAGCCCGGTGCCGATCCCGGCAATGGCCGGCAGCAGACCACCCGGAGGCACGTCAGTCGGCAGCAAATCATGCAGCAAGGCGAACAGCCCCAACTGAGCCAGCCAGCCGAGGAGGGCGCCACTGAGGCTGGCGAGCAGGCCGAGTACGGTCAGCTGAAAACTGAACAATGCCATGGTTTCCCGGCGTGACAGGCCCAGGCAACGGAGCAGGGCACTGGCATCGAATCGGCGCGTGGCAAAGCGCGTGGCCGACAGCGCTACCGCCACGCCGGACAACAGGACCGCCACCAGACTCGCCATGTTGAGGTATCGCTCGGCCTTGCCCAGCGCGCCGCCAATTTGTCGGTTGCCGTCGCGGGCATCCTGCAGGCGCTGGTTGGCCGCCAGGCCCGGCTTGACCAGTTGGCGATAGGTTTCCAGCGCCTCGGCTTTGCCGCGCCAGAGTTCGCGGTAGCTGACCCGGCTTCCGGGTTGCACCACACCGGTGGCGGCCAGGTCGCTGAGGTTGATCAGCACCCGTGGCGTGAGGCTATAGAAGTTGCCGGCCCGGTCGGGTTCGTAGGTCAGGACGCGTGCCAGTTTCAGGGTTTTCATGCCGACGTCGATGCTGTCGCCGATCTTCAGATCCAGCGCCGTCAGCAGTCGCGCCTCAACCCAGGCCTCGCCGGGTTTCGGGCCGCCGCCAGGTTCTTCCTGAGCAAAAGGCGCCGGGGCACTTTTCAGTTCGCCGCGCAGTGGGTAGACATCATCGGCCGCTTTGATGCTGGAGAGTTGTATGCCGTTATCGGTGGCGATGACGCTGGAGAATTCCACCACTTGAGCGTGTTCAAGCCCCAGCTCCGTACCGCTTTTGATCTGTTCGGGGCGTGCCGGTGAGCTGCCTTCGAGCAACAGGTCGGCGCCGAGAAATTCGGTGGCGCGCAACATCATGGCGCCGTTGAGGCGGGCGCCGAAGTAGCCGATGGCGGTACTCGCCGCGACGGCCACCAGCAGGGCGAAGAACAGCACGCGCAATTCACCGGCGCGGGCATCACGCAGCAGTTGACGGATGGCAAGACTGAACAGGCGCAACAGCGGCAGGCGTGCCATCAAGGCTCCAGTGGGGCGACCAGCAGGCCGGCTTCAAGGCGGATCAGGCGCCGGCAGCGATGTGCCAGGCGTTCGTCGTGGGTCACCAGTACCAGTGTCGTGCCGCGTTCCTGATTGAGTTCGAATAACAGGTCGCTGATGCGTTCACCGGTATGGCTGTCGAGGTTGCCGGTGGGTTCATCGGCGAACAGCACATCGGGCTCGGCGGCAAACGCACGGGCAATCGCTACACGCTGCTGTTCGCCACCGGATAGCTGGCGGGGGGAGTGGGTCAGGCGCTGGCCCAGGCCGACCCGTTGCAGCAACTCGGTAGCCCGCTCGCGGGCATCTTTGCGGCCATCGAGTTCCAGCGGCAACATGACGTTTTCCAGGGCGTTGAGGCTGTCGAGCAACTGAAAGGACTGGAATACAAAACCGACATGCTCGGCCCGAATGCGTGCGCGTTGATCTTCATCGAGGGTGCTCAGCCCTTGCCCGGCCAGCGTGACTTCGCCGCTGCTGGGCAGGTCGAGCCCGGCGAGCAGGCCGAGGAGGGTGGATTTGCCGGAACCGGAGGCGCCGACGATGGCCAGGCTGTCGCCCTTGTTCAGTTCCAGGTTGAGTTCGTGCAGGATAGTCAGTTCACCTTCCGCGCTGGGAACCACTTTGCTGAGGTTCTTCGCGGTGAGAATGCTTGCGCCCATGGAGAATCCGATGCGTGTGTGGTTTTTGAGTGCTGGCCTGGCCTTGATGTGCATGGCCCAGAACGCAGCGGCGGGTACTGTCCTGATCGTTGGCGATAGTATCAGCGCGGGTTTCGGACTGGATACCCGGTTAGGGTGGGTCTCGCTGCTCGAGCAACGGCTCAAACACGAAGGCTTCGACGATAAAGTGGTCAACGCCTCCATCAGTGGCGACACCAGTGCCGGAGGCCAGGCGCGCCTGCCTGCGCTGCTTGCAGAGCATAAGCCGGCGCTTGTCATCCTCGAGTTGGGCGGCAATGACGGACTGCGTGGAATGCCCCCGGCTAATTTGCAACAAAACCTTGCGTCGATGATCGACAGCTCCCGCGACAACGGCGCCAAGGTCCTGCTGTTGGGCATGCAACTGCCTCCTAATTACGGCGTGCGCTACACCGAAGCCTTTGCCAAGGTCTACAGCACGCTGGCCACCGAGAAAAACATCGCGCTGGTGCCGTTTTTCCTCGACGGCGTCGGCGGTCATCCGGACTTGATGCAGGCTGACGGCATACACCCGGCGGCCGGGGCTCAGGACAAGTTGCTGGATAATGTCTGGCCTACGCTAAAACCGCTGTTATGACCCTTTTCTAGGCGCAGGCTTTCGGCTAAGGTGGCGCCCCCGATTTGGAGCCCCCGATGCCGCGTCCTGCCTGGTCACTTTTTGCCTACCAACTGATCGAGCCTGACGAACAGCTGGATCTGTTCGCCTGCCAGGAAGTGCGGGTGCATCTGGTAACCCGTCAACTGGAGCTGGGCGGCTCGGCGGACCGAACCTTGTGCGGCAGCCTGTTGCCTGCACAGCCACGCTGGTCGAGTGTGGACCGTCGAGTATTCCAGGACCAGCGCCTGTGCTCGCTGTGCCGGGCGATCCTTGAATCGCAAAAGCGCGGCACCTCGCCGATCTGGCCAGAGCTGCGTTTTGAGCTCTGACGCATAAAAGATAGCGTGCTATCGGCCAACTCCCCGAAATTCCAGACGGCGGTGTACAATCCCGTTTTTTATACCCTTGTCGATCATGCGAAGGACTTTCCGGATGTTGCCGCGTTTTCCTGCCGTCACCCGCTGCCTGTCTCTTGCCGCCCTTTGTATGGCCGGTCCAGCTGCAGCATTGGAGTTTCCCCTGCCACCGCCCGGTGAAGACATCATCGGCCAGGTGCAGGTGATCAAGGCCAAGTACGAAGATACCTTTGCTGACCTTGGCACCGCTTACGACCTGGGCTACACGGAAATGATCGCGGCCAACCCGGGTGTCGATGCATGGTTGCCGGGCGCCGGTACTGAAGTCATTCTGCCGACCCGTTTCATCCTGCCACCGGGCCCGCGCGAAGGCATCGTGATCAACCTGGCTGAGTACCGCCTCTACTACTACCCCAAAGGCCAGAACGTGGTGTACACCTTCCCGCTGGGGATTGGTCGTGAGGGGTGGGGCTCGCCAATCGCCCATACCACCATCACCGCGAAAACGCCTAACCCGACCTGGACCCCTCCAGCGTCGATCAAGGCCGAGCACGCCGCCGATGGTGATCCGCTGCCGAATGTCGTGCCAGCAGGCCCGGATAACCCTCTGGGGCCGTTCAAGTTCAGCCTGGGCACTCCGGGCTACCTGATTCATGGCTCGAACAAGAAATTCGGCATTGGCATGCGCACCAGCCACGGCTGCTTCCGCATGTTCAACAATAACGTGCTGGAAATGGCGAAAATGGTGCCGGTCGGCACGTCGGTACGAATCATCAACGATCCGTACAAATTTGGCGTAAGTGGCGGCAAGGTGTATCTCGAAGCGCACACACCGCTGGATGACAAGGGCAACCCGTCGGTGGTCGACAAGCACACCGCGGTGATCAACGCGATGCTCAAGCGTGAAGACATCACTAACAACCTGCGCATGAACTGGGATGTGGTGCGTGACGTGGTCGCCGCTGAAGATGGCCTGCCGGTGGAAATCGCGGTGCCGAATGGCTCCGCGCCGATGGTGTCGAATACACCGCTCGATCCGTTGCAGTAAGGCTTGAAAACAACCCGCCGACGCACACCGCGTCGGCGGGTTTTTTATTGCCGGTAGGAAACACCAGGCAATAAAAAAGCCGACCCAAAAAATGGGTCGGCTTGATAACAATCCCGAGGGATTATTACTTGCGGCTAGCTTTGTCCAGCATGCGCAGAGCACGCTCGTTAGCTTCGTCAGCAGTCTGTTGTGCTTTTTGAGCAGCAGCCAGAGCTTCATCAGCTTTACGGTAAGCTTCGTCTGCACGAGCCTGGGAGCGAGCAGCTGCGTCTTCAGTAGCGGTCAGACGTGCTTCGGTTTCTTTCGATGCGCTGCTGCAACCGGTAGCCAGAACTGCGGCCAGAGCCAGAGCAGAGAATTTCAGAACGTTGTTCATCGTGTTCCCCTTCAAGGACTTTCTATTAAGTTAGCTGTCTCCTCAGAGTGAGGAAATAGCCGGCGTACATACTACTCATTACTACTCGTAAGTAAACTGACGTAAAGCAAGAAGCAAAAAAAATTGTAGGCGTTGATTCTTTTTCGAGCAACTTTTAACTGCATTGTCTAAAAAATATCCAGCTGCGAGGCCCGAGATGAGCGAGCCGCTCAAAAAAAGTTCCGCGCACTCACAGGGCTTTTTTTCGGTCTTGGCTAAAGTCTGGCTAGATGAGTTCGTCCATACTTCTGTTCGAATTTTGCGCAGAGGCTCTCATAATCTTTATCCATCTAGAGGTGACTTTAAGAGAGCGGATTCGTCTTATGTCTCAATATCCGGCAATGTTCAGGCTGCCGACCCGCTAAGACCGTCGGTCGAGCCGTCCCTGCGTACCCCCGGAGCAGCACCCGCTGGCTGAGCATGATGACGAGCGCACCTTGAGCATTTTCGCCAATGGTGCCTACTATTTGATACGTGCTCGGTTGCGCGAGATCGGTGCAGTTCTTCTCGGTGTCCATTGGCACGGGGTGGCGTAGATGTTCCTTCGCCGGAAAAACATCGGTAAGGTAGGGGTCAGAATTCAGACCCGCGAGGAGTAGTGATGAGCGAGGCGTTGTCCATCCACCATGACCAGGCTGGTCATCAGTTCGAGACCAATGTGGACGGTCATCGTGCCTACCTGACCTATATGGATCTGGGAAAACAGACCCTGGATATCTATCGCACCTTCGTGCCCAACGCGTTGCGTGGTCGCGGCATCGCTGCGGCATTGACCGAGAAGGCGTTGGAGTACGCTGATGAAATGGGTTACACCGTCATTCCATCGTGCTCCTACGTTGAGCGCTATATGGAGCGTCACCAGCGGCACGCCGCCAAGCTGTGACCCCAACGAACACATAAAAAAACGCCAGGTTTAAGCCTGGCGTTTTTGTGTGCGCTAAACGCTGATCAGGTGCGATCGCGTTTGGGCAGCACGTCCTTGAGCTTGGCATGCATGCTGCGCAAGGTGTTTTCGGTGGCGGACCAATCGATGCAGGCATCGGTGATCGACACGCCGTATTGCAGGTCGGCGAGGTCTTTCGGGATAGCCTGGCAGCCCCAGTTCAGGTGGCTCTCGACCATCAGGCCGATGATCGACTGGTTGCCTTCGAGAATCTGGTTGGCAACGTTCTCCATCACCAGCGGTTGCAGCGCCGGGTCCTTGTTGGAGTTGGCGTGGCTGCAATCGACCATGATGTTCGGCTTGATCTTCGCCTTGTTCAGCGCTTGCTCGCAGAGCGCGACGCTGACCGAATCATAGTTCGGCTTGCCGTTGCCACCGCGCAGTACCACGTGGCCGTAAGCGTTGCCCTTGGTGGTGACGATCGACACGCCACCCTCCTGGTTGATGCCCAGGAAGCGGTGCGGGCTGGAAACCGATTGCAGGGCGTTGATCGCCACGGTCAGGCCGCCGTCGGTGCCGTTCTTGAAGCCGACAGCCGAGGACAGGCCGGAAGCCATTTCGCGGTGAGTCTGGGATTCGGTGGTACGCGCGCCGATGGCCGACCAACTGATCAGGTCCTGCAGATACTGCGGGGAGATCGGGTCGAGGGCTTCGGTCGCGGTCGGCAGGCCCATTTCGGCCAGGTCCAGCAGCAACTGGCGACCGATGTGCAAGCCATCCTGAATCTTGAACGAGTCGTCCAGGTACGGGTCGTTGATCAAGCCTTTCCAGCCGACAGTGGTGCGTGGCTTTTCGAAATACACGCGCATGACCAGATACAGGGTATCGGACACTTCTGCCGCGAGTGCCTTCAGGCGCTCGGCGTATTCGTGGGCAGCCTTGATGTCGTGGATCGAGCAAGGCCCGATGACGACGAACAGGCGGTGGTCGGTGCCATCCAGGATATTGCGAATGACTTCGCGACCCTTGGTGACGGTGCGCAGGGCGGCGTCGCTCAGGGGGATGTCACGCTTGAGCTGGTCAGGAGTGATCAGCGTCTCGTTGGAGGCGACGTTTAGGTCGTTGATCGGTAAATCAGCCATCGTTTACTCGTCAGGTCACGGGTGCCGGCCGCCAGCGAACCCGCGCGGCGGAGCACAGCAAATTAAGCGCGTCGGGGACCCGAACCTTAGCGCGTTAGGCGCCTGCTCGACAATGGGCACACACCTGTTTAATCCAGCACAGCCTGTGCAAATGCCTTGCGCACGGTGTCGTGAGAGAACTCGTCGGCATGTGCCTGGACCCATTCAAGGGCCAGCGCCTGAATACCCTGCAAGTCGTCATGTGCGTCATGCAGGCGGCAATAGCGTTCGATCTGGCACACTTGCTCGCCCATTCGGGCACTGAACATCATCTGCTCGTCGACAAAGGCAATGCCCACCAGGTAGCCGCGTTTGCGCCGCAGGCACCAGGCCACATAGCCCAGGTAGCGCAAGTCGGGGTTCAGGGTCGGCATGCGCACTTCCAGCGCCGTGCCGTGGCGCCAGGCCCTGTGATAATTGCAAGCCATGCCCCCGAGGCTGATAGTGTGCAAGCGCTGTCGCGAGATGCACTCATGTGTGAGCAACGTTAATTCGACGGGCACATCATCAGGATGAGGAATAAAACGTCCCATGAACACGGACTCCCTGTGTCGGCCATCTGACATTCTTTCACCCAGTATAGTGGTCGAATTGGAACTGACCGATTTCGATGCCGACCAACGGCTGCTGGGAATGCCCGGTGTTTCCCTGGTGATTTTTACCAGTGTCGGCTGCGCCAGTTGCCGATTTGCCCGTGAGCAATTGCCAAGGCTCGATCTGGCAGTCGATCGACTGTGCTGGATCGATGCGGGGAACAATGGCGGGGTGGTCGAGCGTTATCAGGTTTTTCATTTGCCGGCGCTGTTTTTAGTGCGCGACGGTGAGTTCTTCGGGGCATTAAAATCGCGCCTGACCGGTACCGAACTCAATGAAGCGGTCGGACGGGCGCTGATGAAAACAGCAGAGGAGTTGCCATGATGGGGGCAGTGACCAGGCCGACAATCGGTGTGATCGGGACCGGCGCAATCGGCGGGTTCTACGGGATGATGCTGGCGCGTGCCGGCTTCGATGTGCACTTTTTGCTGCGCAGTGAATTTTCAGCAGTGGCCGAGCGCGGGTTGCGACTCGACAGCGCGGCGCATGGCGCGCTGACGTTGAACCCGGTTCAGGCCTATTCATCCGCGGAAGACATGCCCGCCTGCGACTGGTTGCTGGTCGGCGCCAAAACCACCAGCAATGCCGACCTGGCCCCCGCCATCATTCAGGCGGCTGCTGCGAACGCCAAAGTGCTGGTCTTGCAGAATGGCCTGGACGTCGAAGACAGCCTGCGAGAGTTGCTTCCTGACTCGTTGCACCTGCTCGGCGGGCTGTGTTTTATCTGTGTCCATCGCACCGGTCCCGGGGAAATTACCCATCAGGCGCTCGGCGCGGTCAACATCGGCTATCACAGTGGTCCTGCGGCCGATGAAGTGGAGCGCGTGGCGATTGTAGAAGAGGGCGCCAGACTGTTCCGCAGCGCTGGCATCGATTCCCAGGCCATGCCGAACCTGCAGCAGGCACGTTGGCAAAAACTGGTCTGGAATGTTCCGTACAACGGTTTGTCGGTTCTGTTGGGGGCCAGCACCACGCCATTGATGGCCGATGCTGACAGCCGGGAATTGATCAAGGCATTGATGGCCGAAGTGGTGCAGGGCGCAATCGCCTGTGGTCACGACATTCCGGCCGGTTACGCTGACCATCTGTTCATGGTGACCGAAAAAATGCCGGACTATTGGCCGAGCATGTACCACGATTTCCTGCACAAGCGACCGCTGGAACTGGCGGCGATTTACGCGCGCCCCTTGGCTGCGGCCAAAGCGGCAGGGTGCGAATTGCCGCTGATCGAAGCCTTGTATCGCAGTTTGAGTTTTATCGATCGACGAAATACCTGAGTCGATCAATCCGGGGGGAAGGGCATGGCCAAGACTATCGACGACAAACTGGTGCTGGCGATTTCTTCGCGGGCACTGTTCGACCTGAGCGAAAGCCACAAGGTGTATCTGTCGAGCGGTGTCGAGGCCTACCGGCAATACCAGATCGAGCACGAGGACGAAATCCTTGAGCCTGGTGATGCCTTCCCGCTGGTGCAGAAACTCCTGAACCTCAATACCCTTCTTGGTCGCGCCCGGGTCGAGGTGATCCTGGTGTCGCGCAACAGCGCCGACACCGGGTTGCGGGTGTTTAACTCGATTCATCACTACGGGCTGGCAATTTCCCGCGCGGCGTTTGTCGGCGGGCGCAGTCCCTATCCGTATCTCAAGGCCTTTGGTTGTGACCTGTTTCTGTCGACGCACGCCGAAGACGTGCGTAGCGCACTGGAGGCCGGTTTCGCCGCGGCGACCATTCTGTCGGGCGGTGCCAGCCGCGCGGCCAGCGATGAATTGCGGATTGCCTTCGACGGCGATGCGGTGCTGTTTTCCGACGAGTCGGAGCGGGTCTACCAGTCGGGCGGCCTGGAAGCGTTTCAGGCCAGCGAGCGCGAAGCCGCCCGTGAGCCATTGCGCGGAGGGCCGTTCAAAGGCTTCCTGGCGGCCCTCAATCTGTTGCAGCGTGAGTTTCCAGACGACGACTGCCCGATCCGCACGGCGTTGGTCACGGCGCGTTCGGCGCCGGCCCACGAGCGCGTGATCCGCACGTTGCGCGAATGGGATATTCGCCTGGACGAATCACTGTTTCTCGGTGGCCTGACCAAATCGGCATTTCTCGAAGCGTTTGCCGCCGATGTGTTTTTCGACGATCAGGCTGGCCATTGCGAATTGGCCCGCGAAGTCGTCGCCACCGGTCACGTACCGCACGGCGTAAGCAACGAGCAAAAGGTTTAAGCCTACCGTTCAACGCGTTACGCAGAGCGTCGTACTCGCCAAGGCACTGCTAAGCTGAATCAAATCTCCGCCATGTTGGCTTGCGAGGAGATCCTATGATTCAGTCGATGCTGTATGCCACTGACCTTGGCCTATATGCACCGTTGGTGATGCAACATGCCTTGGCCCTGGCGCGGACATTCAATGCCGACTTGTATGTGGTCCACGCGGTTGAGCCCATGGGGCTGTTTGCCGAATCGGTGCTTCAAAGTTATCTCGATGAACAGGCCTTGAACGAGTTTCACAGTCAGGGCCTGAGTACCGTCATTGCCAATATCGAGCAGCGGGTGCTCGACAGTTTTCGCGAAGAGCTGGGGGATGAAGGGGAGCAGGATCTGGCGCGAATCCGCGCGGTGCGCGTACTTCAGGGGGATCCGTCGCAGGTGATTCTCGACCAGGCGCAGAAACTCTCTGTGGATTTGCTGATCGTAGGTAGTCATAGCCATGGTGCTGGCGCGGAAACGCCTTTGGGCAGGACCGCCGCGCGCGTGTTGCAGCTGGCGCGGGTGCCGGTCTATCTGGTGCCACTGGTAGAGCGTCGCCGCAAGGAAGATCGCTAGAACACAAATAGTGGCAATTTGACAAAAAAGTTCTAGATTTATTCTTCACGCCATTAATATAGTTATATACCGTCGCTGATGCCCGTGGCGTCTACCTGCTTTGAGGGATTCATATGAAGCTTCAACAATTGCGCTACATCTGGGAAGTGGCGCACCACGACCTCAACGTTTCCGCTACTGCCCAAAGCCTTTACACCTCGCAACCGGGTATCAGTAAACAGATCCGCCTGCTGGAAGACGAACTGGGCGTCGAGGTGTTCGCCCGCAGCGGCAAGCACCTGACCCGCGTCACCCCGGCTGGCGAACGCATCATCACCACCGCCGGCGAAATCCTGCGCAAGGTTGAAAGCATCAAGCAGATCGCCCAGGAATTCTCCAACGAGAAAAAGGGCACCCTGTCGATCGCCACCACTCACACCCAGGCACGTTATGCGTTGCCACCGGTGATCAGCACCTTCATCAAGCAATACCCGGACGTTGCCCTGCACATGCACCAGGGTTCGCCGATGCAGATCGCTGAAATGGCCGCTGACGGCACCGTGGATTTCGCTATTGCCACCGAAGCGCTGGAGTTGTTCGGCGACCTGGTGATGATGCCGTGCTACCGCTGGAACCGCTGCGTGGTCGTGCCACAAGGTCACCCATTGACCAAACTGTCGAAGCTGACCCTCGAAGCCTTGGCCGAATACCCGATCGTGACGTACGTGTTCGGTTTTACCGGCCGTTCGAAGCTCGACGAAGCCTTCAGCCATCGCGGCCTGACGCCGAAAGTGGTGTTCACTGCCGCCGACGCCGACGTGATCAAGACTTACGTTCGTTTGGGACTGGGCGTGGGCATCGTGGCGAAAATGGCGGTCGATGCCAAACTCGATAGCGATCTGGTCATGCTCGATGCGAGCGATTTGTTTGAATCGAGCATCACCAAAATCGGTTTCCGTCGTGGCACCTTCCTGCGTGGCTTCATGTGCGATTTCATCGAGAAGTTTGCCCCGCACCTGACCCGTGAAGTGATGGCTAAAGCCATTCAGTGCCACAACAAGCAGGAGCTGGAAGAACTGTTCGACGGCGTCGAACTGCCGGTCCACTGATCGTTTGTTCTAGACCACCTCGGTAACAGAAAACTGTTGCCGAGCGCCCGCCACCAGAATCTCCACTTCATCCCCTTCGAACTTGCCCAGCAGGTTTTTGCCCAGCGGCGAGCGGGGGGTGATGACGGTGATCAGTTGCCCCACCAGATCGACCTTCAGGCCGGCCGCATCGGGGGCCAGAAACAGCCATTGCTCACGACCGTTCTCGTCTTCCAGGCCGAGCAGTGCACCGACTTCGATGCCGCGCTGATCATCATAAGGACGCAGCATCAGATTTTGGCACAGCGCCAGTGACTGGCGGATTTCCTCCACCCGTTTGGCCTGCCCGGCTGCCAGATAGGACGCCTCCAGCCCCAGGGTGTCGTACTTGTTTTCGGCGATGTTTTCTTCGTGGGTCGCGGTTTCGTAGGCGGTTTGCGCGGCACGCTCTGCGATGTCGAGATCAATCCGCAGCTTGTCGAGAATCAATTGGTGGACGGTCTGTTTGTTCATGATCAGTCGCAGAATTGCAGGACATTGGCGCGGCTTTTTTCGCTCGGCGCGGTATGGTCCTGCTGCAACCAGAACTGGCATTTTGGATTGGACAGATTGCGGCTGCTGCTGCGGGCCTGATCCATGCGCACCTGCTGTTCGTTCTTGCGCAGGTTCTCTTCGTATTGCTCGAACAACGGGCTCTGCGGTGGAATATCCGGCCTTGGCTGTTCGACAATCGGCGGCTTGGCCAGTTGTTCCACGGCGGCGGCTACCGGTGCCAGTTGCTCTTTGAAAAACACCGCTGAGACGAGCCAGCAGGTCAGCGCGATGGCGATAAATCCCAGCCACATACCAAGGGCAATGCTGCCGGTCAATCGCAGGGCGTTAAGCTGGATCGGCAACGGGCGGCGCGGGTTGGGACGGTAGGGCATGGCTGCCTCCTGGCGGATGGTCGCGGGCGAGTGGCGATTGTCGCACGAAGATTAATCGCCGTCGGCTCTTCTGCACGAGGTAATTTATGCGGACAATCGGTGCCTTTGCCAACGGGAACCTGGAATGCCTGAACTGCCTCAAGTGAAAAACCGCCGGCGCTGGGATATTTTTTGCACCGTGGTCGACAACTTTGGCGACATCGGCGTGACTTGGCGCCTGGCTCGCCAACTGGTGGCCGACCACGGGCTGGAGGTGCGCTTGTGGGTCGATGACCTGCGCGCCTTCGAACGTCTGTGTCCCGAGATCGATAGCCATGTCGCGCAGCAATGGCAGGCCGGTGTCGAAGTGCGCCAATGGCCGACCGAGTGGCTGGCCACCGACGCGGCGGACGTGGTCATCGCCGCATTCGCCTGCCAATTGCCGAGCGCCTACATGGACGCCATGGCCGAGCGGGTAAAGCCGCCGCTGTGGATGAACCTCGATTATCTGAGCGCCGAGGACTGGGTGATCGGCTGCCACGGTTTGCCGTCGGTCAAATACAAAACGGTGCAGAAGTACTTCTTCTTCCCGGGATTCCGGCCGGGCACCGGCGGTCTGCTGCGTGAAAGTGGATTGCTTGAGCGTCGCCGGCAGTTTCAGCAAAGTCCCGAGACTCAACGCGAATTCCTTCAAGGGTTGGGCATTGATCGTGCGCCGAACGCGCAATTGATCTCGCTGTTTGCCTATGAGAATGCCGGGTTGTCGAGTTGGCTGGATGTACTGGCCGCCGATTCGTCGCCCACACATTTGCTGGTGCCCGAGGGGCGGATTCTCGGCGATGTCGAACGCTGGCTCGGCGTTGAAGGATTGGCCGCGGGGGCGCTTCATGTTCGCGACGGATTGACCGTCCAGGTGCTGCCGTTCGTCCGACAGGATCAATATGATCACCTGCTCTGGTGCTGCGATTTCAACGCCGTGCGCGGTGAAGACTCCTTCGTTCGCGCTCAATGGGCGGGTCGGCCGATGCTCTGGCACATCTATCAGCAGGAGGAAGACATCCACCTGGACAAGCTCGATGCGTTCCTCGCGTTGTACACAAAAGGCCTGTCCGAGCCCGCCAGCCAGGCGATAAACGGTCTTTGGCACGCCTGGAATGCCGGTCATGATATGTCCGACCACTGGCGCACAGCCCGCAAACACTGGCCAGAGCTGCAAAAACACGCCGAGGCGTGGTGTCTGGAACAAGCCTTGCAGGCCGATCTTGCCGCGGCGCTGGTACAGTTTTATGTAAATTGGATATGATACGCGGCCTAGATTTTTGTAAATCCCATCCAAATTCGGATATTCGCAATGAAAACTGGTAAAGAACTGAAACCCGGTACCGTGATCCGTCTCGAAAACGATCCTTGGCTGGTTCAGAAAGCTGAATTCACCAAATCCGGTCGTAACAGCGCGATCATGAAGACCAAGCTGAAAAACCTGCTGACCGGTTACAAGACCGAGATCGTTTACAGCGCTGACGACAAACTGGACGACGTAATCCTCGACCGCAAAGAAGCGACCCTGTCCTTCATCAGCGGCGACACCTACACGTTCATGGACACCACTGACTACACCATGTACGAGCTGAACGCTGAAGACATCGAAGCCGTTCTGCCTTTCGTTGAAGAAGGCATGACCGATGTTTGCGAAGCGATCTTCTTCGAAGAGCGTCTGGTTTCCGTAGAACTGCCGACCACTATCGTGCGTCAGGTTGACTACACCGAAGGTTCCGCTCGCGGTGACACTTCCGGCAAGGTCATGAAGCCTGCCAAACTGAAGAACGGTACCGAGCTGTCGGTTGCTGACTTCATCGAAATCGGCGACATGATCGAGATCGATACCCGCGAAGGCGGTTCCTACAAAGGCCGTGCTAAATAAGCACTGCTTAAGGAATGAAAAAGCCCGACCTCTGAGTCGGGCTTTTTTGTGGGCGCAATTTCGAATTCAACGTTGCACCCCTGTAGGAGCGGTGTTACTTCTTCAGGTGTTCTTTGAGCTCTTGCGACGCTTGCAGCATCGCCGAACGCACCGCAGGCACCTGGCTCACCACGTTGAGCAAACCGTAGTCGTGGATCATGCCGTTGTAGCGAACCGACGTCACTGCCACCCCTGCCTCATCAAGCTTGCGAGCATAGGCTTCACCCTCGTCGCGCAGCACGTCAGCGCCCGCCGTCTGCACCAGTGCAGGTGGCAAGCCCTTCAGTTGGGCGGTGGTTGCCCGCAGCGGCGAGGCGTAGATCTCGTTACGCTGGTCGGCGTCGGTGGTGTAGTTGTCCCAGAACCACTTCATCATGTTTTTGGTGAGGAAGTGCCCCTCGGCGAACTGGTTGTATGACGCCGTTTCGAAGTTCGCATCCGTTACCGGCCACAGCAGCACCTGGAACTTGATCGCCGGTGTGCCCTTGTCCTTGGCCATCAGTGCAACCACGGCCGCCATGTTGCCACCGACGCTGTTGCCGGCCACGGCCAGACGTTTGCTGTCGACATTGATCTCTTTGCCGTGCTCGGCCACCCATTGGGTCGCCGCATACGCCTGGTTGATCGCCACCGGGTAATGCGCTTCTGGCGACGGGGTGTAATTGACGAACACCGCCACTGCCCCCGAGCCCGTTACCAGATCACGCACCAATCGTTCGTGGGTCGGGAAGTCGCCCAACACCCAGCCACCACCATGGAAGAACATGAACACGGGCAGCTCGCCCTTGACCCCGGCCGGCCGGACGATGGTCAGGCGCAGCGGTTGGCCATCGACTTGAATGGTCTTCTCGCTGACATCCGCTTTAGGCAGTGTCAGTTTCACCGAGGCTTGCGCACCCGTCAGCACGGCACGGGCGTCCTTCGGGGTGAGTTGCTCCATCGGTTTGCCGGTGCCGGCATTCAGTACGTCGAGGAAGGCCTGGGTGTTGTGTTCAACACCGTCGCCTGCAAACGCGTTGCCGATGGACAGGGCGAGAAGGGTGCCGGTCAAGACTTTGCTGAAAGCGTTCATGTTCGTTTCCTGTTCGGACTTTGGGATCAGCGGTTAGACGGTGACGTGCAGGCGCACATCGACGTTGCCACGGGTGGCGTTGGAATACGGGCAGACCTGGTGGGCAGCGTCGACCAGGGATTGCGCGTCGGCTTGTTCAAGGCCCGGCAAGCTGATGTGCAGGTCGATGTCCAGACCGAAGCCGCCAGGGATTTGGCCGATGCCGACATGGGCGGTGATCGAGGCGTCGTTCGGGATGGTGCGCTTGGTCTGGCTGGCAACGAATTTCAGCGCGCCGATGAAGCAGGCGGAGTAACCGGCAGCGAACAGTTGCTCAGGGTTGGTCGCTGCGCCGCCCGCACCGCCGAGTTCTTTCGGGGTAGCGAGTTTGACGTCGAGGATGTTGTCGCTGGAAACGGCACGACCATCACGGCCGCCAGTGGAGGTTGCGATTGCGGTGTAGAGAGTTTGCATGGTGTGAGCCTCATTCGGGTTTGATGTTTTGCGCTAAATGTTTGCGCGCTAAGTAAGTGCGAGATGAATGTATCGCGCAAGTATTTTGCGCGCAAGATAAATTTTTGAAAAAGTTTTGGTCGGGATTTGGGCGGATGATACGGAGGGCCGAGTTAGAGCGGTCGAGGCGAGATTTTCAGGACTGAAAATTTTTTGAGGAAGGGCTGAACGAGGTTGAAAGCACACAACAAAACCAATGTAGGAGTGAGCCTGCTCGCGATAGCGGTGCATCAATCGACATCAATGTTCGAATGTCACACCGCTATCGCGAGCAGGCTCACTCCTACAGGGATTCAGGTGGTAGAGGGATCAGAGGCTGTTCTGCAAATTGTCGCGCAGCACTTGCAGCTCCGCTTGCAGTTTGTTCAGTCGCTCCACGGTCATCCCGCTGGCGCCGAGGATGCACTGCGGAATGCTGCGTGCCTTTTCCCGCAAGGCGCGACCTTGTTCAGTGAGTTCGACGATCACCACCCGTTCGTCTTCGCGGCTGCGGGTGCGGCTGAGCAGGCCTTCGACCTCCAGGCGTTTGAGCAACGGCGTCAGCGAACCGGGATCGGTCAGCAGGCGCGTGCTGATTTCACCCACGGTCAAACCATCGCGTTCCCACAGCACCATCATCGCCAGGTATTGCGGATAGGTCAGGCCCAGCGCTTGCAACAGCGGTTTATAGACCTTGGTCATCAGTAGCGAAGTCGAGTGCAGGGCGAAACACGCCTGATTATCCAGCAGCAGTTGTTCGCAGTTATCCGGGGTGTCGCGTTCGGTGGTCATCTCAAAAGCCTTGATCGGTAATCCTCATGAATCTAGCGGGCGAATCTTTAATGCGCCATATAATTTTCGACTAGTGGCGATCCAGCGTGTTTTGCAGTGCCAGGTCCCACGGCGGGATCGGGCTGAAGCGAGTCTTGAGGTATTCCAGCAACAACCGGCTGCGCGAGTTGGGCTGTTGCGCCAATCGCAAGGCATAGATGCCGGCGCTCTCCGGTTTGGGCAGACCGTTTTCGCAGAACAGCGGCAGCAATTCACCGCGCAGCAGGTATTCACTGGCCAGCCAGGTCGGCAGGTGGGCGATGCCCAGCCCGGCCAATGCGCCACAGACCAGCGCTTCGGCATTGTTGGCGCTCATGCGGATCCGCGTCGGGCGATGCAAATGCATTTGCCCGTCACGTTCGAAGCGCCACGCGAAGGGCGGGGCGAGTCCATCCCAATCGAGGCCTTCGTGATCGACTAACTGTGCGGGCTCGGTTGGCACACCGCGGCGTTGCAGATAGTCCGGGCTGGCGCAGGCAATGCGCACCAGGCTCGCCAGTGGCGTGGCCACCAGTCGGGTGTCGGCCATCTGTCCGGCGCGCAATACCAGATCGACCTTGCCCAGGTTCAAGCCTTGCATGTCGACGAAGCTGTCGATCAGGTGCAGTTGTACGTCGAGGCCGGGGTACAGCATCAGGAAATCGGCAATCACCGGGGCCAGATGCCGTCGCCCGAATGCCGCGGGCGCATCGATTCTGATCAAGCCTTCCGGCGCGCTGCTCAGGGACACCGCTTCGGCCCGTGCCAGCCGAAGCTCGGCGACGATTCGTCGGGCGCGCTCGGCAAAGGCCAGGCCCGCCGGGGTCGCCATCACGGCGTGAGTGCTGCGGGTGAACAACTGGCTGCCGACGGCCTTTTCCAGACTATCAATGCGCCGCGCCACGGCCGATGGGGTCAGGGGATGGCGGCGGGAGGCCGCGGAGAAGCTTCCGGATTCCAGCACATCCAGAAACAGCCCAAGCTGTTCGGTCAATTGATTAGGGTTCATGGTGATCACGGCTATGCGAAGTTGGCACAGCCATTGTGCGGTGCTGTGCGTTTCCGCGCCATCGCGGACTGCGTAGCATGAACACCCTGACAAAAGAGGAATCGCCCGTGATCGAGTTTGTGATGTATCTGGTGTTTGGCGCGGCCCTCGGCACCCTCGGCGGGTTGTTCGGGATCGGCGGCGGTTTGATCGCGATCCCGTTGCTGGGCGTCCTGTTCGGGCTTGATCAACAAATCGCCCAAGGCACCGCGCTGGTGATGGTCGTACCCAACGTCATGCTGGCGCTGTGGCGCTATCACCAGCGCAATCGCATTGAATTGCGTCACGCGCTGCCCTTGGCGTCGATGGGCTTCTGTTTTGCCTGGATCGGTTCGATCTGGGCGGTCGGCATCGATGCGCAAACCATGCGCAGCGGCTTTGTCGCGTTCCTGGTGGCGCTGTCGGCCTACAACCTGTTCCGAATGTTCATCGCCAATACCCCCGCCTCGGCGCAGATGCATTACGGCTGGCCATGGCTGGGTGTGCTCGGCGCGGCTTCCGGGACCATGGGCGGCTTGTTTGGTGTAGGCGGGGCAGTGGTGGCGACGCCGGTGTTGACCAGCCTGTTTGGCACCAGCCAGGTCGTGGCCCAAGGGTTGTCGCTGGCGCTGGCGTTACCCAGCACCGGCGTCACGCTGGTGACTTACGCGGCGCACCATCAGGTCGACTGGCTGATTGGCGTGCCGTTGGCCATCGGCGGGTTGATGAGCATCAGTTGGGGCGTAAAGATCGCCCACGCAATGCCGGAGCGTCTGCTGCGCGGGTTGTTCTGCGGTTTTCTGGTGTGCTCGGCGGTGATGCTCGCGCTTAAAGTTTGAAGCCTTCGACAATGTGCTCGGCCAGGCACTCGGTGATCGGCGACGGGTTGTGCAGATTGCGCACGAGCATGATGCAGGCTTCCGGTAATTGCGGCAGGTCTTCGGCCTCACCGAGGATGCGCATGTCCGGGGTGATCAGGCTTTCCAGTTGCGCGGTCACCGCCAGCCCGGCGCTGACCACGGCCATCAATGCCGACAGGCTCGAACTGTTGTAGGCAATCCGGTAATCACGGCCCATCGCATCCAGTGCGTTACACGCCCACAGCCGGCAGAAACAATCACTGTTGAACATCGCCAGAGGCAATGGCGTCTGCTCATGGGCGCTGAAGCATTGCGCTTCGGCCCAGACGAAACGTTCCTTGCGTAACAACTGGCCAATCTCGGTCCCGGGCTCGCGAGTGACGATGGACAGATCCAGGTCCTGACGTTGCAGCAATTGTTTTGATGATTCGCAGTGAACCTCGATCTGGATCAGCGGATAGCTCTTGGCGAAGCGCGACAAAATCCCCGGCAGAAAGCGCATCACGTAATCGTCCGGTGTGCCGATGCGCACGGTGCCGACCATGTGCGGCTCCCGCAGCGTGTTGAACACTTCGCTGTGGAGTTTGAGAATGCGCCGCGCATACCCCAGCAAAACCTGGCCTTCGGCGGTCAGTTTGACCTGTCGCCCATCGCGTTCGAACAGTTGGCGCTGCAACACGTCCTCTTCCAGACGTTTCATCTGCATGCTCACCGCCGACTGCGTGCGATTGACCAATTCACCGGCGCGGGTGAAACCGCCCTGGTCGGCGATGGCGACAAAGGTACGCAGGACATCCGTATCGATACTGGGGAAAGCTGACATCCATCAATCTCCGAGATGGTTACCATCAGAAACATTCGTTGGATTGATCTTATCCCTCGAGCGAGACTTGAGCCATCCCCAACGGAGGACAACGAGATGAAAGGTCAACATCAACACGTAACGGAAGAAAGATTCTCCATTCATGCGGTATCCGATCTGCTGCACAAGTTTACCCGCTGGTACGAACTTCATCGTGAGCGCGAATTGCTGGCGAGTCTGAGCGATGAAGCACTCAAGGACATAGGCGTCAGTCGTGCCGATGTCGAACATGAATCGGTCAGACCCTTCTGGGATGATCCGATGCATAAATGATGAGGCCATTGCTACACAAACCCCTCTCTGGTGAGGTAGGTTGCGAGCAGACACGGAGGTATTCATGCCCGCAACGCTGTCCTTTTCCAACCGACAAGCTCGACGTCTGGCACTGGCTGCCCAAGGGTTCAACGGGCGCCAGCCGCCAGCGACGATCACGCCTGTTCAACTCAATCGACTGATCGAACGGCTGGGTATTTTGCAGATCGATTCGGTCAACGCGTTAGTGCGTTCGCACTACCTTCCCTTGTTTTCCCGCCTTGGAAATTACTCATCCGACTTACTCGATCAGGCTGCCTGGAGTCAGGGCCGACGTCGCACGTTGTTTGAATACTGGGGGCACGAAGCCTCGTTGCTGCCGTTGTCGATGTATCCCCTGATGCGTTGGCGCATGCAGCGCGCTACGCGTGGCGAAGATATCTATCAGCAACTGGCGCGTTTCGGGCGTGAACAACAGGACACCATTCGCCGGGTGCTGGCCTCGGTCGAAGAACTCGGCGCGCTGGGTGCCGGAAGCCTGTCGACTCGTGAGGAACGGGCCGGGCCGTGGTGGGACTGGAGCGCGGAAAAGCATGCGCTGGAATGGTTGTTTGCCGCCGGCGAAGTGACGGTGGCCGGCCGGCGTGGTTTCGAACGACTTTATGATTTGCCGGAGCGGGTGATTCCTTCGGCCATTTTGCAGCAGCCGGAATTAAGTGAGGCCGAGGCTCAGCGCGGCCTGTTATTGCATGCGGTGACGGCATTGGGTGTCGGCACGGAAAAAGACCTGCGGGACTATTTTCGCTTGAACCCGGCAGACAGTCGCCCGCGTCTGGCAGAACTGGTCGAGGCCGGTGAGTTGCTGACCTGCGAAGTGCAAGGCTGGCGGCAAGCGGCGTATTGCCTGTCCGAGCCGAAAGTGCCGCGCAAGGTTGCGGCCAGTGCATTGCTTTCACCGTTTGATTCGCTGATCTGGGAACGCAGTCGTACCGAGCGGTTGTTTGATTTTCGGTACCGGCTGGAGATTTATACGCCGCAGGACAAGCGGGTTTACGGGTATTACGTGTTGCCGTTTTTGCACAACGAACGGATTGCCGCGCGGGTGGATCTGCGGGCGGAGCGGGCGTTGGGGCGGTTGGCGGTGCACGCGGTACACGAGGAAGAGCCGGGGCTGGATGATGAAGGGATGCAAGCTTTGGCAGTCAATCTGCAGCGGATGGCGGACTGGTTGGGGCTTGAGCGGGTGCAGTTGAATTGTCAGCGGGTGAGTGCCGACAGGTTAAGAGTGGCATTGGCTCAATTCTCTGGTGTTTAAACGGCCGCCATCGCGGGCAAGCCCGCTCCCACATGGATCACCTAAACCCTGTGGGAGCGGGCTTGCCCGCGATGGCGGCCAGTCAAGCAATAAAGAACCTGCTGGCTTAACGCCGAACCTGTTTCAGTGTCTCCGCAATAAGAAAAGCCAATTCCAGCGACTGATCCGCATTCATCCGCGGATCGCAATGGGTGTGATACCGGTCCGACAGCCCATCCTCAGTAATCGGCCGCGCCCCACCAATGCATTCAGTCACGTTCTGCCCGGTCATCTCGATGTGGATACCGCCGGCATAACTGCCTTCCGCCTGGTGAACCTGGAAGAATTGCTTCACCTCGCCAAGGATCTGCGCGAAGTCGCGGGTTTTGTAGCCGCTGCTGGCCTTGATGGTGTTGCCGTGCATCGGGTCGGAGCTCCACAGCACCTGCTTGCCTTCGCGCTGCACTGCGCGGATCAGCGCCGGCAAATGATCGCCAACCTTGTTCGCACCCATTCGCGCGATCAGGTTCAGCCGGCCCGGATCGTTGTCCGGGTTCAGCACGTCAATCAGGCGAATCAGGTCTTCAGGGTTCATGCTTGGGCCGACCTTGACCCCGATCGGGTTGTTCACCCCACGCAGGAATTCGACGTGTGCGCCATCGAGCTGGCGGGTGCGGTCGCCGATCCACAGCATGTGCGCCGAGCAATCGTAGTAATCGTTGGTCAGGCTGTCGCGCCGTACGAAGGCTTCTTCGTAGTTGAGCAGCAGCGCTTCGTGGGCGGTGAAGAAACTGGTTTCGCGCAATTGCGGCGAAGTGTCCATGCCGCAGGCGCGCATGAACGCCAGGGTTTCATCGATGCGGTCGGCCAGGTGGCTGTATTTTTCCGCCAGTGCCGAGTTGGCGATGAAGTCCAGGTTCCACTTGTGCACCTGATGCAGATCGGCAAACCCGCCCTGGGCGAATGCCCGCAGCAGGTTCAGGGTGGCGGTGGACTGATGGTAAGACTGAAGCAGGCGTTCCGGGTCCGGCACGCGGCTTTTCTCGTCGAAACCGATGCCGTTGACGATGTCGCCACGGTAGGCGGGCAGGGTCACGCCGTCGATGGTTTCGTCATTGGCCGAACGCGGTTTGGCGAACTGACCGGCCATGCGCCCGACCTTGACCACCGGGCAACCGGCGGCGAAGGTCATGACGATCGCCATTTGCAGCAGGACTTTGAAGGTGTCGCGGATTTTCGCGGCAGAGAACTCGGCAAAGCTCTCGGCGCAATCGCCGCCCTGCAACAGGAAGGCGCGCCCCTGGGTCACTTCGGCAAACTGACGGCGCAACTCCCGGGCCTCACCGGCAAACACCAGCGGCGGATAACCGGCCAGGGTTTGCTCGACTTGCTGCAAGTGAGCGGCGTCGGGGTATTGAGGTTGTTGCTGGATCGGCAGGGCGCGCCAGCTGTCAGGGCTCCAGGGTTGGCTCATCACGTTCTCTAGTGTTTTACGCTCGGACGGTTATGTTATCAGCAATTAGTGCGTGACCTGTTCCCGTCGCTTCGCGGACAATCGCGCCTTTGCCGCGCCCCCTCGCGGTTTTATTGCGCTGCTGTTTATCACAGGTCGGCGCGGCAGCAATCAGGAGACGAAATGACTGAGGAGCGCGTCGAGCATCTGCTCGCCGAGGTACAGGATGAGTTCGGCGTGATACGCGTGCTGGAAGTCGCCGACTACCGTTTTCTGGAGTTCGGCGATGCCATCGAGCAGAGCTGCGTCTTCACCGCTGATCCGAGCTGGCTCGAGTACGACTACACCCGGGCGATGCTGATCGGTGCGCTGTGCCACGAGCAGCCGGAAAGCGCGCTGTTTCTGGGGCTTGGCGCGGGCACGCTGACTCAGGCCTGCCTGAAGTTTCTGCCGCTGGAAGATGTCGAAGCGATTGAATTGCGCCCGGACGTACCGCGCCTGGCCATTGAATACCTGGGGCTGGATGATGATCCTCGGTTGTATATCCGGGTGGGTGATGCGCTGGAATTGCTCGACACCGCTGAGCCGGCGGACCTGATTTTCGTCGACCTTTACACCGATGTCGGTCCGGGTGTCGGGCATCTGGCCTGGAGCTTTCTGGAAAACTGTCAGAAGCGCTTGAATCCGGGGGGCTGGCTGGTGATCAATCAATGGGCCACCGATGATGGCAAACCGTTGGGCGCGGCGTTGTTGCGCGGGCTTTATCACCGGCATTACTGGGAGCTGCCGGTGAAGGAGGGCAATGTGATTTTGATCGTGCCTTCGGAGCTGGATCAGGAATTGGACATGGACGGTTTGCTCGCCCGGGCCGAAGGGCTGGCGCCGCGATTGGGGTATTCGTTGCAGTCGCTGATCAAGGCGATTCGCCCGGCGACTTAAATGTGTTGCCTGTAATGGCCTCATCGCGGGCAAGCCTTACTCCTACAGGTTGTGGATAACCCTTGTAGGAGCAAGGCTTGCCCGCGATTAAGTCCGAAAAACCAACACAAAATCAAAGCCCTTTGAAGATACCGGGCCGCTTCTCGACCATCGACCGCACCCCCTCCTTGGCATCCTCACTCGCCAACAACTTCTTCACCAGCGGCGGCAATCCCTGCGCCGCCGCCGTTTCCCCTTCATAGCGCGCCTGCCGCGCCGACATCAACGTCGCCTGCACGCCCAATGGCGCCTGCCGGGCAATCCGTTCCGCCAATTCAATCGCCCTTGGCAGCAGATCCTCGCTGGCCATGACTTCCTGCACCAGGCCCAGATGCAACGCGTCATGCGCATCAAACTCATCACCGGTGAGCAGCCAGCGCATGGCATTGCCCCAGCCGGCGACCTGGTGCAGGCGCAATGTGGCGCCGCCAAACGGAAAAATCCCGCGCTGCACTTCTTTCTGGGCAAAGCGGGTGTTACTGGCGCACAGGTTGATGTCAGCGGCCAGCATCAACTCGATGCCGATGGTCAGGCAGTAGCCTTGCGCGGCAACAATCACCGGTTTGCTGACGCGGGGGCCGGCAAAAACACCCCACGGATCGCAGCCACCCGGCGGGGCCTGCCAGCCTTCGGCCAACGCCGCGCTGGCACTGACCAGATCGAGCCCGGCGGTGAAATGCTCGCCATGACCGAACACCACCGCGACCCGCGCCTCGTTATCGGCCTCGAATTCGCCGTAGGCCAGGCTCAGTTCGTTGAGCAGTTCAAGGTCGAAGGCGTTGCGCTTGGCCACCCGATCCAGGCCGATCATCAGGACATGACCGTGTCGTTCGCGGGTGACGCGACTGCAAGCGGGCTGATTCATGGAACAATTCCTCGGGCGGGAAGGGTGTGTCAGACCGCAGGTCTGCTTGCTAACGATGAACCGTTTTAGTGCCATCACCAGCAGGGCCGGGCCTTTGAAAAATAGACCGTGTCAGGATTATCCGCAAAGCCTGTGACACAACGGTGTATCCGTCAGTTTTCCGACAAATAATGCTCCCTTTTTGGGCGAATTCCGGTATAGTGCGCGCCGGCCTTTAACCGGGCCGCGTTTAGGTAGCGCAATTCCCCGAAGTCAGCTTCGGCTGCACGTCCGCACAGCGGACTCTCCCTTGACGAATCTTTTTCATTCATTCGTTTTCGCAAATCCCCGCCGACAAAGCAGCCAGGGCGACTCTTGAGTCTTACACGGCATGCGCAGCTTTGGAGCATGGGTCTTTGCGGATGCACTTAGAGGCAGACCCATGACCCAGGAAACCGGCGGCTTCGCCGCTTTTAATCTTAATCCGAATATCCTTGCAGCCGTCATTGCGACCGGCTACGAAGAGCCTTCGGCTATTCAGCAGCAATCGATCCCGATCATCATGGCCGGCCACGACATGATTGGCCAAGCGCAAACCGGTACCGGTAAAACCGCCGCGTTCGCCCTGCCAATCCTGCATCGCATCGATCCTGCAAAGCGCGAACCGCAAGCCCTGATCCTGGCGCCAACCCGTGAGTTGGCGCTGCAAGTAGCAACCGCTTTCGAAACCTACGCCAAGCAAATGCCGGGCGTTACCGTTGTGGCCGTTTACGGCGGCGCCCCTATGGGTCCACAACTGAAAGCAATCCGTAATGGCGCACAGATCGTTGTCGCCACTCCGGGCCGTCTTTGCGACCACCTGCGTCGTGACGAAAAAGTCCTGGCTACCGTGAACCACCTGGTTCTCGACGAAGCGGACGAAATGCTCAAACTGGGTTTCATGGACGACCTCGAAGTCATCTTCAAGGCTCTGCCAGCAACCCGTCAGACCGTATTGTTCTCGGCCACTCTGCCACAGTCGATCCGTGCCATTGCCGAACGCCATCTGCGCGATCCGCAACACGTGAAGATCCAGACCAAGACTCAGACCGTTACCGCGATCGAACAGGCTCACCTGTTGGTTCACGCTGACCAGAAGACCTCGGCTGTATTGAGCCTGCTGGAAGTGGAAGATTTCGACGCCCTGATCATGTTCGTGCGCACCAAGCAAGCGACCCTGGACCTGGCCAGTGCCCTGGAAGCCAAAGGCTACAAAGCCGCTGCGCTGAACGGTGACATTGCTCAGAACCAACGTGAGCGCGTGATCGAATCCCTCAAGGATGGTCGTCTGGACATCGTTGTGGCGACCGACGTTGCTGCTCGTGGCCTGGACGTTCCGCGCATCACTCACGTGTTCAACGTTGACATGCCGTACGACCCAGAGTCCTACGTTCACCGTATCGGCCGTACCGGCCGTGCCGGTCGCGAAGGTCGTGCACTGCTGCTGGTGACTCCGCGTGAGCGCCGCATGCTGCAAGTGATCGAGCGTGTAACCGGTCAAAAGGTTGCCGAAGTTCGCCTGCCGGACGCTCAGGCCGTTCTCGATGCCCGCATCAAGAAACTGACCAACAGCCTGTCGCCGCTGGTAGCTGATGCCGAATCGACCCACGGTGATCTGCTGGATCGTCTGACTGCCGACATCGGTTGCACTCCGCGTGCACTGGCCGCTGCTCTGCTGCGCAAGGCAACCAACGCTCAGGCGTTGACCCTGGCTGCGATCGAGAAAGAACGTCCACTGGTGCCGAACAATGCACCGCGTGGCGATCGTCCAGAGCGTACCGGTGATCGTCCGGACCGTGGTGATCGCGAGCGTCGTGCTCCGGTTCCATTGGCTGAAGGTCGTGCTCGTTGCCGTACCGCGCTGGGTGCGCGTGACGGTATCGCTGCCAAGAACCTGCTGGGCGCTATCCTGAATGAAGGCGGTTTGGCTCGTGAAGCCATCGGCCGCATCCAGGTACGTGACAGCTTCAGCCTCGTCGAGCTGCCGGAAGATGGTCTGGAGAAGTTGCTGACCAAACTGAAGGACACTCGCGTTGCCGGTAAGCAGTTGAAGCTGCGTCGCTATCGCGAAGATTGATCCGCTCTTGAGCTGATTGATCGCACATAAAAAATCCCCGACTGGTTCGGGGATTTTTTATGCCTGCTGTTTGTGCCCTGCCTGTCCTGCAGCGCCGCACCCATCGCGGTCTACCGGTCAGCCAAAACGATAAATGTCCATGCCCAGCGCGCCCATGGTGAACCCCTGATGCGCAATGCTGAACTCGCCTCCAGCCCCGCGAGCAAAATACAGCGGCAATAAATGCTCATCGCTAGGGTGATTGCGCACGGCATTGGGCGCCTGCTGACGGTAATCGTGCAGCGCCGCTTCATCGTCGGCCGCGAGTTTCTCGATCATCCAGTCGCGGAAGGATTTGGCCCACGGCTCGACGCTTTCCGGGCCCGCATGCCAATCCAGTTCACGCAGGTTGTGCGTGATGCTCCCAGAGCCGATCAACAGCACGCCATGCTCACGCAGGCTGGCCAAGGCATGGCCGACGCGGGTTTGCAGGGCAGGACCGCCACGGGTGGGCAGCGAGACTTGCACAATGGGGATATCGGCTTGCGGATACATCAACGTCAAAGGCACCCAGACACCGTGGTCGAACGGGCGCTTGGCATCGATGCGTGCTGGCAGATCGGCGGCCTTCAATAAATCGACAACCTCCGCCGCCAAATGGGGATTACCGGGTGCGGGGTACTGAACGTCGAACAACGCCTGCGCAAAGCCGCCGAAGTCGTGCCAGGTTTCCGGCCGGGGATTGCCGCTGACCAGCAGCTCATTGCTTTCCCAATGCGCCGATACGATCACGATGGCTTTCGGTTTCGGCAATTCGGCGGCTAATCGAGCTAGAGCCGGTCCGCTGGCCCCCGGTTCCAGTGCCAACATGGGCGAGCCATGGGATATGTACAGGCTGGGGAACATGAAAGAGCTCCTGAGGGGTAAGATGGCGTCATCTTCAGTCAGATCATTGATCTAAATCTAATATAAGTTTTAGGGTCTTTTGATCGAATTTTCGGGATTAATTATGCAGCCGGAGTTTTGGCACAAGCGGTGGACGACGAATCAGATCGGCTTTCACCTGCCGAAAGTGAATCCTTATCTGCAACGGTACTGGCCGCAGCTGGGGCTGGAAGAAGGCTCGCGCGTACTGGTGCCGCTCTGTGGGAAAAGCCTGGATCTGCTGTGGCTGGCGAAGTGCGGTCACGAGGTGTTGGGCGTCGAGCTGTCGGAAAAAGCGGTGGAAGACTTTTTCCACGAGCATCAATTTGATCCGGACGTCAGCGACCAAGACCCTTTCACGGTCTATCGAGCGGGCTCGATCGAGATCTGGTGTGGTGATTTCTTCGCGTTGACGGCCGGTGATGTCGCCGACTGCAGCGCACTGTACGACCGCGCAGCGTTGATAGCCTTGCCACCGATGATGCGCGAGCAGTACGCCGCGCATCTGACGCGGATTTTGCCGAAGAAGTCGCTGGGGTTGCTGATTACCCTGGACTACGACCAGACGCAAATGGACGGCCCGCCGTTTGCCGTGCTGGATGATGAAGTGCAGCGGTTGTTCGGTAGCTCGTGGGCGCTGAAGATTCTAGAGGATCAGGATGTTCTGAGTTCGAGCGGGAAATTCCTGGAGGCGGGGGTTACCCGGCTTGAGGAGCGGGTGTATCGGGTTTCCAGCCATTAAGGTGTGTTGAGTTTGCTGGCCCCATCGCGAGCAAGCTCGCTCCCACATTGGAATGCATTCCCCTGTGGGAGCGAGCTTGCTCGCGATGAGGACAGGAAGAACACCGCATCAACCAGGCAAATAAAAAAGGCCCGCATCACTGCGGGCCTTGTTTTTTTGTTGCTGAACAATCAGCGCTGAAGTCGATGCAGCGCGTTGATACGTTCTTCCAGCGGCGGGTGGCTCATGAACATCCGGGCGAACCCTTGCTTGATGCCACCGTTGATGCCAAAGGCGTTCAGGGTGTCCGGCATGTGTACCGGCAGGCCTTGTTCGGCGCGCAGGCGTTGCAGGGCGCCGATCATCGCGGCAGTACCGGCCAGGCGTGCACCGGCTTCGTCGGCACGGAATTCACGCTTGCGCGAGAACCACATGACGATGGAGCTGGCCAGAATGCCCAGGACCAGCTCGGCGAAGATGGTTGCCACGTAGTAGGCAATCCCCTGGCCTTCTTCGTTCTTGAAGATCACCTTGTCGACAAAGTTGCCGATGATCCGCGCGAAGAACATCACAAAGGTGTTCACCACGCCCTGAATCAGCGCCAGGGTGACCATGTCGCCATTGGCCACGTGGCCAATTTCGTGGGCCAGCACGGCTTTCACTTCATCAGGCGAGAAACGCTCCAGCAAGCCCTGGCTGACCGCGACCAGTGCGTCGTTCTTGTTCCAGCCCGTGGCGAACGCGTTCGCCTCGTAGGCCGGGAAAATCCCGACTTCAGGCATCTTGATCCCGGCTTCCCGGGACAGTTGCTCGACGGTTTGCAGCAGCCATTGCTCGTGACGGGTGCGTGGCTGGGTGATGATCTGGGTGCTGGTGCTCATCTTCGCCATCCACTTGGAGATGAACAGCGAGAACAGCGAACCGGCAAAACCAAAGACCGCACAGAAAATCAGCAGCTGATTGAGGTTCAGATCAACCCCGTTGGCCGCCATGAACCCGTTGAAGCCGAAAAGGCTCAGGGTGATGCTGGCAATCAGCACGACCGCCAGGTTAGTGGCCAAAAACAGCAGGATGCGCATCATGGTTGTAGAAATCTCCTCGTGCTAAAGATGTAGCGTACTGCGGGGTATATAAGGTGCTGCACCGGGCTATTCAACCGGGTGACTATTTCAAACTGTGTCCTACGGCAACAGTCTAGCCGTTTGCAGGCCTTTTCCGATGCGGGCATGGGAAATGTTTGACAGGCAAAGCGCGGCGTAGGCCCCGCCGTCGTTAGACGCGAGCACCCAACCAGTGACCAGGCATGACTTGAAACAAGGAAGTGCGGCGGGATGCAGAGATGTGTTGCTGAATTAATCACCGCGCGACTTTCGCAAAAAGTCGCACGGTGACGAACCCCTTTTACTGACGGTAGGACTTGAGGAAGCTACCGATCCGCCCGATGGCCATCTCCAGTTCATCCACGCGCGGCAGGGTCACCACGCGGAAGTGATCCGGCCAAGGCCAGTTGAAGGCTGTGCCCTGAACCACCAGCAGCTTCTCGGAGAGCAGCAGGTCGAGCACGAACTTCTCGTCGTTGTGGATCGGGCAGACTTTCGGGTCGATCCGCGGGAACGCATACAGCGCGCCCATCGGCTTGACGCAGGTGACGCCCGGAATGTCGTTAAGCAATTCCCAGGTGCGATTGCGCTGTTCCAGCAAGCGGCCCTGCGGCAGCACCAGGTCATTGATGCTCTGATAACCGCCCAGTGCGGTCTGGATCGCATGCTGGCTCGGCACGTTGGCACACAGGCGCATATTGGCCAGCATGTCGATGCCTTCGATGTAGCTCTGTGCGTGATGTTTCGGGCCGGAGATGGCGATCCAGCCGGAACGGAAACCGGCCACGCGGTAGGACTTGGACAGACCGTTGAAGGTCAGGCACAGCAGGTCCGGGGCCAGGGACGCGGTGCAAATGTGCACGGCGTCGTCATACAGAATCTTGTCGTAAATCTCATCCGAGAACACCACCAGGTTGTGCTGGCGCGCCAGTTCGAGCATGCCCAGCAGCACTTCTTTGGAATACACCGCACCGGTCGGATTGTTCGGGTTGATGATCACCAGCGCCTTGGTGTTCGGCGTGATCTTGGCCTTGATGTCGGCCAGGTCCGGCCACCAGTTGGCCTGTTCGTCGCACAGGTAATGCACCGGGTTGCCGCCGGACAGGCTGACCGCGGCCGTCCACAGCGGATAATCCGGGGCCGGCACCAGCACTTCGTCGCCATTGTTGAGCAGGGCCTGCATCGACATCACGATCAGTTCGGAAACGCCGTTGCCCAGGTAGATGTCTTCGATGCCGACGCCTTCAACCTGCTTCTGCTGGTAATACTGCATCACGGCCTTGCGCGCGCTGAACAGGCCTTTGGAGTCGCTATAGCCCTGGGCGGTCGGCAGGTTGCGGATCACGTCCTGGAGGATTTCGTCCGGCGCTTCGAAACCAAAAGGCGCCGGGTTGCCGATGTTCAGCTTGAGGATGCGATGACCTTCCTCTTCCAGGCGTTTGGCGTGCTTGAGCACTGGGCCGCGAATGTCGTAGCAGACGTTGGCGAGCTTGTTCGATTTGCTGACCTGCATGGCGATGTGTTCCCGAAAATGAACGATCCAGGCGGTGTATGAACTACCGTACTGGGAATCCTGCGTATTCACACAGGCCTGACGCCTTGAGATGCAGCACCCATAAATCCGTTTGAATGCGCGTGGTCTGGCTGCCAGACTGGCGTTTGACGAGGCGCAATCATACGTGCCGCCCGATCCGTGGAAAAGGTACAGATCGGGCTTTTTCAGTTGCTGAGGTGTGAAGATGGAAAAGTTGGAAAAAACCCTGGAAGAATGGAAGGCAATGCTCGATCCGGAGCAGTACAACGTGTGCCGCCTCAAGGGCACCGAACGGCCGTTTTCCGGTAAATACAACGGCACCAAGACTGACGGCGTTTACCACTGCATCTGCTGCAACGAGCCGCTGTTCGACTCCAAGACCAAATTTGACTCCGGTTGCGGCTGGCCGAGCTTCTACGCGCCGATCGGCGACAGCGCCATGGTCGAGATCCGTGATGTCAGTCACGGCATGATTCGCACCGAAGTGGTCTGTGCCAAATGCGATGCACACCTGGGGCACGTGTTCCCGGACGGTCCGCCGCCGACCGGCCTGCGTTATTGCATCAACTCGGTGTGCCTGGATCTGGTGCCGCGAATAGTGTGAGCCCTGTAGGAGCACGGCTTGCCGGCGTGGCAATCTCAAGGACGCCATCGCCGGCAAGGCGTGCTCCTACAGGGATTGTCCTGCTTCCATTGATTTATTAAATTGCACACAATTCAATTGCTCGCTATGTTTGTCTCATCTTCTTTCATCAAGAGTGCAAGTCATGACCGACAACCTGCTGAGCATCCCGTGCACCACCATCAAGGGTGAGCAAAAGACCTTGGCCGATTACGCCGGCAAGGCCGTACTCGTGGTCAATACCGCCAGCAAGTGCGGCTTCACCCCGCAATACAAAGGTCTGGAAGAGTTGTGGCAGACCTACAAGGACCAAGGGTTGGTGGTGCTCGGCTTTCCGTGCAACCAGTTCGGCAAGCAGGAACCCGGCAATGAAGGCGCCATTTCCGAATTCTGCGAATTGAATTTCGGAGTCAGCTTCCCGCTGTTCAAGAAAGTCGACGTCAACGGTGCCGGTGCGCATCCGTTGTTCGTTCAGCTCAAAAAGCGCGCACCGGGTGTGCTGGGTTCGCAGGGCATCAAGTGGAACTTCACCAAGTTCCTGATCGGCAAGGACGGTCAGTTGGTCAAGCGCTTTGCCCCGGCGACCAAACCGCAGGACCTGAGCCGCGAGATTGAAGCCCTGCTCAAATGAATAGCCTGTCAGTCGATTCGCTGAAGCTCGACAGTCAGCTCTGCTTCAAGCTGTACGCCGCTTCCCGTGCGGTGATTCGAGCCTACAAGCCGATGCTCGACCAGCTCGGCCTGACCTATCCGCAATACCTGGTCATGCTGGTGTTGTGGGAATGGCAGGAGGCCGCTCCTGAGCAACCGACGGTCAAGGCGCTGGGCGAACGTCTGGCGCTGGATTCCGGCACCCTGACGCCGTTGCTCAAGCGACTTGAGCAACTGCAACTGGTGCAGCGCCAGCGTTCGGCTCGCGATGAGCGTGAGGTGCACCTGAGCCTGTCACCGGCCGGCAAGGCGCTGCGTGATCAGGTCGGCCCGCTCAAGGCGCGCCTGTTGTGCGACAGCGGGGTGGATCTGGATCGCCTGAGTGATCTGCGTAATGGTCTCGATCATTTGCTGGGGCAGATCAAGGCACTGTCGTAGCTGGAACCCATAGATCAAGCAGCGCGGCCAGTTCTTCTCGGCGGAAAGGCTTGGCCAGGTAGTCGCTCATGCCCGCCGCGCGGCAGCGTTCGCGTTCCTCGGACATGGCGTTGGCGGTCAGCGCGACGATGGGCAGTTGCGGCCAGCGTCCGCTGCGACGAATTTGCCGGCTGGCTTCGTAGCCGTCCATCACCGGCATGTTGCAGTCCATCAGCACCAGATCGAAGTCGCTTTGCTCCAGTTGATCCAGCGCTTCGGCCCCATGAGCGGCGACGATGACCTCGCAGCCCAATTTGCCGAGCATGCCTTTGGCGACCAATTGATTGACCGGGTTGTCCTCGACCAGCAATACCCGTCCGCGCCGCTGGTGGGGAAGGGCTTCGATCCGCGCGCCATTGATCATCGTGGTTTCTGGCTGCAAGATCCGCCGCAAGGTCTGGTACAGCGCATTGCGTGCCAGCGGCCGTGCCTGTTGCTGCAAGGGCGCGAGGGCACTCGCCTGTTCGCTGGGCATGAAGTTGCCATAAGCGGTCACCAGCAGAATCGGCGCGTCAAGGGTGGGGCGCAGGCCAAACAGGCATTCGGGGCAGTCGGTGATCAAGACATCAGGTTCAAGTCCGAGCAGCGAGTCATCGATGGAACGCTGTTGATAGTCGAGTCCCCACGCCGGCAGCAGGGTTTTCAGCAGCTCGGCCAGACCGCTGCTGGCCGCGGTGATCGCAATGATCTTGCCGGACAGCGGTGCCGGGGATACGGCGCGAGTGTGAGCGGAGAGCGGCAGCTCGGCGCAGAACTGACTGCCAAAACCGGCTTCCGAGCTGATCGTCAGGCGTCCCTGCATGGCTTCGCAGAGGTTATAGGTCAGGGCCAGGCCCAGCCCTGTACCGCCGAACTGCCGGGTAATACCGGCGCCGGCCTGGGTAAAGGGCTGGAAGATCTTGACCTGGGCATCGTGGGCGATCCCGATGCCGGTGTCGCAGACTTCGATTCTGACCCCCTCTTCGAAGGCAGACAGACGCAAATCGACCCGACCGAAGCGAGTGAACTTGAGCGCATTGGACAACAGGTTGCTGACGATCTGCCGCACCCGGGTCGGGTCCCCCAGCACCAGTGCCGGAAATTGTGGATCGATCAGGCACGTCAACTCCACGCTCGGCGCCGCATTCTGGGAGAGCAGGTTGGCGGTGTCTTCAACCAGCGCGCCAAGGTCGAACGGAATGTGTTCGAGTTCCAGTTGCCCGGCATCGAATTTCGACAGGTCGAGAATATCGTTGAGCAGCTCCACCAGCACTTTGCCCGAGTCGTGGGCGATCGACAGTTGTTGCTGCTGTTCGGCCGTGAGCGGGCCGTCCAGCGACAGCGCGATCATTCCCAACAGACCATTGAGAGGGGTGCGGATTTCATGGCTCATGTTGGCCAGAAAGACCGAGCGTGCTTCAGCCATCTCGATGGCCGTGGTGCGCGCGACTTCAAGTTCCTGATTGGATTGGCTGAGCCGGGCATTGATCGCCTTGAGTTCGGCCGTGCGTGCCGAAACGATGTTTTCCAGTTGACTGAGGTAGTCGGTCAGACGGTTTTCGGCGTTGCGTCGTTGCTGGATCTCGGTGGCGATGTTTTCGAATTGTTGGTTGGCGACTTTGACCAGCACACCGATTTCATCGTTTTCATGCCCCGCCGGGTATTCCAGCCAGGTCGGCTGCGCACTGCGCGGATCGCGGCCACTGAGTTCGCGGATGACCCGCACCAGGGGCTTGGTCAGCATCACGTAGAACAGCGCCAGCAGAATGCCTGTCAGGATCAGGCTTCGGGCGAAGCCGTTGAGCAACGTCACTTCGGCCCGGCGCAGGAAGCGGCTGCCGAAGGCGTAGGTGTCGACTTCCAGTTGCAAGGTCCCGAGCGATTCGTTGGGCAGGTGATCGAGAAACAGACGGTCTTCGAACTGCCGATTGGCGCCGAACAGGAAATCGCTGATGACTCGATAGCCACTTTGCGCGCTTGGGCGTTTGACGCTGGCCAGCACGGTATTGTTGTTGTCGGTCAGTTTCGCGCTGAGGATCGCCGGTGAGCGCACCAGGCCCATGGTCAGTTCCTGGGCGAGTTCGGCGTCGATGTTGTAGGCGATGCGCGAGGCAGGGTTGTGGCTGATTTCCAGCAAAGACAGTATTTCGCGGTTGATGGAGGCGTCTTCGCTGGCATAATCGATGCCTATTTGCAGCAGGCTGAGCAGCGTGCCCAGAATGAAACCGACCAGCACAGTAAGCCTGGCTTGCTTGTATGACAGCCGGTGGGTGAATTTGATGTCCATGGGGTGTTGAACCACTTCCGTTTCCTTTCGCTGCTCAAGCATAGTCGATCATGCATGGATTCCGATGTTCTCGCGAACCCCTGAGCAGGGGATGAACCGGGCACTGAACGCTGTGTATTCGTCGCTGTATCGCCATCATCACTGTGAATGTGCCCGAGGAGAAGACGTGGACGCCCGATTGAATGCTTTTCTTGAACGCGCCGATGCTGTTTTGGCCCGTATCGAGCCGCTGCTGCCCGCACCTCGGCAAGCCATCGACTGGAATCAATGCCTGGCCGCACGCTGGCAACGCGAGGGGCGCAGCGGTTTTCTGCTGCCGCTGCACGTCAGCCTCGACATGCGCCTGTCTGACCTGATCGGCGTCGACCGGCAACTGGAGCAACTGGGGCGAAATACCCAACAGTTCCTCGACGGCATGCCGGCCAACCACGCGTTGCTCTGGGGCTCGCGCGGCACCGGTAAATCGTCGCTGGTGCGGGCCTTGCTGGCCGAACACGCCCAGGCCGGTTTGCGCCTGATCGAGATCGAGCGCGATCACCTGGCGGACCTGCCGCGTGTGGTCGAGCAAATCGCCAAGTTGTCGCAGCGCTTTGTGCTGTTCTGCGATGACCTGTCGTTCGAGGCGGGCGAGGGCGATTATCGCGTACTCAAGAGCGTGCTCGACGGCTCCCTCGAACAAGCACCGGACAACGTTCTGCTGTACGCCACGTCCAACCGCCGTCACCTGGTGCCGGAAAAGGAAAGCGATAACGAAAACTGGAAACGCGTCGACGGTGAACTGCACCCCAGCGAGGCGGTGGAAGACAAGATCGCGCTGTCGGACCGCTTCGGCCTGTGGCTGTCGTTTTATCCGTTTACTCAGGAACATTTCCTCAACGTCGTCGAACACTGGATCGGTCAACTGGCCGGCAAGGCCGGGCTTGAGTGGCAGCGTGACGACGAGCTGGACATCCTCGCGGTGCGTTGGGCAGGAGGCCGAGGCAATCGCAATGGACGTTGCGCTTATCAATTTGCCCGCTATTGGGTCGGGCTCAAGCTGTTGGAGCACAAAGCATGATTGATTTACAGAAGAGCGGCCAAGGGCTGGATGGTTACGGCATGTTGTGGGCGCAGCTGGAATCGTTGCTGGCGGACGAGCGTGATTTCATTGCCAACGCTGCACAGTTCTCGGCGTTCCTGTTCAACCAGCTCGACGATTTGAACTGGGCCGGCTTCTACCTCAACCGCAACGAAGAACTGGTACTCGGTCCGTTCCAGGGGCAAATCGCCTGCGTGCGGATTCCGTTCGGCCGCGGTGTGTGCGGGACGGCAGCGTCGACCTTGCAGACTCAATTGGTTGAAGACGTGCATGCTTTTCCCGGACATATCGCGTGCGACAGCGCATCGAACAGCGAACTGGTTGTGCCGCTGGTCAAGGACGGTCGACTGATCGGCGTGCTCGACCTCGACAGCCCGAAACTGGCGCGGTTTACCGCAGAAGATCAGGCCGGTATCGAGCGCCTGGCGGCGATTTTCCTGCGCCTGACCGATTGCTGATCAAGCACTCAAGCCTGCCTTGACCAGCAGGCTGGTCGGGTCGACGGCGTCAATCTGCTGCGGATCGAGGAATCGTTCTGCGTACTGCAGATAAATGCGCGCCTGGACGAACAGCCCGAACAGTTCCGGGTCAATGTGGGCGTCACGGCACATGTTGGCCATGATGCCCAAGGCCTCGCTCAAGGTTTTGGCCTTCTTGTACGGGCGATCGGCGGCGGTCAGCGCTTCGAAGATATCGGCAATCGCCATCATGCGCGCCGGCAGGCTCATTTCTTCGCGCTTCAACTGTTTGGGATAACCGGTACCGTCCATTTTCTCGTGATGACCGCCGGCGATTTCCGCGACGTTGTCGAGGTGGCTGGGGAAGGGCAGGCGACTGAGCATCAGGATCGTCTGCACCATGTGATGATTGATGATGTAGCGCTCCTCGCGAGTCAGCGTGCCTCGGGTGATGCTCAGGTTATAGAGTTCGCCCCGGTTGTATTTGTACGGCGGTACATCGAGCTTGAAACCCCACGGATTGTCAGCCGGAATCAGCTCGTTTTCGGCACGTTCGAGCAGGTGTTCGGGTTTGTCCGCCAACAAGGGTTCGCTGACCGGCAGCGTCGGGGCCGGTGTGCGTGCCTGGCGGCGATTCTCTTCCCATGAAACCCCAAGTCGATCATCCAGCGTACGAGTCCAGGTGCGTTGAGCAATGCCGCGCAAGCGTTGCAGGTCGGCTTCGGCCATGGCCTCGCCGCCCAGATTGCAGTGGGCGACGAACGCGAAATCATCGTCCAGCCCCGCCAGGCTCGCATTGCGTAATTCCGCCAGCTGACGTTCGTCACCGCCCTGGGCGATGGCCTGCCAGTAGTTGATCCAGGCATCGCGCTTGAGCACCTCGAAACGCGTGCGGATTTCGTGGATGCGGTCGTTCAGGGTTTCAAGCTTGGTGGCTTTATCAACCACATATTCCGGGGTGGTGACCTTGCCGCAGTCATGCAGCCACGCCGCGATGTGCAGGGCTTCCCATTCATCTTCCGTCGGGTGATAACCGCTGAAGGCTGGCTCCTGACTGGCCGCGGCAGCCTCGGCGAGCATCAGTGTCAATTCCGGCACTCTCTGACAATGCCCGCCGGTGTAAGGGCTTTTGGCATCGATGGCGCCAGCCAGCAGTTGAATGAAAGAGTCCAGCAGCTGCTTCTGCCTGGCTTGCAAACGCTGGCTTTCAATACTTACCGCCGCCGCGCCAGACACAGCCTGGAGAAACGCGATACGGTCCGGGCGCAGCTTTTCCAGGTCGCTTTGTGCGCCGCTGTCGGCCAGCAAAAGGACCAGCAGGCCGACGGTTTCGTTATGCCGATTGTGCAGCCGGATACCGATCAGGTGAACCCGTGGACATTCCAGCGCCAGCAGCACCTTTTGCAGATCGGCTGCGTTTTCGAAGCCCAGGCTGGTGACCACATTGTCGGCGCTGGACAACTGCTGCATCCACTGAGGGCTCTGTGAACCCTGGAGTTCGTAACCTTGAATACCAAACGTCGACAACGCCTGAGAGGTCTCGTTGATCACCAGACCGTGGGGCTCCATGCGGTCGCCGTCCTGCTCGCGCAGGTAAATCAGGCCCGCCTGGGCCTGCCCGATCTTCACGGTTTCGAACAGCACCCGTTGCAGCAACGGGGCGAAACGAGTCTCGGCGCTCAAGCTGTCAGAGATCTGGAAAAAGCTCGCGAGGGTGTCCTTCATGCGCGTCATCGACACGCTCAGTTGGTCGACTTCCAGCACGGGGGAGCGTCGGCTGACGGGAAAGTTGAAGTTGAAACTGCGGATCGCATCGGCTTCTTGCACGAGTGAACGTAAGGGTTTGACCAGAATTCTGGAGGTGAGCCACCCCAGCGGCAGGCACAGCAACAACGTTGCCAGCGTGATCAACGCCCCTTGCCAGCGCATGCGGTAGGCATCGACCAGTAATTCATCTTCGGGCACTAACAGCGCCAACTGCAATCCTTGCGGCCCGCCTTCCTGCATGCTGCTGCGGGCCACAATCCATTCGCGACCGGCGGCGTCCAGGCGATTTCCCTCGGACGGATGGGTGAGCAGGGCACCGAGTGCCGGATTCAGATCGGCCGCCTTGATCAAGCGTGCGGTCTGGTCGTCGACGATCAGACGGCTGCTGTCGGGATAGGCAACGGCATTGCCCTCGGCATCGAACAGCACGATTTCGGTATGCGGGGTCACCACATGTTTGGCCAGCGTCGCCGACAGTTCGGCGAGGGTCAGGTCGGCGCCCATCACCGCATTTTCGCCGCTGCGCCGGGCTAGCGTCGTCCCGACATGGTGAGTGGAGAAAAAGACATAGGGTTCGGTGGTGATCTGGCCCTCATCGCTGCGAGCACTGGTAAACCAGGCGCGTGTGCGCGGATCGTAGGTTTCTTCAGGGTTATCCTGGCGGCTGACGAGCGCCAGGTTTTGATCAAAAAACAACGACTGGGACCGCACCTTCCCGGCACCGGAAGGGTGTTCAATGCTCCAGACCTGATAGGCTGCATTCTCCGGGGCATTGGTGAGCGTTCTCAGGGCGGGGGTGCGCAGGGGGCGTACCATGAAAAAGTCGCCATTGCCGTATCCCAGGTACAGCGAGGCCAGGTTGGGATTGTCTTTGAGCGACTGGCTAAAGGGTTTCAGCAGCGCGAGCCGTTGCTCCAGCGCGGACGCCTCGGTCGCCGGGTTGTCCGCCAGCAGGCTCAACAGATGGCGAATCGGTTCATAAGTGCCCTGCAGATCCAGCCGGACATCCTGTTCGATGCGGTTGAACAGTTTTTCACTGCTGGACAAGATGATCTGCGTGGTTTGCCGGTAATTGAAAATGCCCAGCACCACGCCCGTGAGTAGCAGCAGGAAGGTAAACATCACGCTGATATGGACGTGCAGCGGAAACCTGCGTGGATCGGGGCGCAGTGGGTTGGACATTACTGGTCTCTCCGTGATGGTTAACACACTGCTCAGCCGTCCAAGCATAGTTAAGGCTCCATCGTTCTGCTCCTGTCGTTGTGCCCTATTTGTTGTTGCAAGGCGTGCTCCAGCTCGAGCATGGCGTGCTTGATGGCTTGGGTGCAGTCGGCTACGTTTTCGGGGTGGAACGCTTCACGGCAGGCGCTTTCGAGCGCTTCGCAGCTGTCGATCAATCGACTCGCCTGGACGATGCGCGCCGCCCCCTTGATTTTGTGAGCGATATCGAGGAATGACTGGGGGTCTTTGCAGGGGGACAAATCCAGCAATTCCTGGCGGTCCAGACGATTGCTGTTCAGCACTTCGAGCAACAAACGTTGATCCAGCTTTGGATTGCCGCCGGTGAGCAGCTGCAGTCCTTCGAGGCTGAATGCGGGGCGGGCGATCGGTTTGACGCGTTCAATCCACAGTCTCAAGGCCGCGAGGCTGAGGGGCTTGAACAGGCAGTCGTCCATCCCCGCGTGTTTGCAGCGTTGTACTTCTTGCGGTTGTGCGTTGGCGGTGAAGCCCAGCAGGGTGCACGCCTCGCGCGACTGTTGCTGTTCGTATTGGCGAATCAGGCGGGCCAGTTCGTAGCCATTCATGACCGGCATGTTGCAATCGACAATCACCAGATCGAACAGCCCGTGCTTCCATGCCTCGAACCCGGTTTCGCCATCCGTTTCAGCGCAGTGGTGGTGCCCCAAAAACTCCAGTTGCTGGCACATGAGCAAGCGATTGGCCGGGTGATCGTCGACCACCAGGACGTTCAACGGAGTTGAGGTAGGGTGAACAGTCGCTTCGACGGTTTTCGGTCTCAGGTCTGGCGGCAATGTCGTCAGGTGCAGCGCTATCTCGACCTGCGTACCGGCTCCGACCTGGCTACGCAACTGCAGACTGCCGCCCATCATCTCGCACAGCGTACGGCTGATCACCAGGCCTAACCCGGCGCCTCCTCGGGTCGACTGCGCGCTGTGGGTTGCCTGAGTGAATGGCTCGAACAAACGCTGTTGATCCTGCTCGCTGATGCCGATTCCGCTGTCCTGAACCTGCACGCGCAACAAAACCCGCTCGGGCTCGTCTGTGGCCTGCCACTCCACCACAATCCGCACCTGACCCTGTTCGGTAAACTTGATGGCGTTGCTGACCAGATTGGAAAGCACCTGCTTGAAGCGCATCGGGTCCAGCAACACATCGGGTGGCGGATGGGCGGGGCTCAAGTCCAGTAACAGATGCAGGTGTTTCTGTCGGGCGAGGCCGTCGAAGATCCTCACCACCGACGCTACCGTTTCACCCAGATGGACGCGCTCCGGATTCAGGCTCAAATGCCCGGATTCGATGCGCGCAATATCGAGAATGTCCCCGATCAGTTCCAGCAGGTCCTTCGCCGAGTGGTATGCGACGTCGATGGCGGGTCGGTCCGGATGAGCGGGTTCGATTCGTTTGAGGGTCAGCTCCAGCATGCCGATGATTGCATTCATCGGGGTGCGAATCTCATGGCTCATGGTCGCCAGAAAAGTGCTTTTGGCTCTGTTCGCTTCATCGGCGCGTTCCTTGGCGGCTCGAAGGTCATCAAACAGTTGTCGCCGCTCGCTGATGTCAATCCAGCCACCAATGATGCCCTGTACTTCACCCTTCGAGTCCCGGTAAGGCAACACCCAGTGGTAAATCGTCAGTTTGCGACTGCCGATTTGCAACGTGCGATCGAGAATCAACGGTGCACCTTCGTTTACGACTCGCTGATAGTCAGACTCAAACTCCCGTGCCTCGAACGCGTTGCTCAAGTTGCCTTGAATGACACTTTTACCGATCACGTCTTCGTACTTTGCGCTGAAGGCTTCCAGGTAACTGTCGTTGCAGCTTTGCAGCACCCCCTGACGGTCCCGCACGTAGATCGGATGCGGCGTGCCGTTGACCAGCGATCGCATGAACTCAAGTTGGTCATTCAATGCGAGTTCAGCCGCCTGACGCTGTTTGATCTGACGACGCATGTAAGCGTTCCAGGCAACAGACATCAGCAGTAGCAGGCCAACCCCCAGCACCACCTGATAGAACACCCGGTGGTAGTTGCGCCAGGTGTTTTGCGATGTCGAGGCGTAACCCCGCCAGCGGCTGTTGATAATGCCCAGTTCTTGCGGGGTAATGCTCAGCAACGCCTTGTCGAGGATGGCGCTCAGTTCTTTGGCGTCGCGTCCGGTTGCGAGGGAAAACGCAGCCTGTTGCGTGCCAACGGTGGAACTGATCTGAAGCGTCTGCTCGAAGACTCTGGATGAGATGAAGTAGTTCGCAATCACCAGCGAGGTTACGGAGCCTTCAGCCTTGCCCTCTGACACCAGTTGCACGGCACTGAAGGTGTCGGGGGTTTCGATCAGAGTGAGGTTCGGGAACTCGAGACGCAGGTAATCCACCATCGGATTACCCTGGGCAATCGTCAGGCGTTTACCCGAAAACTGTGTGAGGTCGTTCGGACTGCCGGCCACTTTGCGCGTCAGCAGGACAAAAGAGTTTTCCAGATAAGGGCGGCTGAAATTCAGCAGCGTTTCACGGTGTGCGCTGGGCAGCAGGGCGGCAATCAGGTCGGTCTGATGCTGACCGATACGATCAATCATCTCGTCATCACTTCGGCTGCGTTGGATCTCGAAGCGCAAACCGGTGCGCAACCTGATCAGTTCGAGCAGATCGGCAGCGACACCTCGAAAGTTGCCGTCGTTATCGAAAAATGTCAGCGGCGCAAACGCTTCATTGACCACCACGCGAACCACCGGATGTTGCGCCAGCCAGCGTTCTTCGCGAGTGGTAAGTTGCAGTTTGTGATCGGTGAGAAGAATGTCACTGCCTGCACTCCAGCGTTTGGCAATCTCTTCCCGCGAATGGGTGGGTGTGGCATTCAGTATCGTGTTGATGATCCCAAGCAGTTCCGGGTTGTTGCGGTGCACGGCAAAACTGAAGCCGTGGACTTCGTGTTTACCGAAGTTGGCCATCCGGACGTTGTTCAGGTAACCCTTGTTGATCAGGTAGTGGGTCGAAATGGTGTCACCGAGAAAGACGTCCGCCTGGTCGAACGCAACCGCGTTAATTGCATTCTGGTAAGACGGGTAGGCCGTGATGATCGCCTTTGGATACAGGGCTTTGACTTCTTCCATCGGTAAATAGTGGTACACCATGCTCAACCGCAATCCGGCCAGTCCATCGGACAGGGATCGGGTTTCTCCTTCGCGTGTCACCAGAACCGGTTGGTCCGCGGCGTAAGGTGTCGACAGCACAATATCGGCGTTACGGGCCTCAAATCCGTTGGCGCTGCCGAGCATGTCGACCTCACCGTTTTCTAGCGCCTTGATGGCATCTTCCCGGGATGCGTAGCGCTGAACCTTGACTGGCAGGCCGGTCGCCTTGCCAAGGATGCCGGCGTAATCAGCGGTGAAGCCTTCATAGTCGCTGCCGCTGCTGGTCAGGTCGAAAGGCGGGTAATCGGGGGCTGAGCTACCCAGAATCAATTCGCGTTTGTTTTTGATCCATTGTCGCTGTGATTTATCCAGTTGTACTTCCATGTGCCCGACCATTGAGCGACTGAGCAGGGTGTAATGCTCGCTGGCGGAGTGTGTCGCAGACACTGAGGTGCTCAGGCACAAGCCGGCAGTGATCAGTATCAGATAATCCTTTAAACGACTGGGCATCCGGTCTCTCACACTAAGGCGTTGCGTTTTGCCATATCGATAAGTTCAACCAGTGATTTGGCTTTGAGTTTTTGCATCAAGCGTTTTTTATAGGTGCTGACGGTCTTGTTGCTCAGGAACATGCCCTTGGCAATTTCCTTGTTGGTGCGGCCTTGTGCAAACAGTTGCAATACCATCAATTCCCGGTCGTTGACTGACTTGAATAGCTCCAGGTCGGCATATCGCGTGTCATCGCTACGGACGGGGTTCAGCGCCTGGCTGGGGAAGTAGTTGTAACCGGAAAGCACCGCTTTGATTGCACTGACCAGCTCACTCAGGTCTTCCTGTTTGCAGACATATCCCGACGCGCCGGACTGCATGCAACGAATACCGAACAAGGTCGGGCACTGGGCCGTTAAAACCAGGGTTTTTAACGGAGTACACATGGCATTAAAACGGGATAGAACTTCCAGTCCATCCAGTTTGGGAATGCTGATGTCGAGAATAACCAGGTCTGGCATGCATTCGCGGACCATCTGCATGGCGTCGACCCCGTTATCCGTTTCGCCGACGACTTTATAACCTTCATGTTCGAGCAACATTCGGACGGCAAGACGGATAACGGGGTGATCGTCGACAATAAAAACGGAGTTCATAATCAGATCCCATGCGAGCTCAAATAAAGCGCGCACCTTAGCTCAGATAGTTGAGGGGGCGCATGAACTGACAGGTCGATAGCAGTGATATAGGACAAGTCCTACAATTGAAGAGGAATGGGACTACGTTCCAGTTCGGATTTGAATGAGGATCAAGAGAAGTGTTGTATGTAGTAAGTTGATTGTTGAGTGATAGGTTTTTAGGAAGATGTCAGGGTCAATAAGTTTATAACGTCTGATTGTTTCAATGATTTTATCAAGTAACCAGGCAGCGGTAGATCTGTTGGTCGGCAGCTTTAAGTGTGTCCAGTTTCGCCGGATGTCAGACTACTCGAATGTATTGCCTGATCATTCCAGCACTCGACCCGCGTTCGGACAATCTGAACAGCGGGTCGGGGCGGGGGCGTCAGCGGCTTGAGCGACCGGTCATTTCCAGGGCCATTTCACTGGCATAGCTGTCGGTCATGCCGGCGATGAAGTCGATCATCCGCAGGAATGAAGTGTGCAAAGGCCCGCGAGGATCGGGTGCATTGTTGCCCAACAAGTCGAGGATGCGGCGACTTTTGAACGACGGCGTTCGACCATTGTGTTGTTCCAGTGCCGCGCCGCAGAAAGCGTTCAGTAGAATCTCCAGCGTGGTGTAGGCGCCGATTTCATGCAGTGTCTTGCGCTTGTCCTGGAAGATTTTTTTCCTGGCCATGTCTTTGGCATTCAGGACACAGCGCTTGGCCGGGCCATGCATGTGCTCCACCAGATCGCCGGGCAGTGTACCGGCCAGCAGGGCGTCCTGTTGTTCGACGAAGGCCCGGGCCGCTGCATTGGTCAGGTGTTCGATGGCTTTGCCCCGCAGGATGGCCAGCTTGCGTCGGCGCGAGTCCAGCGGGCCCAATTGGCGATAGGTTTCCGGAAGATCGTCGCCCACCAGATTGAGCAGTAACGACTCGACTTCGGCGTACTCCAGCAACTCCATTTCCAGGCCGTCTTCCAGGTCGATCAGCGCGTAGCAGATGTCATCGGCGGCTTCCATCAGGTACACCAATGGATGGCGTGCCCAGCGCTGCTCCTCCAGTTGAGGCAGGCCGAGTTTATGAGCGATCTGCTCCAGCAACGGCAGTTCGCTCTGATAACAGCCGAACTTGTGCTTCTTGTAGCCCAGCGAGTCAGCGTGCTTCGCCGTCCAGGGATACTTCAAGTAAGTACCCAGCGTGGCGTACGTCAGCCGCGTACCACCATCGAACTGGTGGTACTCCAATTGAGTGAGCACACGAAAGCCTTGGGCATTGCCTTCGAAATTCAGGAAGTCATTACGTTCGACTTCGCTCATGTCATCCAGCCAGCCACGGCCTGCGGCCTGCTGGAACCAGTGACGGATGGCGTCTTCGCCGGAGTGACCGAAGGGTGGATTACCGATGTCATGCGCGAGGCAAGCCGACTGCACCACCATCCCCAGGTCACTCGGTTCGCACCAGTCTGGCAACGCGCTGCGGATGGTTTCACCGACACGCATGCCCAACGAGCGCCCGACGCAACTGACTTCCAGCGAGTGGGTCAGGCGCGTGTGGATGTGATCGTTACTGGTGACCGGATGGACTTGGGTCTTGCGTCCCAGCCGGCGAAAGGCACCTGAGAAAATAATGCGGTCATGGTCTTTGTGGAAAGGGCTGCGGCCGAGTTCTTCCGGGCTGTGCAGCGGCTTTCCGAGGCGTTCGCGGGTAAGCAGGGTTTGCCAATCCAAGGCTGGTCTCTCCGTCAGGTGACTGATGCCTTAGCCTAGAGCCCGGCGGCGTCGATGTCGATGAGCAGCAGTCGCTCGCCATTGTCGAAAAATTGCCCGGCGGTGAGGCAATACTGGTTGCTGGTGGCATCGCGGTACGTGTTGGAAAGTGTAAGCCGACGCTCGTCCCAACCCTCTGCCAACAAGTGATAGAAATACGGACGCCATGACCAGTTGTGACCCAGGTACCGGGTGTCCGATTCCCAGGCGTTGTTTCGCCATTCAAGGTTGGGCGTCAGTTGCGTGCCGTGGCGATCGCATTGATAGAAGCGCAACAACCAGGGGAATGCGTCCAGATGGGGCAGGGCGCTGAGCGGTGCGTGGGCTTGGGCCCATGTCTGCAACAGGGTCATCAGCTCGCCGAGTTGCTGGCGCATGACCATCAGCCGCCCACGCTCAGCCAGTTTTTGTTGAACATACCGTTGGCGCAGCTGTGCGAAGCGCTCGACAAAAGCGTCCGGGGCAAAGAAGTCGGCTTGTGCCTTGGCAAACAGAAAACCCTGCACGTACCGGGAGCCGCACTCCAGGGCAAAACTCAATTGAGCTTCGGTTTCCACCCCTTCGGCAATGATCCAGCAACCGGTTTTCTCGGCCATCTGCGCCAGCGCCTTCACCACATCGCTGCTTGGACCGCCCAATGCCGCCGCCTGGAACAAGCGCATGTCGAGTTTGAGAATGTCCGGTTGCAGGGCCAGTACGCGATCGAGTTGAGAATAACCGGCGCCGAAATCATCAATGGCGATTCGTGCGCCTGCCTCTCGGTAGCGAGCCACGACGTCAGCCAGGCGCTGAATGTCGCCGCCCAGTTCGGTTATTTCGAAGACGATGCGTTGCGGGTCGACGTTGTGCCTGCGCAGTTGCTTGAGGCTTGGCAGCGCTTGATCCGGGCGCAGGCGATTGATCCAGCGCGGGGAAATGTTCAGGCTGAGAAACCAGTCCGAGGGCGCTTCATGCAAACGACTGAGCGCGTTGTCGCGGATCTGCCGATCAAGACGCCGCAACGCGATGGCGGGTGTCCTCGGGTCGGCGAAAAGCGGGCCCACCGAGGCCAGTTGACCGTCGGCCTGTTGCAGTCGGCCCAATGCCTCGACGCCGGCGATACGGCCGGTGGCGGTATCGATGAAGGGTTGAAAGCAGGCGAGCGGTTGCCCGTCGATCACGAGGCCTCCTTGGTTAAGGTCTTGTTTTTGGATACCTGGTCACCGGATAGGCACACAGGATTGAACCCCTCGATAGAGAGGCTCATCCCGGTGGTATTGCAAGAATGCAGCCAGAGAGTGGCTATTTAGTCTTTTCGCGAGTTGCTTTGCAGGACCAGCTTGATCAAGGGCCCCAGGCTGGTGCCCAGACGAACCAGCCGAGTCAGGCTGCTGGCGCCGCCGTTGCGGGTACTCTTGCCGGTCAGAAAGCCGAGCAAGGTGACAGCTGCCACGCCCCAGAGCGGGGCGTGCTTGATGCCAAAACTGTCCTGCAGGTCTTGCTTCATTCCGCGAATCCGCTGCAAGGGTTGTAGCAGTTCCCGGGACTCGAGGCGGATTTCCTGACGGTGCATTTCCATGCGCAGGCGAATCAGTGCCTTGCGCATTTCCGCGCGCGAGCTGTTATTGGGCAGTTGAGGCAGGCTCATGGCAACAGGCGCTCCCGATCGTTGGCCAATTCTTCCAGGGTGCCATGGAAGGGCGAGGACTCATCGAAGACCGCTGCTTTCAAACGCAATCCACAGAAGATCGCGGCTAGGGTATAGAACACGCAGAGCCCGATGATGGCGGCGAGGCGATAGGTGTCCCAAAACACAATCAACACCAGCGTCGACAACCCCACTAGCAACAGCAATGCAAAGACCAGCGCCAGGCCTGCAAACAGCAGCAGGCTTACGGTGCGCGCTTTTTGTTCCTGCAACTCGATGCCGAACAGTTCGACATGGCTGTGCAACAGTCCGAGAAACGCGGCACCCAGGCGCCGCGATGAAGCGCTTGTGCCCGTCGCCGACGAGCCGGATTCGCCGATAGACATATCAGCGCCGAGAAGCTAGCAGGCCAATGAGGAAACCTACCCCAGCGGCGATGCCGACCGATTGCCATGGGTTGGCCTGCACGTAATCTTCGGTCGCGGTGACAGCGGCCTGACCGCGTTCGCGCAACGAGTCTTCGGTCAGCTTCAGGGTTTCCCGGGCACGCAACAGACTGTCGTGGATCTGGGTGCGCAGTTCATCTGCCTGATCGCCGGCCAGGGTCGCGGTGTGCTCCAGCAACCGCTCTGTGTCACTGACCAGGGTCTGAAAATCGTTCATCAGGATTTCTTGAGCAGTCTTTGCCTTGATGCTGGCCATGGGTGGATCTCCGTAAGTGGCTTCTGATGGGTTCGAGTATGAGCCTTGTGCGAAGGTTCAGTACAAATGACTGGTACAACTTTTGCTGTGTCGTGGTGCGTTTGCCGGCGCCGATGCGCTGTTGCCGGGCATGATTTCAGGAAAACCTCGGCTCAAACAATAAAAACTCGCGCGATGATTTCGCTCTGATGCGCCAAAGCGGTTCATGGGGATCAGTGATTCGATCCGCATAAGCTGCAACTTGGTGCGTTAGCAGTCTGCGTGAACTGCTTTGGTGCTTTTTTAGCCTTTAGGTCTGCCATTCCATGGAAAATCTGCAAAGCGCTGTGGACAGTCTGGTCCATAGCTCCAATACATTGTTCATCCTCATTGGCGCGGTCATGGTGCTGGCCATGCACGCCGGTTTCGCCTTTCTTGAGGTTGGCACGGTTCGGCAAAAGAACCAGGTCAACGCCTTGTCGAAAATTCTCAGCGACTTCGCCATTTCGACCCTGGCCTACTTCTTTATAGGCTATTGGATTTCCTACGGGGTGACGTTCCTGCAACCGGCGCCGGTGATCAATGCCGACCATGGTTATGGATTGGTGAAATTCTTCTTCCTGCTGACCTTTGCAGCCGCCATCCCGGCGATCATTTCCGGCGGCATTGCCGAACGCGCCCGGTTCGTCCCGCAATTGTGCGCGACCGCGCTGATCGTGGCGTTCATCTATCCCTTTTTCGAAGGGATGATCTGGAACGGCAATTATGGTTTGCAGGCCTGGTTGCTGGCGCGATTCGGCGCCAGCTTCCATGACTTTGCCGGTTCCGTGGTGGTGCATGCCATGGGCGGCTGGCTGGCCCTCGCGGCGGTGTTGTTGCTCGGGCCGCGACAAGGACGCTATCGCGATGGCCGCCTGGTGGCGTTTGCTCCGTCTAGCATTCCCTTCCTCGCCTTGGGCTCGTGGATCCTGATTGTTGGCTGGTTCGGCTTCAACGTCATGAGCGCCCAGACCCTGCAAGGCGTGAGCGGACTGGTGGCAGTGAACTCGTTGATGGCCATGGTCGGCGGAACCGTGGCGGCGCTGATCGTCGGGCGCAACGACCCAGGCTTTCTGCACAACGGCCCATTGGCCGGGCTTGTGGCCATTTGCGCAGGCTCCGACCTGATGCACCCGGTGGGCGCACTGGTGACCGGCGCCATCGCCGGGGCGCTGTTTGTCTGGTGCTTTACCGCGGCGCAGGGCAAATGGCATATCGACGATGTGTTGGGCGTGTGGCCTTTGCACGGTCTGTGTGGCGTGTGGGGCGGTATCGCGTGCGGCATTTTTGGCCAGAGTGCGTTGGGCGGCCTGGGCGGTGTAAGTCTGATCAGCCAGTTGATCGGCACCTCGCTGGGTGTGGTCGTGGCGCTGGCTGGTGGTTTTGCGGTGTATGGAATGATCAAGGCGTTTCATGGACTGCGCTTGAGCCAGGAAGAGGAGTACTACGGTGCGGATTTGTCGGTGCATAAGATCGGCGCCGTCAGTCAGGACTGAATCAATTTTCCGCATCTTCGGCTCCGGGATAAAAATCGTGGAGCATCCGATAGCGATCATGCCGGATCTGATCGGCCCGCTCCTGTACCTGATGGGCGGGCAGTCCCAGCATGATCAGTGCATGGGAGGCGAGCATCAGGCTGGACTCCAGCAACTCGGGTACGACTTCGTTGGCGCCGGCTTCTTTCAGCTCGGCCAGTTGGCTGTCATCGCGGGTACGAACCAGAATCGGCACTCTTGAATTGATCCGGCGAGCCTCCTTGAGGATCGCCAGCGCGATGTCAGGTTGGTCCACCGCAATTACCAGCAACCTGGCACGCGCCAGTCCGACGGCAAGCAGTAATTCACCTCGACGCGAGTCTCCATAGTGCACGCTGCTTTCGCTGACAGCCGCTTCCTCAACCCTGACCGGATCGTGGTCCAGTGCAATGTAAGGTTGTTGCTGATGACTCAGGCAGCGACCGATGGACTGGCCGACGCGCCCGTAACCACAGATGACCACATGCTTGTCCAGATCCGCGTTCAGCGCGCTGATCTCTTCAAGTTGGGCCTCCTTGTTGGATTTTCGATGCAGATGTTTTGCGATGGATGGGGCCGCGCGCAGCATCAGTGGCGTGACCAACATCGAACAGAACGTCGCAGCCAGCAGCAAGCCGCCGAGTTGCGCGGGCATCAGATCGCTTTGCTGCATCTGCGCCATCAGCGCAAAGCAGAACTCACCTCCCTGGGCCAGTGCCAGACCGCTGCGCCAGGCGGTTTCGCCATCGCTGCCACGCCATTTGACCAGCAGCGCCACCACGGTTCCCTTGATCAGCAGCAATCCCAGGGTCAGGCCAAGGATCAGCAGCGTGTGGCTGGCGAACAGATTCAAGTCGATCAGCATGCCGATGGTGACGAAAAACAACCCGAGCAGAATGTCCCGAAACGGTCGGATATCGGCCTCGACCTGATGCCGGTAATGACTTTCGCCCAGTAGCATGCCGGCGAGAAACGCGCCCAGGGCAGGGGAAAGCCCCAGCAAGTGAGTCAGCCAGGCGGTCAGCAGGACAATCACCAGAGCCAGCAGTACAAACAGTTCGGCGGAGCGGGCGGCGGCGACTTCATGGAACAGTCTTGGCAACAACCAGCGGCTGGCCAATAGCAACCCGCCGAACAACACCACGGTTTTTATCAGGGTCAGGGGCAGCGCCCAATACCAGGCCTGATCACTGTTTCCGGCGAACACGGGCACCAGTGTCAGCAGCAAGACGGCCACCACGTCCTGGAACAGCAATACGGCGATGGCATTCTGGCCATGACTGCTGAAAATTTCGCCAAGGCTGGTCAGCTCCTTGCTGACGATGGCCGTGGACGACAGCGCCAGCCCCGCGCCCAGCAACAGCGCGGGAGTGACCGGCATCCCGAACATCATCAGTAAAACACCCAGCAACAGTCCGCAGGCCAACACTTGCAAACTGCCAAGGCCGAACACCACATGTCGCAGTGCGATCATTTTCGTCAGGGAAAACTCAAGACCGAGGGAGAACAGCAAGAACACCACACCTAATTCGGCAAGGTGTGGCAACCCTTCGCTCTCATCTACCCAATTGAACGCGGTCGGGCCAATCATCAACCCCACGCACAGGTAGCCGAGGACCGGGGGCAATCGCAGGCGCTGGAACAACGCGATGACCACTAGAGAGGAAACGAGAATAATCAAGAGATTGGCAAACACTAAAAGCTCCGCTGACAGACGCTGGCTACTCAAGCGTAGAAGCAAAAAAAACGTGAGCATTGCTTAAATGGCACAAACGACGCCTGATTTGCGTCAGGGTTATTCCGCCATCATGGCGATTCATGTTGTCGGGCAGAAAATTCGACGGCTCGACGGCTTTTCGGGGCAGGCCTAGAATAGTTACTTAATTTTTTCGGTTGAGCGCTCATGCCTCCTGAATGTCAGCTGTTCGGCACCCTGGGGTGCCATCTCTGTGAAGTGGCCGAAGCCGAGCTGATGCCGTTGGTTGAACACGGTCTGCTGGTCGAGCTGGTAGATATTGCTGACGATGAAACCTGGTTCGCCGCCTACAGTCTGCGCATTCCGGTCCTGCGACGAGTCGATACCGGCGCGGAACTCGGTTGGCCATTCAGTGCCGACGAGGTGGTGGCGTTCTTGCGTTAAGCGGTTTTTGTGCTGGCGATGGTCCCGTCTGTCGAACTTTGCGACTGATCCCCTTGGCTTAACCGATGCTCTTCGGATACTGTATGCGTATACAGTTATTCGGAGTGCTGCCTTGACGTCCCGGGTTTCCGGGTTTGAGCAGGCAGTTCCAGGCGTGAGAGGGATGAATCGTGGTCAATGTCGAACAATTGAAAAACAGCGTGAACCGGATGTCGGTCGATGTTGTGCGCGAGGCTGTCCTCGAATTGCGTCTGGACGGTTTGGTGACGGAAGGAAAAACGCCTTTTAACAAATTGCACTTCAACACCTGTTTTGCCGAGATCGAGGCGCTGTTCCAGCGTGCGGGTTACCACCGGCAGCTGGATGTCGTGGGCTATCAGGGGTTGTTGTACGCACTTTACGACCCGGCTCGCTGGGAAGCCGTCGATGTGTTGCGCTGGCTCAAGGAATTCACCGAAGCGGCGGCGCGTACACAGATTCCGGCATGAGGATTCTCCGCTAGGTTCGATTCGGCCACTGTTGGATAATGCTGCCCTGTATTGAGGGTTAGAGCTTTCGTATGTCCACTTCATCTTTTTCTGCCGCACACAGCCAGGCCAGCACACTCTACTTGCCGCCGGGTTCGTGGCTGACCGTTATCGATTGCCTGTGCGAGCATTTCAGCGCTATCGGTCGCGAACAATGGCTGGACAGGGTGGCCCGCGGTCGCGTGCTCGACGGGCACGGAATGCCGATTGCATTCGATCTGCCGTACAAGGAAGGGCTGCGGATTCATTATTTTCGTGAGGTTGCGGACGAAAAGCCGATCCCGGTGGTCGAGTCGATCCTCTATGCCGATGAGCATTTGGTGGTCGCTGACAAACCGCATTTTTTGCCGGTGACTCCGGCAGGCGAGTACGTTGAACAAACGTTGCTGAGGAGATTGATCCGTCGTCTGGACAACCCACACCTGGTGCCGTTGCATCGTATTGACCGGCACACCGCGGGGCTTGTGCTGTTTTCCGCCAACCCGAAGAGCCGCTCTGCGTATCAATCGTTGTTTCCGACACGGCAGATTGAAAAGTACTACGAGGCAATCGCCCCTGCATTGCCTGATCTGACCTTTCCATTGGTGCATAAAAGCCGGCTCATCGATGGCGAGCCGTTTTTCCGCATGCAGGAAGGTCCGGGTATCAGCAATACCGAGACAGCGGTCGAGGTTCGGGAAAAGAACGGAGATCTCTGGCGGTATGCGCTTTACCCGGTGACGGGCAAGAAACATCAATTACGGGTGCACATGACTGCGCTGGGCGCCAGTATCTGTAACGACCCGTTTTACCCGCAGGTGCTCAAGGACGTTGAAGATGATTATGCCAATCCGCTGAAACTGCTCGCGCAGGGATTGCGGTTTGTGGATCCGGTCACCGGCCAGGAAAGAGCGTTTGAAAGCACCCTCATCTTGCAGTGGTGAAAAAATCCCGGCCACGAAAAAGCCCGCGTCAAGCGGGCTTTGTCTTATCTGGCCGGTGCAGTAAAGATTACAACTCTTTAACGGTACGAACCTGATCCTTGTTGATGCGGGTTTCCTTGCCATCCAGCTGTTCGAATTCGTAGAAGCCCGATTTTTCATCGTACTTTGGCGAGTCGACTGCCTGGATTTCGCGGCCATCATTCAAGGTGATCACTGTCGGCGATGCGCAGCCCGCCAAGGTCGCGAGGCCTGCTGCGAGCATGAGAGTGGCGAGGGTCCGATGGGTCATGAGTGTATCTCCGAATAAGAATTCTTTTGGTTACTGAGCTTGTAGACGTACACAACGCACGCAAGTTCCTTGGCTAGTGTCATTCTGACACGGTATGCGCGCTTAGCAATTCCGGGGTGTTCAGGTTGGCCAGTCGAGGGTCGTTGTCTGCGCATTGCAGGGCGGTTGCCTCCAGTTTACGCATGATGCGTCCAGGGCTGCGTTCACCTTCATTCCATGCCGTGTCGAACGCGGCGCAGAGAGCGACAGGGATAACGCACAGCAACGGTTCCCAATGTGCACCCTGGCGCAGCATCAGCGGTTTGTCCGGATGCTGGCTGGCCATTTCGCGCATGCTGAGGAGCAGGGCATCGTCGATGCGGGGCACGTCGCACGGTAAGACCAACAAATAAGGATGACGGGCAGCCTTGAGGCCGGCGCGAATCCCGGCGAGGGGACCGGGAAAATCGCCTTCGTCGTCATGGACCAACTGATCAGCGTAGGGCGCGTATTTGTCCAGGTTCCTGTTGCACGAGATGATCAGGTCATTGCTCAGGTCGCGGGTCTTGCGATGCAGGTGCGCGATCAGCGGCGCGCCGTGCCATTCCAGCAAACCCTTGTCCTGACCGCCCATGCGTTGGCCGCGGCCACCTGCCAGGAGCAGAATGGAGCAGGGTGGCAATGCCGGGTTCGAGGTCATGGCGGGTCTCCATGGGGGCGCTGAAAAAGTGAAGCGCTGTGATATAACACCGAGCTGTTTTTCCTACAACTGGACGAGCCTATGAAAGCCAAGGCTGATGTACCTTTCGCGCCGCTTAACATTGCGGTGCTGACTGTCAGTGATACTCGAACCCTGGAAACCGATACGTCAGGTCAGGTTTTTGTCGACCGCTTGAGCGCCGCCGGCCACAACCTGGCCGCTCGGGTTCTGCTTAAAGATGATCTCTACAAAATCCGCGCGCAAGTCGCCAACTGGATTGCCGATGAGGTGGTGCAGGTGGTTCTGATCACTGGCGGTACCGGGTTCACGGGGCGTGACAGCACGCCAGAAGCGGTGAGTTGCCTGTTGGACAAGCAGGTAGATGGGTTTGGTGAGCTGTTCCGGCAGATTTCCGTTGCGGACATTGGTACCTCGACCGTCCAGTCCCGGGCGCTGGCCGGTTTGGCCAACGGTACGCTGGTCTGCTGCTTGCCCGGTTCAACCAATGCCGTGCGCACTGGCTGGGATGGGATTCTCGCCGAACAGCTGGATTCCCGGCATCGTCCCTGCAATTTCGTCGCTCACTTGAAGCAGGCGCAACCCTGTGAATCCCGTGGGTAAGCCAGGTAAAACCGGCAGCCTGATGCCGGTCGAGGTGGCGTTGGCGCGCTTGCTGGAAATGGCAGAGGCCTCGCCCATCCGCGAGCGTGAGCGTTTGCCTGTGGCGCTAGTTCAGGGGCGCGTGCTCGCCGATGACCTGGTTTCAACCCTTGATCTGCCACCTTGGCCAAACAGCGCCATGGATGGCTACGCCCTGCGGGCCGCTGACTGGACGGGTGAACCGTTGGTGGTCAGTCAGAAGATCTTTGCAGGTCAGGCGCCCGAACCGCTGCAACCCGGCACCTGTGCCCGCATCTTTACCGGTGCGCCGGTGCCAGCAGGTGCCGACTGTGTCGAGATGCAGGAAAATGCCGAGGTTCAGGCGGATGATCGAGTCCGTTTCATCGAGCCCATGACCCCCGGTCAGAACATCCGGCCACAAGGTCAGGAGACAACGGTGGGCGAGCTTGTTTTGCCGGCCGGTACGCGCCTTGGATCAATCGAACAGGGTTTGGCGGCATCGCTGGGTTGCGCTGAGCTCGATGTTGTTCGCAAGGTCCGTGTTGCGGTTCTCTCTACCGGAGATGAATTGGTTGAACCGGGCCAGGCCCTGGGCCCAGGACAAATCTACAACAGCAATCGCGTGTTGCTGTGCAGTTGGTTGCAACGCCTGGGTTGTGAAGTCATCGATGCCGGTATTCTTCCAGATGATCTGGAGAGCACTCGTGTTCGCCTGGCTGAGTTGAACGAGGTTGATCTGATCCTCTCAACTGGCGGAGTGTCGGTTGGCGAAGCCGATTTCCTCGGCATGGCCTTGCGCGAAGCGGGCGAGTTGACGCTATGGAAGCTCGCCATCAAACCGGGTAAGCCGCTGACTTTCGGGCATTATCGCGGTGTGCCCGTGATTGGTTTGCCCGGCAACCCGGCGTCGACATTGGTCACTTTTGCGTTATTGGCAAAGCCCTATCTTCTGCGCCGTCAGGGTGTAAAAGAGGTCGAGCCATTGAAGTTCCAGGTGCCGGCCGGGTTTGTCTGGCCAAAGGCGGGCAATCGACGGGAATACTTGCGTGGTCGCCTGGAGAATGGTCGGGCGATCATTTACAAGAATCAGAGCTCCGGCGTACTTCGCAGTGCCGCCTGGGCCGATGGCCTGGTTGAAGTGTTGGAAGATCGCACGTTGATCGAGGGTGAATATGTAGTGTTCATTCCTCTGAGCGAAGTTCTGAACTGACGCGTAGGGCTCAGTTGCCGCAAGCCCGGTAAAGCGCCGGGTCTTGCGTGCATGGCTGACGCTTAACGAACCAGAAGTGTCACGACCTGATCAAAGCGGCTGTTGGCAACCCAACCCAACAGGCCGAGGACGACCGCTGCCCCGCCTGCCGAATAGGCAAGTCTGTGTTTGATGGATTTGACGTCATTGCGCACTTCATCCATGTCTCTTCGGATGTATTTCAGATGAGTTTCCAGTTCAATGACGCGAGGTTCCATGTCAACTCCTGCAGCGGGTTTTGCGTTGTTGTTGAATTCAGCCTGATGATTGGTGCGATTTTCCGAGAACGGCTTTACCGGAGGGAGCGGCAACTTGATGTCATGGGTTTGCATGGAGAAAGACGCTCCTTGCATCTATGCCCTTTGAATAGCCGAAGCTTATATAATTTGCTTTTGTAACCTTTGGTGAGTGTCTACTCATTGCCTGCACATCCCTGTGTGGTTGCTTTTGATGACGTATAGCCGCCGAAACCAAGGTGAACCATTCGCCCCGGCGGGTCAATTAAGCCGATTCCTCATATATCGTAAGAAAATATCCCAACCTGTAGGACCGCAAACCAGCATGCCTCGAAAAATCTCAACGTCGTGCGACCTTTATAGGGGGCAGTGAGGTCAACATCTCCTGAATGAATTCCAATCAGGAGCTACGACAATGAGTGAGCGCAAGGCGCTGTTGATTCTGCATGGCAAGCAGGCACTCAACGAGGAGGTCCGCGCGGCTGTCGAAGGCAAGCGCAAGCAAGGGTGGACACTGGCCGTGCGGTTGACCTGGGAAGCGGGGGACGCGCAGCGCTGGGTGGAAGAAGCGTTGAGCGCAGGCTATACGCAACTGATTGCCGGCGGCGGCGACGGCACGTTACGCGATATTGCCGAGGCCCTGGCGGCGCACCCGAATCAGGCCAGCCTGGTCTTGATGCCATTGGGTACGGCCAATGATTTTGCTCGCGCGGCTGGCGTGCCTTTAGCACCGGCGCTGGCACTGGATCTTCTGGAGGTTGCGCCACACGCTATCGATCTGGGGGAAGTAGGAGGCCAGGTCTTTCTGAACATGGCCACGGGCGGTTTCGGCAGTCAGGTCACGGCCAATACGTCAGAAGACCTGAAAAAAGTCCTCGGCGGCGCAGCGTATCTGTTTACCGGCTTATCACGCTTCAGCGAGTTGCATGCGGCTTATGGCGAGTTGCAGGGGCCGGACTTTCATTGGAGCGGCGAGCTATTGGCGCTCGGTATCGGCAATGGTCGGCAGGCGGGAGGCGGGCATGTGCTATGTCCGGAGGCGCTGGCTGACGATGGTCTGCTGGATATCAGTATTTTACCGGCACCGCAGGAAGTGGTCGGTACGTTGAAAAACCTGCTGGCCGATGGCTTTGGCATCGATAACATGTTCGTGCGCGCTCGTTTGCCCTGGGTCGAGATCAAGGTCTCGGAAGGTCTGCACATCAACCTTGATGGCGAACCTCTGGAGGGCGACAACCTGCGCTTTACGGCGCGTGCCGCAGCGTTGCGCGTGCATTTGCCGGAAAATTCACCCCTGTTGAGTACATTGCAGTCAGCTAATCGTCCAGGCTGATGATTTGCTCGCGTACGGCAAACAGGACAAGGCCGGCGACATCGTAGATCTGCAGGCGCTTCATGATCTGCGAGCGGTGGGTTTCAACCGTCTTGATACTGAGGCTCAGGCCATTGGCGATTTCCCGGGTGGATTTTCCGCGAACAATCAGTCGCAGGATTTCCAGTTGCCGGGCTGTCAGGTTATGTGATTCTTGCGTTTCCGGCTGCTGCTTCTGGTTCCGGATCAGCGCCTGATTGATGACCGTGTGGGCGATGGCAGGGCTGAGGTAGCGTTCGTTGTTGCGCAGGGCATCCAGCGCATGTTCCAGCTCGGTGGCCGTGGTGTCCTTGAGTAAATAGCCATGAGCACCGGACTCCAGCGCTTGCATGATGAGCGCGGGATCGGTGTGCATCGACAGAATCAGTACCTTGCTTTGCGGGCGTACCCGCTTGAGTCGCTGCAAGGCTTCAAGACCGCTGGTCTCCTTCATGGAGATATCCAGTAGGACGATGTCAGGGGACAGTTTCTCGACCATTTCGAGCAGCTGCGAGCCGTCATTGGCCTCGCCAACTACCGCATAGCCGGGAATGTCCAACACCAGGGCGCGTACGCCAGCCCTGATCAGCGAGTGGTCATCCACCAGAAGTAAATTACAAGTCAATGCAAAACCTTATTCGTACTGGCCCGTTCGAGCGCACGGGGCGCCCAGGGGAAAAGTGCTTCGATTTGAGTGCCTTTGCCCAGCACGCTACTCACGGCCAGGGTCCCGCCCAACTGATCGATCCGTTCCTGCATCCCGGCCATCCCCCGCTGTCCCTCTCGACCGGGATCAACCGCGGGTGCGAAACCCTGGCCGTCGTCGCTGATCAATAGTGTCAGGCCTTGGGGCATGCGCTGTAGTCGGACCAGAAGATTTTTTGCATCGGCGTGGCGCAAAATATTGGTCACTGCTTCCTGGGTGATTCGAAAGGCTGCCACCGCCATTTCTTCCGGGACGCCGGTCAACCGTTGATGGCATTCCAGGCTCCAGTGCAGCGAGGTGTTGGCCAGGGTCTTGAGCAGATGCGCACGCAGACTGGCCTCCAGCCCGAGACTCGTCAATTGCCTGGGATTAAGGATGGCCGAGACGTCACGAACTTTGGTCAGGGTTTCTTCCAGCGTGTCGCAGAGCACCGAACACTGGCCCTGCATTTCATCAGGCATCCGACGTTTGAGCCATTCACTTTGCAGTTTTGCGGCGGTCAGCAACTGGCCAATATCGTCGTGCAATTCTCTGCTCAGACGATGACGTTCATTTTCCTGTACTTCCAACAAGCGGTCCGCCAGCTCTTGCGGTTCAAATTTTATCGACTGGCTCGAGAGGCGATCCTGGACCCGGACGCAGGCCAGTGCCGCGAGATTGAACGCCAACAAGCTCAGTGCAAGGGAGGTGGAGAAACCGAAGACCAGCAGGCTGCCAAGTGCCGAACAGGTGCACAGCAATAGCGTGAGCCGTCGAGCGTTTTTCTGGGACGGTGGCCATGAGGTGACTGACTTGAGGCTGGCGTACATAGCGGATGGAGCCAATGAATGTTCGCTGCGGGCAGACCGGCCATAGTGGCTGACGGGTCTCTGTCTGAAAAGCTGTAGTGACTCGTCTTGAGCAGAGCGGGCTCCTCTGGTGGAACCACAGCCTTTAGCGGCTTGCTCTGATCTGAAGTCCACTTTGCCATTAATTGGCGTCAACTAATGGGCGGCATAATACCACTTAAGATACCGTTGGTCGCGTTTGGTATATATGCCCATAGCGTCAGGCAATAACGCGATGGACGAGAGTTCCACTATGGAAAAGTTTTACGAAGGGGAGTAACGATTAATATCGAGTTGTCGCGCAAAGGCATGAAATATTCAATTGCGACATGAGCCCACTCATTTATAGAGCGGCTGCATGGCAATAAGAACACACATGGTTAAGTTGTCAGACTCATTCAAGCCTGCCGTTCCGAATAGGAAACGAGCGTAAACGGTTTGGAATTAACCGGTAACTGAAAATGACTCTGTCCGACCTGCAGCGCAAAGGCTTCGATCAGGGAGGTCTGTTCGCTGTCATCCAGGCTGAGCTGCCCGGTGGTCTGATCGATGAGTTCGAGTTGCCAGGCCATCAGCGTGAAGCAATCCTTCAACGCGCCCAAGGCGTGCTCGTGCAGGTCAATGTGGGGGTGGGCGTGGTTCAGTAAACCGTGAATATGCAGGGAAAACTCCGACACGGCTTCCAGCGCCAGGGCATCGGCCCGGCTTGCCAGTTTGAGCAGGCTGCTGAGCATGCAATCGATTGCGTCCTTGTCATTGCTGATCAACTGCAGATGGCTCAGGCACTCCTCCGACTTGGCCAGAAGTGTTTCCGCCTCGACAAGAAACTCTGGCAAACGCTGAGCCCACTGCTTGGGTTTCTTCGGCATGCTTATCTCCACAACGTCATGTCAAATGAGGGGATGTCGCGTATGTCGACCAGGACGTCCAACGTCCCGACGCTGCCATGCCGGCATGAGATCGCGCTCCTGCAGGCCTGAGTGCAGGCTTGGGAACTCGAGAGGGTGGATGGCCACTTACCTGCGATCGCACACAAAAGCCTGACTCCGTTCATGCAATGAGAATGGCGTCACATTAATGGCTATTGGATATCGCGAATATCAGGTTGGACCTGATTGTTAATAGGGGAATCCCTTACACGAGGGAACCTAACGTGCAAACCGTGGTCGCGCCGTCGGGAATGAAGCAGATGAATCGCGGATGCAGTAAACCATGATGTTAATGTGACATCAATGCTCGATCGTGGCATTTTGTCTCAGGGTCAAGATTTGGCAATAACAGCCGATAACCCTCTTTAAGTGAATTAATCAGAACAAGCCCAGGAGTCATTAATGGCCGGCATTCTCGACACGGTAGACCAACGCACGCAACTGGTGGGTGAGAATCGCCTGGAAATTCTCATGTTTCGCCTGGCTGGCCGGCAATTGTTTGCGATCAACGTCTTTAAAGTGCAGGAAGTGCTGCAACTGCCCAAGCTGACCCTGATGCCACAGCGTCATCCATTCGTCTGCGGCGTGGTCAATTTGCGCGGCCAGACGTTGCCGGTGATCGACCTGTCCCAGGCCATCGGCATGCGTCCGCTGATCCCGAGCCCGACCAGCACGATCATCGTCACCGAGTACAACCGCTCGGTGCAGGCATTCCTGGTTGGCGGTGTGGATCGCATCGTCAACATGAACTGGGAAGCCATTCTGCCGCCGCCGACCAGCGCCGGTCGCCAGCATTACCTCACGGCGATCAGCAAGGTCGATGACCAGTTGGTGGAAATCATCGACGTCGAGAAAGTCCTGGCCGAAATCGTGCCGTACAACGCCAAAGTCTCGCGCGAAAAACTCGACGATCCGGTACTCGAACGCGCCCGTGGCCGTGAAGTGCTGCTGGTCGACGACTCCAATGTCGCACTGTCGCAATTGCGTGACACCCTGGGCCAGTTGGGTGTGAAGATGCACATTGCCAGCGACGGCTTGAAGGCGTTGAACATGCTCAAGGCCTGGGCGGACACGGGCGTGTCCATGACGGACAAGCTGTTGATGGTGTTCACCGACGCCGAAATGCCGGAAATGGACGGCTATCGCCTGACCACCGAAATCCGTAATGACCCGCGTCTGCGCGGCCTTTATGTGGTCCTGCACACCTCCCTGTCGGGAAGCTTCAACGACTCGATGGTGAAGAAAGTCGGCTGCGACAACTTCCTCTCCAAATTCCAGCCGGACAAACTCGTCGACGTGGTGCGCCAGCGTCTGATGCTCGACGAAGTCCCGGCCTGATCACGATCAAGGACTGGCCACTTTCCCTGTAGGAGCGAGCCGCCCGGAGCAGGCTCGCTCCTACAAGGGGGCAGTGCTCTGTTTTCAGCCTTTGATTCGGTGACCAAGCTCGTATAGGGTGGCCTTTTTTGACCATCAGGGAGCTGGCCATGTTGCGTCTGAGCGCGCTTTACCGTTATCCGTTGAAATCCGGCAAGGGTGAAACCTTGCAACAGGTCGGCCTCGACAAACTGGGGCTGGACGGTGATCGACGCTGGATGCTGGTAGATGAGGCCAGCGGACGTTTCCTGACCCAGCGCGCCGTCCCGTCCATGAGCCAGTTGTCGGCGTTGTGGAATGCCGAAGGCGGCTTGACCCTCAGCGCCCCGGGCCGCTCGCCGATCGACATCGCCTTGCCCTCCAGCAACGCTGAACTGCGTGGCGTCACCCTCTGGCGCGACACCTTGCGCGTGCCGGATGCCGGTGACGAGGCGGGTGCCTGGGTCAGTGAGTTCATCGGCAAGCCTACACGCCTGGTGCAGGTTCCCCTTGATCGTGCGCGCATGACCGAGGCCGGTTACGGCAAGGACGATGATCAAGTGGCGTTCGCCGATGGTTATCCATTGTTACTGATCGGGCAGGCGTCCCTCGAAGATTTGTCGCAAAAGGTCGGACGTTCCCTGGAAATGCTGCGTTTTCGACCGAACCTGGTGATCGAGGGCAGCGAAGCCTATGCCGAAGACAGCTGGAAGCGTATTCGCATCGGCGATGTCGAGTTTCGGGTGGTCAAGTCCTGCTCTCGGTGCATTCTGACCACCATCGATCCGCAAACCGGTGAGCGCAGCGATGACCGGGAACCGCTGGCCACGTTGCAGAAATACCGTGCCGAGGCCGACGGCGCGATGTTTGGACAGAATCTGGTCAACGACAGCAATGGTCGTCTTGAAGTCGGAATGCCGGTGACGATTCTCGAATAAAAGCCCCGGAATGAAAAATGCCCGTGTCCAAAGACACGGGCATTTTTTATCGCGATTAAAACCCGGGGGTTAGCCGCGGTATTCACACAGGTAAGCGGTGTCGACGGCCACTTTCAGCTGGAATTTGCTGTTGGCGGGCACGTTGAACTGGCTACCGGCGGCGAAGGTTTCCCAGTCGCTGCTGTCAGGCAGTTTGACGGTCAGGGCGCCGCTGACCACGTGCATGATTTCACGTTGGCTGGTGCCGAATTCGTATTCGCCCGGAGCCATGACGCCAATAGTCGCAGGACCTTCAGCGGTGCCAAAGGCGATCGACTTGACGGTGCCGTCGAAGTACTCGTTGACTTTAAACATGGGCGATTCCTCGAAAAGGGCTAAAAAGGGCCGGCCAGTATGCACAAGGCCTTGAGCGTCGTCACCTCTCTAGGAGGGGAGAATCAGCGGTAATAAGCGAGCGGTATTGCGCGCATCTTCCAGTGCCCGGTGTTGCTGTCCGGTGAACTGCATGCCTGCCAGTTGCAGGGCGCCATTGAGCCCCAGCGGGCGTTCCAGGCGCCTGGCCTTGGCAAAGCGCTGCTTGAGGTTCATGTGCGGCACGCGGCTCAAGGCGCTGTCGAGTTGCAGGCGCTCCCACTCCTGAACCAACTGTTTGCGATCGTAGTCGCCCCAGCTCGCCCAACCTTCCAGGCGTGAATGATGCTGGCCCAGCCAACGCTCGAACGCCGGCCAGACCTCGGTCAGCAGTTGCGCAGTATCGATATTGCCTTGGGTGATGTGCGTCAGCTCCCGGCAAAACGGTGTCAGCAAGGGCCGCCGCTGTGGCCGCACGAAACGCTGGAAGTGGTCCAGTTCGCGACCTTTGCGGTCCACCAGGGTGGCACCGATTTCGATGATTTCCATTTCCGTAACTGGCCAGCCACCTTCATCGGTGGTGGCTTCCAGATCTATCACCAGCCAGTGAGGCATCGCAGGTTTCCTGGTATCCGCGTCCTGATAGGGCTTGAGCGTAGCCAAACCCGGCGGATCCGCCTAGCGGCTTATTCGACCTCCAACAAAATCTGACGATTTTTGACCTGATCGCCGACCTGAACCTGCAAGCGTTTGAGCACGCCGTCGATGCCCGACTTGAGCGGATGCTCCATTTTCATGGCTTCGAGCACCACCAATAGCTGGCCTTTGCTGACCGTGCTGCCCTCACTGACCAGTACGTCGACGATGGCGCCGTCCATCGGTGCCTTGAGCGTGCCGGAACTGACGCTGGCCTGACTGCTGACCAGCGCCTGGGTCCGATCCAGCAGTTTCAAACTGCCGGGCCGCGCGAACAACCACAGGTGCCCGGCCTCGAGTCGATAGGCATGACGCTGGTGGATACCGTCAATCTCCAGCATTGCCCAGCGCCCATCGCTACGGATGATCTTCAATGTGAGCAGTTGCCCGGCGACTTGAATCCGAAACGCCCCGTCAGGCGAGGCGTTCAATTCCACCGGCCAATCCTGGTCATTCAGGCCGATGCGGTAATGCAAGGGCACGCTGGCATTGTTGCGCCAGCCCTTCAGCGGTGCCGCGTGAGCCTGTGCCGACGCTTGATAGAACAGCGCCGCAGCGATGGCCAGCTCCGCAGCGCTCGGGACATGCGCCTGCAAGCACGGATCGTCAGCAAAGCAAGTCGGGATGAACCCGGTGTTGAACTCGCCGCTGATGAATTGCGGGTGTTGCAGCAGACTGGCAAGCAGGCGCTGATTGCTCTGTACGCCCAGCAGCACGCTGTCCTGCACCGCCCGCAACAACTTGCGTCGGGCCTCTTCCCGGGTTGCACCGTGGGCGATGATTTTGCCCAGCATCGGGTCATAGAACGGACTGATGTCCTGGCCTTCAATCAGGCCATGATCGATCCGCACACCATTGTGCAACGCCGGCTCCCACGCCTTGACTTGACCGGTTTGCGGCAGAAAGTCGTGAGCGGGATCTTCGGCGTACAAACGTACTTCCATGGCATGCCCGCTGAGCTGAACCTGCTCCTGTCGCAATGGCAGCGGTTGTCCTTCGGCGACGAGCAGTTGCCAGGCCACGAGGTCCAGCCCGGTGATCAGTTCGGTCACCGGATGTTCCACCTGCAGCCGGGTGTTCATCTCCAGAAAGTAGAACTGCCCGCGTGCATCCAGCAGAAATTCCACCGTGCCGGCGCCGACGTAATTCACCGCCCGGCCGGCCTTGAGCGCAGCCTCGCCCATGGCCTGACGCAACTCGCCGGTCATCACCGGGCAGGGCGCTTCTTCGATGACTTTTTGATGGCGGCGCTGGATCGAACAGTCGCGTTCGCCGAGGTAGATCAGGTTGCCGTGCTGATCGCCGAACAATTGAATCTCGACGTGGCGCGGGTCGATCAAGGCTTGCTCGAGAATCAGTTCGTCGCTGCCGAAACCATGCTGCGCTTCGGAGCGTGCAGTACGCAGTTGTTCCAGTAACTGGCTGGCATCCTGTACCAGGCGCATGCCTCGTCCGCCCCCGCCCGCACTGGCTTTGATCATCAGTGGGTATCCGATGCGTTCAGCTTCACGACTCAGGGTTGCATCGTCCTGTTCGGCGCCTTGATAGCCTTTAACGCAGGGCACTCCGGCATCGATCATGGCGATTTTCGACAGGCGTTTGCTGCCCATCAGCTCAATGGCTTCGGGGCTGGGGCCGATGAAGGTAATACCCGCGTCACGGCAGGCAAGGGCGAAGCCAGCGTTTTCCGAGAGGAAGCCGTAGCCGGGGTGGATCGCATCGGCACGGGTGCGCCGGGCCGCGTCGATGATGGCCGGGATGTTCAGGTAAGACTGCTGCACCGGGGCCGCGCCGATGTTGACGGCTTCGTCGGCCATTTGTACGTGCAGGGCATCGGCGTCGGCGTCGCTGAAGATGGCGACAGTGCGATAGCCCAGCGCCTGGGCAGTGCGCTGGAGGCGGCAGGCGATTTCACCGCGGTTGGCGATCAGGATTTTTTTGAGTGCGGGCATGAAGGCTTTCCTTGATATGTGCGGTGAATGTGATGGCCTCATCGCGAGTAAACCCGCTCCCACATTTGGAATGCATTCCCCTGTAGGAGTGAGCCTGCTCGCGATGCTTTTAAGAGGCCCACCCCGGTTTTCTTTTTTGCACAAAAGCCATCGTCCCTTCGATGCCTTCTGCGCCCGTCACTGCTTCGCTAAACCACTGCGCCGCGTCATCCAACAGTGCATCCGACGGTTGCCCGGCACTCGCCAGCAACAGTTTTTTAGTCGTCGCATTCGCCCCCGGCGCGCAGCACAGCACATGGGCGAGGACTTCATCGAGGCGTTCGGCCAGCGCTTGCGCGTCATGCTCGACAAAGTGCACCAGGCCCATGCGCCGCGCCTGAGTACCGTCGAAACGCGCGGCGGTCAGCGCCAGGCGCCGGGTCTGGGTCAGGCCGATGCGCTGGACCACAAACGGGGCGATTTGCGCGGGCAGCAAGCCAAGGCTGGTTTCCGGTAATCCGAACTGCGCCAGGTGATCGGCCAGGGCGACATCACTGACACACGCCAGCCCCAGGCCACCGCCTAACACGGCGCCTTGCAGCACCGTAATCACCACTTGCGGCGCGTGTTGCACCTCTTGCAGCAGTGCGCCAAAGGCCCGGTTCAACTCGCGATAGGCGTCCGAACCTTGAGCGCGTGCGTTGGCCATGTCCTTGATGTCGCCACCGGCACAGAAATGTCCGCCGGCACCGCCAATCACCAAGGCCCGAACCGCACGATCATCACGCACCGCCGCAAGGACCGCGCGCAGTTCGGCGACCATGTGCAGACTCATCGCATTGCGGCTTTGCGGACGATTGAGGGTGATGTGCAGCACGCCGTTATGCGACTCCAACAGCAGCGTCTGGCAATCGGGCAGGGTGCTCATTTCTTTTTCCCCGGCAGAATACCCATGAGTTTGCAGATGATCCCCAGCATGATTTCATCGGCGCCACCGCCAATCGACACCAGCCGCACATCGCGGTAAGCGCGGGCCACCGGGTTGTCCCACATGAAACCCATGCCGCCCCAATATTGCAGGCAACTGTCGCTGACTTCACGGCCCAGACGCCCGGCCTTGAGCTTGGCCATGGAGGCCAGGCGAGTGACATCCTGGCCTTTGATGTATTGCTCGGTGGCCTGATAGACCAGCGCCCGCAGGCATTCGATTTCGGTTTGCAGCTCGGCCAGACGGAAGTGGATCACCTGGTTGTCGATCAGCGCATTGCCGAAGGTTTTGCGCTCCTTGCAGTACTCGATGGTGCTGTCGACGCAATACTCCAGGCCCTTGATCATGTTCGCCGCGCCGAACAGCCGTTCCTCCTGGAATTGCAGCATTTGCATCATGAACCCGGCGCCTTCATGGCCGATGCGGTTGCGTTGCGGCACACGCACATTGTCGAAAAACACCTGGGCGGTTTCCGAGCTGCGCATGCCGAGTTTGTCCAGGTGCGAGCTGAGGCTGATGCCGGGGGTGTTCATCGGCACCATGATCAGCGACTTGTTGATGTGCGGTTTGTCGTCCGAGGTGTTGGCCAGCAGGCAGATGAAATCGGCGCTGGGCGAGTTGGTGATCCACATCTTGCTGCCGTTGATCACGTAATCGTCGCCATCCTTGCGGGCAGTGGTTTTCAGCCCGGCGACGTCGGAGCCGGCACCGACTTCGGAAACGCCGATGCAACCGACCTGTTCGCCGGTAATCGCCGGGCGCAGGAATTCTTCACGCAATTCATCGGAGCCGAAGCGGGCGAGGGCGGGCGTGCACATGTCGGTCTGCACGCCGATGGACATCGGAATGCCGCCGCAATGGATGGTGCCGAACTCTTCGGCCGCGGCAATCGAATAGCTGTAATCCAGCCCCATGCCACCGAATTTTTCCGGTTTGGAAATTCCCAGCAGGCCGAGGTCACCGGCTTTGCGGAAGATTTCATGGATGGGGAAACGACCGGCCTTTTCCCATTCCTCGACGTGGGGGTTGATCTCGTGATCGACGAACTGGCGCACGGTGCGGCGCAGTGCTTCGTGTTCCTGGGTGAAGATCATTTTTATTGTTCTCCTAAAGGCCGGTCTAGAACCTGGCGACGCCAAAACTGTTGGTTTGCAGCGGCCGCACCTCGGCCTCGTGACAGATATCCAGCACGTAACCGAGCAACGTCCGCGTGTCCCGCGGATCGATCAGCCCGTCGTCCCACAGGTTGGCACTGCCGTAGAGGGCGGTGGACTGGCTGTCGAGTTTCTGTGCGGTGACCTGTTCCAGCATGTCGAGCATTTTCGGGTCCGGCACCAGACCGTCCTTGAGCTGTTTGGCTTCGGTGACAATCCGCAGCACCTTGCCGGCCTGGGCACCGCCCATCACGGCCGTGCGGCTGTTGGGCCAGGCGAAGATGAAACGCGGGTCGAGGCCACGCCCGCACATCGCATAGTTGCCGGCACCATAAGAGCCGCCGACGACAATCGTCAGTTTTGGCACCCGGGCATTTGCCACTGCTTGAATCATCTTCGCGCCATGTTTGATCACGCCTTGCTGTTCCGATTCGGTGCCGACCATGAACCCGGTGGTGTTGTGGAAAAACAGCAGCGGCGTCTGGCTCTGGTCGCACAGCTGAATGAACTGCGCGGCCTTGCTCGCACCCTTGGGCGTGATCGGGCCGTTGTTGCCGATGACGCCGCAGGCACGGCCCTGGATTTTCAGGTGGCCGCAGACGGTCTGCTGATCAAACTCAGCCTTGAATTCGAGGAAGTTCGAACCGTCGGCGATACGGGCGATGATCTCGCGCACGTCATAGGGTTTTTTCGGGTCGTCCGGGATCAGGCCCAGCAGCTCGTCGATGGGGTAGAGCGGTTCTTCCCAGCGATGTACCGGACGCCAGGGCAACTGATCGTTCCAGGGCAACAGGCCGACGATCTCGCGCACCTGGCGCACGCCGTCGGCATCGTTCTCGGCCAGGTACTCGGCGGTGCCAGCGGTTTGCGCATGCATCTCGGCGCCGCCGAGTTCTTCGTCGGTGGCGACTTCCCCGGTTGCCGCTTTCAGCAGTGGCGGGCCGGCGAGAAACAGCTTGGCCTTGCCGCGCACGACCACCACGTAATCCGACAATCCCGGCTGATAAGCGCCGCCCGCAGTGGCCGAGCCATGCACCACGGTAATCTGCGGTAATCCCATGGCCGACATCCGCGCCTGATTGGCAAAGCTGCGCGCGCCTTCGACGAAAATGTCCGCGGCGTAATTCAGGTTGGCGCCACCGCTTTCGGCGAGGGTGATCACCGGCAGTTTGTTCTCCATGGCGATCTGTTGCAGGCGCAGGGACTTTTTCAGTCCGCTGGGGGAAATGGTCCCGCCCTTGATCGCACTGTTGTTTGCCACCACGAGCACGCGGACGCCGGACACGTAACCGATCCCGGCGATCAAACCACCACCGGCTGCGCTGCCGTCCTTGTCGTCGTGCAGCTTGTAGCCCGCCAGGCTCGCCAGTTCGAGGAACGGCGCGCCGGGGTCGAGCAGCAGGTTGAGGCGTTCACGCGGCAGCAGTTGGCCACGCTTGTCGAATTTCGGCTTGGCTTCGGCTGCCTTGTTCAACAGGTTCTGTTCGAGCTGGCGCACGTGTTCGATCACGGCCAGCATCGCGTCGCGGTTCTGGGCGAACTGCGCGCTGAACGGGTCCACTTGCGATTGAATCACCGGCATGGCTTATTCCTTGTCCTTGAGCACGTCAGGTAAGTACGCGCGGTGAAAACCGTTGTACGACTCGCTGTTCGTAGCCTTGTGGATCGGCCACGCGCGCCCGCCGAGGCTGGCGCCACCGTCGATGCGCAAGGTGCTGCCGCTGACAAATGCCGCGGCCGGGCTGAGCAGGAACACAATTGCAGCGCAGACTTCCGATTCGGTGCCGATGCGTTTCAGCGGCACGTGTTCGCGCAAGGTCGGTATCACCGCTTTGAAAGCGCCTTCGTAAGTGTCCATGCCGCTGGACGCGACCCACCCCGGCGCCACCGCGTTGACCCGCACCCCGGCGTAACCCCATTCGAAGGCGGCAGTCTTGGTCAGGTTATCCATGCCCGCGCGCGCCGCGCCTGAATGGCCCATGCCGGGCATGCCGCCCCACATGTCGGCGAGCATGTTGACGATGGCGCCGCCATGCTTGCTCATGGATTGATTGAACACTTCCCGGGCCATCAGGAAACCGCCGACCAGATTGGTGCGGACCACGGTTTCGAAACCTTTCTGATTGATTGAGGCCAACGGTGACGGGAATTGCCCGCCGGCGTTGTTGACCAGACCGTGGATCGGCCCGTATTTGCGAATCAGTTCGCTGACCAGATGCTTGACTGCATCTTCCTCGCGAATATCGCACACGGCCCAATCCGCCTTGCCGCCGTCTTCGGCAATCTCGGCGGCAACGCTTTTCAACTTGTCGGCCTTGCGCCCGACCAGCAGCACATGCGCGCCCAGCGCTGCCAGTTCATGGGCGGTGCAACGGCCGATGCCGCTGCCGCCACCGGTGACAAGAATGGTTTGGCCCGCAAACAGATCGGTTTTGAAGATCGAATCGTAAGCCATGGCGGCAGTCCTCTAGTTGACCTGGTCGGCGATGCGCTGCGGCACCGGAATCTGGATTTCCAGCAGCTGCTGGGCGAAGGCCTTGCCTTGCGGGTCGATCCGCAGGCTGGCCACGCCACCGCCGCCGAGGGCGTTCTCCAGTAGAAAATTCAGGCTGTGGGTGCCCGGCAAATACCAGCGCTCCACGCGCCCGTGAACGGGGTCGAGGACGTGGCTCATCCAGTCGACCATGACCTCCGGCGTCAGCGCTTCGGCGATCCACGGCAGGTACTCGGGCTCGCGGGCCATGACGCCGATGTTACTGTGATTGCCCTTGTCGCCGGAGCGCGCGACCGCGAGTCTGATCAGGGCCACGCTGGCGTCGGCGCGGTCGCTGGGCTGCGGTGGGTCGAACGGGACAGGCAAGTCATCCGGGTCGAGCACATCGACGGCGGGCAGCGCGCAGGGGTGGCGCCGGCCGTTGAAATCAATGTCCAGCGTGCAGGCGGTTTTGTCGATAAGGAAGGAGAACAGCCGGATCAGCGGATACACCGTTGGCCGCCCGCCGACGATCCCGGTCAGCCCCGGCGCCATGCCGGTTGCAGCCTGGGCGATTTCCCGGGAGAACACGATCAAGGCCTGCTTGCTCGGGTGACGCACAGCGAGTTTGATCACCACTTCGCGGCTGTCCGTGCGCTGGCCGTGGGGGCCGTAGGTGGCCTCGCTGCCGAGCAGTTCGATGTTCATTTCGCTGTAGGGCGCCCAGCCGCGCTGGCGGAAAATATCCGAGGTCTTGTTGATGATCGCTTCGCTGACCCGTCGCGCCTTGTCCACCGCATCGATGCCTGCAATCAAGCAACTGGCGGTGCAGCGGAAACCGTCCGGGTACGTCGCGCTGACCTTGTACTGATCGGTTGGCGGCAAGCCCTTCGCGCCATGCACCTGAACCGCGTTTTTGCCCTGTTGCTGAAGTTTGACCTGAGTGAAATCGCAGACCACATCCGGCAGCAGGTAAGCCCGTGGATCGCCGATTTCATAAAGCATCTGCTCGCCGACGGTCAGTGGCGTGACCAGGCCGCCGGAGCCTTCCGGTTTGCTGACGATGAACTGGCTGTCGGCGCTGACCTCGACGATAGGGAAGCCGATGTGTTCGTAGTCGGGCACTTCGCGCCAGTCGGTGAAATTGCCGCCGGTGCACTGGGCGCCGCATTCGATGATGTGGCCGGCCAGCGCCGCTTGGGCGAGTTTGTCGTAGTCGTGCCAGGACCAGCCGAATTCATGCACCAGTGCCGCGCTGACCACGGCGCTGTCGACCACGCGCCCGGTGATCACGATGTCCGCACCCAGGCGCAAGGCTTCAACGATGCCCGGCGCGCCGAGGTAGGCGTTGGTCGATACGCACAGGGGCGGTAACGGCGCGCCGCTGAACATTTCATGAAGGCCGAGGCTACTCAGCTGTTTGAATTGCGGTTGCAGGTCATCGCCCAGCAACACGGCGATTTTCAGCGCCACACCGGCCTTGTCGCAGGCGGCTTGCAGGGCGGCGGCGCAGGCGAGTGGATTGACGCCGCCGGCGTTGCTGATGACACGAATCTTCTGTTCGGCAAGTTGCCCCAGCAATGGGCTGAGGACTTCGATGAAGTCCCCCGCATAGCCGGCCTGCGGGTCTTTCATCCGTGCGCCGGCCATGATCGACATGGTTATTTCGGCCAGGTAGTCGAAGACCAGGTAGTCCAGGCGTCCACCTTCCACCAGTTGCGCGGCAGCGGTCGAGGTGTCGCCCCAGAAGGCGCTGGCGCAGCCGATGCGAATCGTTTTAGGCACAGTCAACTGCATAGCCACCTCCCAGTGAAGTGCATCGAGACTACCAAGCAAGCGCTTGGTTTGTAAACGCCTGAAATATCTTCTGCCCGAGCGCTTGCTTGGTGGTCGTTGCCAGCTTAAATTGCCCGCGCAACCCCCGTTGTTTCAGCGGCGAGCGGCGTATTTGATTGATCGACTGTAGGAGAGAACGGGTGGACGAGCAAAAAGCCCTGAGGGTCATGCGCGAATTGGTCGACAACGGCCAGTTGACCGACCCGGACAGCGCCCGCGGCAAACTGCTGCAAGTGGCGGCTCACCTGTTCCGCAACAAAGGTTATGAACGCACCACGGTGCGCGATCTGGCGGGCGCCGTGGGCATCCAGTCAGGCAGCATTTTTCATCACTTCAAAAGCAAGGACGAAATCCTTCGCGCCGTGATGGAAGAGACCATCCGCTACAACACTGCGTTGATGCGGGCGGCCCTGGCCGAGTCCAGCAACGTCCGCGAGCGAGTGCTGGCGCTGATTCGTTGTGAATTGCAGTCGATCATGGGTGGCAGCGGCGAAGCCATGGCGGTGCTGGTGTATGAATGGCGCTCGTTGTCCGAAGACGGGCAGGCGCAGGTATTGGCACTGCGTGATATTTATGAAGAACTCTGGCTGCAGGTGTTGGGCGAAGCCAAAGAGGCGGGTTTCATTCGCGGCGATGTGTTCATCACGCGGCGTTTCCTGACGGGTGCATTGTCGTGGACCACCACCTGGTTTCGCGCTGACGGCAGCATGAGCCTCGATCAATTGGCCGAGGAAGCCTTGATTCTCGTGCTGGAAGAAAAACAATAAGGTTGTGCCAATCTAAGGAAACTGGCTAAGTGGCCGAAACCGCCTAGCTTGAATGCATTGATGCGTATTTTTTTGGGGAGTGGGTTGTTTTGATGTCTTCGCCAATCAGGACGGCTTCGCGGCTTTTGCTGGCGTCGCTTGCGGCGCTCTGGGTATTGCCGTCCCACGCTGCACAACTGGTGCGAGTGGGGGCGGCGCATTTTCCGCCCTACACCATTCGCCCGGAAACCGGTGTCGACACCGGCCTGCTGCCTCAGCTGGTCGAGGCGTTGAATCGCGAGCAAAGCGATTACCAGTTTGTCCTGGTGCCCACCTCCATTCCCCGGCGCTTCGGTGATTTCAAGCAGGGCCGGGTCGACATGGCGATTTTCGAAAACCCGGATTGGGGCTGGCAGGACATTCCCCACACCAGCGTTGACATGGGGCTTGAAGACGCCGAGATTTTCGTCGCGCAACGCCTGCCGGAACGACTGCAGAACTATTTTGTCGACCTCACCGGCAAGCGCCTGGCCCTGTTCAGCGGCTATCACTACGAATTCGCCAATTTCAATGCCGACCCGAAATTCCTCGCGCAAAACTACAACGCGACGCTGACCTATTCCCACGACAGCAACTTGTTGATGGTGTTGCGCGGGCGGGCGGACATTGCCTTGGTGACGCGCTCGTACCTGAGCGATTACCTGCTGCGTAATGAGAAGGTCGGCGATCAACTGCTGGTGTCCCAGCGCATCGATCAGGTCTATCACCACTACGCCATCCTCCGCCCCTCCGCGCCGATCACTGGCGAAGCGTTCGGCAAATTGCTGCAAGGGTTGCGCGACAACGGCCAGATGCTGAAGATTTTTGATCCGTACAAAATCGCCGTAGTGCCGGTACCGCGAAACTGATATCGCGCCACAGTATTTACGCACGTGTCTTAAATTTCCGGGCCCGGCTCACGTCACATCGTTGAACTGTCGACGACTAACGTGAGCCCGACCCATGCCCGATTTGAATGACCTGACTGGCCTGGCCCTGCCTGCCGAAGGGCCGCTTGTAGCGGATGAAAGCGAAAACCGCCTGCACCTCAGCCTGCAAGGTCAGCCGTTGATCCAGCTGCGCCTGACCCGCGAGCCCGAGTTACAGGTGCAAGTGGAAGAGCATTTTGGCCAACCGCTCGAACACGGCATCCGGGCGGCGTGTTATTGGCTGTTTGCTCGTGATCCCGCTTGCCAGTGCCTGACCTGGCAACTCGATGAAGTGCCCACCGATGTACTGCTCAGCGGATTGCTGATTCCCACCGAAATCGCCGGCCAATATCACTGTTTGCGCACCCTGTTCTGGCAAATACCTCAGCCATGGCTGGGTGAATCGCTGGTCGTCAGTTATCCGCAGCATAGGGTCATCAGCAACGGCAAGCGTCATCCGCTGCGCCCACCGAAGCCGCGGGGCGAAGTCTATCGGCGTTTTGATGCGCGCCTCGGTGCCTGGATTTCCCTGCGCACGGTAGACATTGAATTGGACCTGGAGCGTTTCAATCGCTGGCAGAACAGCCCGCGCGTGGCGAGTTTCTGGCAGGAGGAGGGCAGTCTCGAACAGCATCGCGACTACCTGGAAAAACTGGCGGCGGACCCGCACACGGTCACCCTGGTCGGCTGTTTCGATGATCAGCCGTTTGCCTACTTCGAAGCGTATTGGGCCAGGGAAGATCGCATCGCGCCGTTCTATGACGTCGATGATTACGACCGGGGCATCCACATGCTGGTGGGTGAAGAAAACCACCGGGGGCCGCACAAAGTGGCGAGCTGGTTATCGGCGCTGGTGCATTACCTGTTTCTTGACGACCCGCGCACGCAACGGGTGGTGGCCGAGCCTCGCGCGGATAACGCGAAGATGATCGGGCACATGCAGGGGCAGGGTTTTTACTGCGAGAAAGAGTTCGACTTCCCGCACAAGCGGGCGGCGTTGATGGCGGTGGGGCGGGAGCGGTTTTTTGATCGGTGCCGGTTGACTTGATGTTTATGGCTCAAGACCTGTACTGGTCTTGAGTCAGCCATCGCGAGCAGGCTCACGCCTACATTGGATCTATGGTGAACACACTATTCGTGAACACTGGAGATCTATTGTAGGAGTGAGCCTGCTCGCGATGGGGGCACCACAGAATCCAGATCCTAACGACGAGCAAAAGTATCCGCCCGACTCCCCGACACCTTGCGGCAATGCACCAGCGCATCACGAATCATGAAGTTCACCAGGGTCGGCGATACGCCGAGTTCCTTGGCGATGTCCTTCTGCGGCACCCCGTGCAGGCGGTACATCTCAAAGGCGTAGCGGGTGCGGCTTGGCAGCTCCGTCAGCGCATCGGCAATGTGCTCAAGAGTCGAGAAGTTGATGTGCGAGGTTTCGGGTGAAGCACCTTGGATCACCACGTTCAGACCTTCCTCTTCAGGGCCGGAATACTTCTGCTCCAGCGCCTGCTTGCGGTAGTGGTCGATCGCCAGGTTGCGCACGATCTGGAACAGGTAGCTGAGCTGCGCCTTGAACGAGGAGGTGATCGCCGGTGCGGATTGCAGCCGGAAAAAGGCATCCTGCACTACGTCTTCGGCGCGTGACCGGCAACCGGTAATGCGGGCTGCAATCTTGACCAGAATCAGTCGATTGTCGACGAAGGCCTGAAGTAGCGGTGAATCGCACCTGCTTGTGGATACTTGTTCCGTCATGGAAATCACCCTGCTGCCAATAGGTTGGTGGGACGGCACGAAACCCGTGCCGCCCGACACGTCGAGCGACAAATTAGGCTGAATGATAATGATTGTCAATTGAGAAAGAGAAGTAATGCGCCTCGTCGGTGCAAAGTGCGAACTGCCGCACGCCGACGTCCTCGCTTGCACCCTCCATCCCCACTGGCTATCCGGCCTGTCGACTAATTATTTGCAGACGTCATCCGTTCTCATTGGTGAAAGGCGCCGGGCAAATTCCGGCCACAGCCGCATTCCCAAAGCCTTGCGCGGTCGGCGAAGACCGCGTCCTGCACGCCTTCCCATGGGGCGTGACGTCACAAAACCGATTCCACTTGCAAGCCGATATCAGGCAGGAAACCTCATGACCGACGCGTTCGAACTCCCAAGCACACTGGTCCAAGCCCTACAGCGCCGTGCGGCCCTGACGCCGGATCGGGTGGCCTTGCGTTTTCTTGCCGACACGCCGGATCAGGCGGTAGTCCTCAGTTATCGCGAACTGGATCAGCGCGCGCGAACCATTGCCGGTGCGTTGCAAGCCGAGGCGGAGTTTGGCGATCGCGCGGTCCTGTTGTTTCCCAGTGGTCCGGATTACGTTGCCGCGTTTTTCGGCTGCCTGTATGCAGGCGTGATCGCGGTGCCGGCCTATCCGCCGGAGTCGGCCAAACGTCATCATCAGGAACGCCTGCTGTCGATCATCGACGATGCCCAACCGCGCTTGCTGCTGACCAGCGCCGATCTGCGCGACGCGTTGCAGCAGATCGAAGGCGCGCCGCCGCTGCTCTGCGTCGACACTCTCAATGTTGAACTGGCGGATCGTTGGGTCGAACCAAACCTCGAAGGCAACCACATCGCCTTCCTGCAATACACCTCCGGTTCCACCGCGGTGCCCAAAGGCGTGCAAGTCAGCCACGCTAATCTGGTGGCCAACGAAGTGCTGATTCGCCACGGCTTTGGCATTGATCTGAACCCTGATGACGTGATCGTCAGCTGGCTGCCGCTGTACCACGACATGGGCTTGATCGGCGGTCTGTTGCAGCCGATTTTCAGCGGCGTGCCGTGCGTGTTGATGTCGCCGGCGTACTTCCTCGGCCGGCCGCTGCGCTGGCTGGAAGCGATCAGCGAGTACGGCGGCACCATCAGCGGCGGACCGGATTTTGCCTACCGGCTGTGCAGCGAGCGGGTCAGCGAATCGGCGTTGGAACGGCTCGATTTGAGCGGCTGGCGTGTGGCGTACTCCGGTTCCGAACCGATTCGTCTCGACACCCTGGAGCGCTTCGCCGAGAAATTCGCCCCATGCGGATTTACCCCGGACAGTTTCATGGCGTCCTACGGCTTGGCCGAAGCGACGCTGTTTGTGGCTGGCAGCCCTCGTGCTCAGGGCATTGGCAACCTGCGCGTAGACGATCAAGCTCTGGCGCAACATCGCGCGGAATCGGGCGAGGGCTGCGCGATCATGAGTTGCGGCTTCAGCCAGCCGGATCACGCGGTGCTGATTGTCGATCCGGTTGCGCTCACTGAACTGGCCGAGAATGCTGTCGGTGAAGTCTGGGCCACCGGGCCGAGCATCGCCCTCGGCTATTGGCGCAACCCCGAGGCCAGCGCCAAGACCTTCGTCCAGCACAACGGCCAGACCTGGTTGCGCACCGGCGACCTGGGGTTTATGCGCGACGGCGAACTGTTCATCACCGGGCGCCTGAAGGACCTGCTGATCGTTCGCGGGCACAACCTCTATCCACAGGACATCGAGCAGACCATCGAGCGTGAAGTGGAGGTGGTGCGCAAAGGTCGCGTCGCGGCATTCGCGGTCAATATCGACGGTCAGGAAGGCATTGGTGTCGCCGCCGAAATCAGCCGCAGCGTGCAGAAAATCCTGCCACCCGAAGCGCTGATCAAAGCCATCCGCCAAGCCGTGGCCGAAGCGTATCAAGAAGCGCCGAGCGTGGTGGTGCTGCTCAATCCGGGGGCGCTGCCCAAGACGTCGAGCGGCAAGTTGCAGCGCTCGGCGTGCCGCCATCGTCTGGCGGAGGGCAGTCTCGACAGCTATGCGCTGTTTCCGTCAGCGGCCACGGAGCGTGAAGCAAACACCGAATCCGGTTCTGAGCTGCAATCCCTGATCGGCCAGATCTGGTGCGAACAATTGCAGGTCAAACAGATCCATGCCGACGACCACTTCTTCCTGCTCGGTGGTAATTCCATCGCCGCCACCCAAGTGGTTGCGCGCCTGCGTGAAGCACTCGGCCTGGAGCTGAACCTGCGCCTGTTGCTCGAAGCGCCGTCCCTCGGTGCATTCGCCAGCGCTGTGGCTCGGCAACAACAGGATGGTGGCCTGGTCCAAGGCGCGATCACCCCGCTGTCGCGCACCGAAGCCCTGCCGCAATCCCTGGCGCAAAACCGCCTGTGGATTACCTGGCAACTCGACCCGCACAGCAGCGCCTACACCATTCCCGGTGCGTTGCGTTTGCGTGGCGAGCTGGATCAAGACGCATTGCGCGGCAGTTTCCAGCAACTGATCGAGCGCCACGAATCCTTGCGCACGCGGTTCTTCGAGCGTGACGGCGTGGCGCTGCAACAGGTGGATGCCGCCGCCGGGTTGAACCTGCGATTGATCGACATCAGCGGCCTGCCAGCCACCGAGCGTGAAGCCCGCGCCGAGCAAATCCGTGAGGACGAGGCGCGCACCCCATTTGATCTGGAGAAAGGTCCGCTGTTGTGGGTGACGCTGGTACGCCTCGATGATGAAGATCACCAGTTGCTGGTGACGATGCACCACATCATCGCCGACGGTTGGTCGCTGAACGTGCTGATCGACGAGTTCTCGCGCCTGTACGCCGCAGCTTCCCAGGGACAACAAGCAACACTTCCGGCCTTGCCGACGCAGTACGCCGACTACGGCAGCTGGCAGCGTCAATGGCTGGCGCAAGGGGAGGGTGAACGCCAATTGGCTTATTGGAAAGCGCGGTTGGGCGATGAGCACCCGACGCTCAATCTGGCCACCGACCACCCGCGTTCGGCACAGCACACTCACAGTGCGGCGCGTCATTCCGTCAAACTGGACGCGACCTTGAGCGATGCCATTCGCCGGACCGCACAGGCGCATGAATCAACCCCGTTCATGCTATTGCTCGCCGGGTTCCAGAGCCTGTTGCACCGCTACAGCGGCCAGCGCGACATCCGCATCGGCGTGCCGAATGCCAACCGTCCACGCCTTGAAACCCAGGGGCTGATCGGCTTCTTCATCAACACCCAGGTGCTGCGTGCCGAAGTGGATTCGCGACAGCCTTTTGTTGAGCTGCTGGCGCAAACCCGTCAGCACGCATTGGACGCCCAAGCGCATCAGGACCTGCCGTTCGAGCAACTGCTCGAAGCGTTCCCGCAAGCCCGCGAACAAGGCCTGTTCCAGGTCATGTTCAACCACCAGCAACGGGACTTGAGCACACTGCGCCGGCTGCCGGGATTGCTCGTCGAAGAGTTGCCGTGGCACAGCCGCGAAGCCAAGTTCGACCTGCAACTGCACAGCGAGGAAGATCAAAAGGGTCGCCTCAGCCTGTCCTTCGACTACGCCAGCGAACTGTTTGATGCGGCGACCATCACCCGTCTTGCCGAACACTTCAGCAACCTGTTGCACGCCATTTGCGAACAGCCCGACACCGCCATCGGCGACCTGCCGTTGCTGACCTCAAGTGAGCACGATCAGCAAACGGCCTGGAGCGCGGCGCCTTGCACGCCGGCCAGCCAATGGCTGCCGCAACGGCTCAACGAACAGGCGAAACTGACACCGGAACGCACCGCCCTGCTGTGGGACGGTGGCGCCATGGACTTCGCCGACCTGCACAGCCGCGCCAACCGCCTCGCGCATTACCTGCGCGACAAAGGTGTCGGCCCGGACGTGTGCGTGGCCATTGCTGCGCAGCGTTCGCCGCAATTGCTGATCGGCCTGCTGGCGATCATCAAGGCTGGTGGCGCGTATGTGCCGCTGGACCCGGACTATCCGGCCGAACGCCTGGCCTACATGCTCGGCGACAGCGGCGTCGAGTTGCTGCTGACCCAGACCGGGTTGCTTGAACGTCTGCCGGCCACCGAGGGTGTCAGCGTGATTGCCATGGACGCGCTCAACCTCGACGGTTGGCCGAGCCATGCGCCGGGGCTGCATTTGCACGGTGACAACCTCGCCTACGTGATCTACACCTCGGGCTCCACCGGTCAGCCGAAGGGCGTCGGCAACACTCACGCGGCGCTGGCCGAGCGACTGCAATGGATGCAAGACACCTATCGCCTGAATGACACCGACGTGCTGATGCAGAAGGCACCGATCAGTTTCGATGTGTCGGTATGGGAGTGCTTCTGGCCGCTGATCACCGGCGCCCGTTTGCTGATGGCCGGCCCCGGTGAACACCGCGACCCGCATCGCATTGCGCAGTTGGTTCAGCAATTCGGCGTGACCACGCTGCACTTCGTACCGCCGTTACTTTCGTTGTTCATCAATGAACCGCTCACCGCTGAGTGCACCAGCCTTCGCCGCATCTTCTCCGGCGGCGAAGCCTTGCCGGCCGAACTGCGCAACCGTGTGCTGGAACAATTGCCCGCCGTGCAACTGCACAATCGTTATGGCCCGACCGAGACCGCGATCAACGTCACCCACTGGCAGTGCACCACGGCCGATGGCGAGTGTTCGCCGGTTGGCCGTCCGGTGGGCAACGTCATCTGTCGCGTGCTCGACAGCGACCTCAACCCCGTACCGGCCGGCGTCCCCGGCGAATTGTGCATCAGCGGCATCGGGCTGGCGCGTGGTTATCTGGGGCGTCCGGGCCTGACTGCCGAACGCTTTGTCGTTGATCCGCTGGGCGAGCCGGGCGCACGTCTGTATCGCACCGGCGACCGTGCGCGCTGGACTGCTGACGGCGTGATCGAATACCTCGGCCGTCTCGATCAGCAGGTCAAATTGCGCGGCTTCCGTGTCGAACCGCAAGAGATTGAAGCGCGGTTGCTGGCGCAGGAGGGCGTTGCACAAGCCGTGGTGCTGGTGCGCGAGACGGCAGTCGGCGGGCAGTTGATCGGCTACTACACCGTCACAGAAGCCAGCGAAACCGAAGACGCCCAGACAACACGCCTGATCACCGCGCTGGCGGCCGAGCTGCCGGAATACATGGTCCCGGCGCAGCTGATGCGTCTGGCGCAAATGCCCTTGAGCCCGAGCGGCAAGCTCGACCGTCGCGCCTTGCCTGAGCCGCAATGGCACGTGCGCGAGCACGTCGAACCGGTCACGGCGCTGGAGCAACAGATCGCCGGTATCTGGCGCACAGTGCTGGGCCAGACGCAAATCGGTCTTCGCGACGATTTCTTCGCCCTCGGCGGTCACTCGTTGCTGGCCACACAAATCATTTCCCGCACGCGCCAGGCCTGCGACGTCGAATTGCCGCTGCGTGCGTTGTTCGAGAACCGTGAACTGGGTGCATTCGCCGAGCAGGTTCGGCTGATTCAGGTCAGCGGCCAGACCAACGAGCAACCGCCGATCGAGCAGGTCGACCGCAGCCAACCGGTGCCGCTGTCCTATTCCCAGCAACGCATGTGGTTCCTCTGGCAGATGGAACCGGACAGCCCGGCGTACAACGTCGGTGGCATGGCGCGGCTGCGTGGCGTACTCGATGTCGGGCGTTTCGAAGCGGCGCTGCAAGCGTTGATCATGCGCCACGAAACCCTGCGCACCATGTTCCCGAGCGTCGACGGCGTGGCCCGGCAACAGGTGCATGGGCAAACCGGAATGCGCATGGACTGGAAGGATTTTTCCGCACTGGCGGGTGAAATCCGCGAGCAACGCGTCCAGCAACTGGCTGACGACGAGGCGCATACGCCGTTCAATCTGGAAACCGGCCCGCTGCTGCGTGCCTGCCTGGTCAAGACTGCCGAGCACGAACATTACCTGGTGCTGACCCTGCACCACATCGTTACCGAAGGCTGGGCGATGGACATCTTTGCCCGGGAACTGAGCGCGCTCTACGAAGCCTTCGTCGATGACCGCGAATCACCACTGGCGCCACTGCCGGTGCAATACCTCGATTACAGCGTGTGGCAACGGCAGTGGCTGGCGGCCGGCGAGCGTCAGCGCCAACTCGATTACTGGATGGCGCAACTGGGCCGTGAACATCCGCTCCTGGAACTGCCGGCGGACCGTCCACGCCCACCGGTGCAAAGCCACCGGGGTGAGCTGTTCCGTTTCGACCTGAGCGATGATCTGGCGGCACGTATTCGGGCCTTCAATGCGCAAAACGGTCTGACCCTGTTCATGACCATGACCGCCGCGATGGCCGTGCTGCTTTACCGCTACAGCGGCCAGACTGATCTGCGCATCGGTGCGCCGGTGGCCAACCGGATTCGCCCGGAAAGCGAAGGGCTGATCGGTGCGTTCCTCAACACCCAAGTGCTGCGTTGCCAACTCGACGGGCAGATGTCCGTTGGTGAATTGTTTGAGCAGGTGCGCCACACCGTGATCGAAGGCCAGTCCCATCAGGACCTGCCGTTCGACCACTTGGTAGAAGCGTTGCAGCCACCGCGCAGCGCCGCGTACAACCCGCTGTTCCAGGTGATGTGTAACGTGCAGCGCTGGGAGTTCCAGCAGAGCCGCACCCTGGCCGGCATGACCGTCGAGTACCTGGCCAACGATGCGCGGGCGACCAAGTTCGACCTTAACCTGGAAGTCACCGACCTCGATCATCGCCTCGGTTGCTGCCTGACCTACAGCACTGATCTGTTCGATGAACCGCGCATCGCGCGCATGGCCGGGCATTGGCGCAATCTGCTGGAAGCGTTGTTGACCGATCCGAAACAGCGTCTCAGTGAACTGCCGTTGCTGGACACCCGCGAACAACAAGCATTGCTCGATAGTCTTGGCGTCGGACCGGGCGAGCATCGCCTCGACCAGTGCATTCATCAACTGTTCCGCGAGCAGGCGCTGACGCGCAAGGAGGCGCCAGCCCTGACCTTTGCCGGGCAGACCCTGAGCTATGCCGAACTCGACAGCCGCGCCAATCAACTGGCCTGGATGCTTCGCGAGCGTGGTGTTGGTCCGCAGGTGCGCGTCGGCCTGGCGCTTGAACGGTCGCTGGAGATGGTCATCGGCCTGCTGGCGATTCTCAAGGCCGGTGGCGCCTATGTGCCGCTGGACCCGGAATATCCGCTCGACCGTTTGCGTTACATGATCGAGGACAGCGGCATCGCAGTGTTGCTCAGCGATGCGGCAATGTTCGAAGCCCTCGGTGAGTTGCCGGCAACGGTGGCGCGCTGGTGCCTGGAAGAGGACACGGCCGGGCTGGTCAATTACCCGACCAGCGAGCTGCCGTTTATCAGTCTGCCGCAACATCAGGCCTACCTGATTTACACCTCCGGTTCCACCGGCCAACCGAAAGGCGTGGTGGTGTCTCACGGTGAGATCGCCATGCACTGCCAGGCGGTGATCGAACGCTTCGGCATGCGCCCGGACGATTGCGAGCTGCATTTCTATTCGATCAACTTCGACGCGGCGACCGAGCGTTTACTGGTGCCATTGCTGTGCGGCGCGCAAGTGGTGTTGCGTGCGCAGGGGCAGTGGGATGCGCAAGAAATCTGCGGCTTGATTCGTCAACATCGCATCAACATTCTCGGCTTCACCCCAAGCTACGGCAGCCAGTTGGCGCAATGGCTGGCGACTCAGGGCGAAACCCTGCCGGTGCGCATGTGCATCACCGGCGGCGAGGCCCTGACCGGCGAACACCTGTCGCGGATTCGCGCGGCCTTCAAGCCGAGCCTGTTTTTCAATGCTTACGGCCCGACCGAAACCGTGGTCATGCCGCTGGCCAGTCTCGCGCCCGAACAGTTGGAAGAAGGCCTGGGCAGTGTGCCGATTGGCAGCGTGATTGGCGCGCGGGTGGCTTACATTCTCGACGCGGATCAGGCGTTGGTGCCACAAGGCGCGACCGGCGAGTTGTACGTCGGCGGTGCTGGTCTGGCGCAGGGTTATCACCAGCGTCCGGGCATGACCGCCGAACGCTTTGTCGCCGATCCGTTTGCCAACAATGGCGGACGCCTGTACCGCACTGGCGACCTGGTGCGTCAACGTGCCGATGGGTTGGTGGAGTATCTCGGGCGTCTCGACCATCAAGTGAAGATTCGCGGTTTCCGCATCGAGTTGGGCGAGATCGAAACCCGTCTGCTGGAACATGAATCAATCCGTGAAGCCGTGGTGCGGGCCCTCGACGCACCGAGCGGCAAGCAACTGGTGGGTTATCTGGTCACCGAGGTCGCCGAGCAGGACGAAGCGCTACAAGCCGCACTGCGCGAATCCCTCAAGTCGCACCTCAAATCTCAATTGCCGGATTACATGGTGCCCACGCACCTGATTCTGCTCACCAGCATGCCGCTTACCGCCAACGGCAAACTGGACCGCCGTGCATTGCCGGCACCGGACCCGGAGCTGAACCGTCAGCAGTACCTGGCGCCGAGCAATGCACTTGAACTGACCCTGGCCGCGATCTGGTGCGAAGTGTTGAACGTCACGCAAGTCGGTCTCAATGACAACTTCTTTGAACTGGGCGGCGATTCAATTCTGTCGATCCAGGTGGTCAGCCGGGCGCGGCAGCAGGGCATCCATTTCAGTCCGCGTGATCTGTTCCAGCACCAGACTGTGCAGACTCTGGCCGCAGTGGCGACCCGTACCGAACAGGTCACCGCCGAGCAAGGCTTGCTCTCCGGTGAATCGCGTCTGACGCCGATTCAGCATTGGTTCTTCGATACCGACATCCCCGAGCGCCAACACTGGAACCAGGCGTTACTGCTGGAACCGACCGTGACGCTGGAGCCTCATCGTCTTGAGCAAGCGCTGCTGGCGGTGATCGAACAGCATGACGCCTTGCGCCTGCGCTTCATCGAGAACGCCGGGCAATGGCATGCCGAACATCAGCCAGTGTCCGATGCGCCAGTGCTGTGGCAAGTCCATGTTTCGTCGATGGACCCATGCACCGCGCTGTTCACCGATGCCCAGCGCAGCCTTGATCTCGAAGCGGGGCCGCTGTTGCGTGCGCTGCTGGTCGATGGGCCTGAGGGACAACAACGGCTGTTCATCGCCATTCACCACCTGGTGGTCGACGGCGTTTCGTGGCGCGTGCTGCTGGATGATCTGCAAACGGTTTACCGGCAACTGGACGCACAGCAGTCGGTCAACCTGCCGGCGAAAACCAGTGCCTTCAAGGACTGGGCGGCGCGCTTGCAGGCGTACGCCGGCAGCGAATCCCTGCGCGAAGAACTGAGGTGGTGGCAGTCGCAACTGGCCGGCCCAAGCGTTAAGTTGCCCTGCGAACGTCCTCAAGGCGGTCAGCAGAATCGTCATGCGCATACCGTCAGTGTGCGCCTTGATAGCGAGCGCACCCGCCAATTGCTGCAACAGGCGCCGAGCGCTTACCGCACGCAAGTCAACGACTTGCTGCTGACGGCACTGGCACGTGTGATGTGCCGTCGGAGCGGCGACGAATCGACGCTGATTCAACTGGAAGGCCACGGCCGCGAAACCCTGTTCGACGAGATCGACCTGACCCGCACCGTGGGCTGGTTCACCAGTGCCTATCCGCTGCGACTGACGCCGATGGGCGGGCAGGGCGACTCGCTCAAGGCGATCAAGGAACAACTGCGCGCCGTGCCGCACAAAGGTTTGGGGTATGGCGTGTTGCGTTATCTGGCCGACGACCTCTGCCGACAGGCGATGGCTGAGCTGCCGGCAGCGCCGATCACCTTCAACTACCTCGGTCAGTTCGACCAGAGCTTTGGCGCGGATGCCTTGTTCCGCCCGCTGGATGAAGCGGTCGGCGCGGCCCACGATCCGCACGCGCCGCTGCCCAATGAGCTGAGCGTCGACAGTCAGGTCTACGGCGGTGAACTGGTGCTGCGCTGGACCTTCAGTGCAGAACGCCATGATCCGCAAACTATCTCCGACCTGGCAGACGCTTACGTAAATGAATTGCACAGCCTGATCGAACATTGTCTGCAGGACGAGGCGGGTGGCCTGACACCGTCGGATTTTCCGCTGGCGAAACTGACCCAGGCGCAACTCGATGCACTGCCGGTTCCGGCCGCCGTGATCGAAGACGTCTACCCGCTGACCCCGATGCAGGAAGGCATGTTGTTGCACACCTTGCTGGAGCCAGGTACCGGGCTCTACTACATGCAGGACCGCTACCGCATCAACAGCGAGCTCGACCCTCAGCGTTTCGCCCAGGCCTGGCAAGCGGTGATCGCCCGTCACGAAGCCCTGCGTGCGTCCTTCTGCTGGAACGTCGGCGAAGACATGCTGCAGGTTATCCACAAGCCGGGCAGCACGCCGATCGAATACCTCGACTGGACCGCGATGGCTGAAACCGCGCAAGAGCCGACGTTGCAGGCACTGCTGAAAAGCGAGCGTGAGGCCGGGTTCGATCTACTCAATCAGGCCCCGTTCCATTTGCGCTTGATCAAGGTCGGCGTGGCGCGTTACTGGTTCATGATGAGCAACCACCACCTCCTGATCGATGCCTGGTGCCGCTCGCTATTGATGAACGATTTCTTCGATATCTACACCGCTCTCGGCGAAGGACGCGAAGCGCAATTGGCCGTACCGCCGCGTTACCGCGACTACATCGGCTGGCTGCAACGCCAGAGCCTGGCGGAAGCGCGGCAGTGGTGGAAAAACAACCTGCAAGGCTTCGAACGCACGACGCCGATCCCGAGTGATCGACCGTTCCTGCGCGAACACGCCGGCGCCAGCGGTGGCATGATCGTCGGCGACCGCTACACCCGGCTCGATGCCCGTGACGGTGCGCAATTGCGTGAACTGGCGCAGGCGCATCAGCTGACCATCAACACCTTCGCCCAAGCGGCGTGGGCGCTGGTGTTGCGGCGCTTGAGCGGTGATCGCGACGTGCTGTTCGGCGTCACCGTGGCCGGGCGCCCGGTGGATATGCCGCAGATGCAACGCACTGTGGGGCTGTTCATCAACAGCATTGCGTTGCGGGTGAAAATGCCCGAAGACGATCAGCGTTGCAGCGTGCGCCAATGGCTCGGCGGTTTGCTCGACAGCAACATGCAGTTGCGCGAGTACGAATACCTGCCGTTGGTGAGCATTCAGGAACACAGTGAATTGCCCAAAGGTCAGCCGCTGTTCGACAGCCTGTTCGTATTCGAGAACGCCCCGGTGGAAGTGTCGGTGCTGGACCGTGCGCAAAGCTTTAACGCGACCTCGGATTCGGGCCGCACCCACACTAACTTCCCGCTGACAGCGGTGTGTTATCCGGGCGATGACCTGGGCTTGCACCTGTCTTACGACCAGCGTTACTTCGACGAATCGACCATCGAGCGCATGCTCGGTGAGTTCAAGCGCTTGCTGCTGGCGCTGGTCGACGGGTTCCACGGTGACATGGCCGACTTACCGCTGCTGGGGGGCGAGGAGCGGGACTTCCTCGTCCACGGTTGCAACCAGAGCGAACACGACTACTCGCTGGAGCAGAGCTATGTCGCGTTGTTCGAAGCGCAAGTCGCGCAGCATCCGCAGCGGATCGCTGCGAGTTGCCTCGATCAGCAACACAGCTACGCCGAACTGAACCAGCGCAGCAACCGCCTCGGTCACGCCCTGATCGCTGCCGGTGTCGGGCTGGATCAACCAGTGGCGTTGCTGGCCGAGCGTGACCTCGATTTGCTCGGCATGTTCATTGGAAGCTTCAAGGCCGGTGCTGGTTATCTGCCGTTGGATCCGGGCCTGCCGAGTCAACGTCTGAGCCGGATCATCGACCTGAGTCGCACGCCGTTGCTGGTGTGCACTCAGGCCTGCCGCGAACAGGCGCTGGCGTTGCTGGACGAGTTCGGTTGTTCCCAGCGGCCTAAATTGCTGGTCTGGGAAGAGGTGCAGGCGAGCACTGTTTCGGAGGCCAATCCGGGCGTTTACAGCGGGCCGGATAACCTTGCCTACGTGATCTACACCTCGGGCTCCACGGGTTTGCCCAAAGGCGTGATGGTCGAGCAGCGCGGCATGCTCAATAACCAGTTGAGCAAGGTGCCTTACCTGAACCTGAGCGATGCCGATGTGATCGCCCAGACCGCTTCGCAAAGCTTCGATATTTCGGTCTGGCAGTTCCTCGCCGCGCCGCTGTTCGGTGCCCGGGTGGACATCGTGCCGAACACCATCGCTCATGATCCACAGGGCCTGTTGGCGCATGTTTCGGCGCAAGGCATCACCGTGCTGGAAAGCGTGCCGTCGCTGATCCAGGGCATGCTCGCCCAGGAACGCATGAGCCTCGACGGCCTGCGCTGGATGCTGCCGACCGGTGAAGCGATGCCGCCGGAACTGGCGCACCAATGGCTGTTGCGTTACCCGGAGATCGGCTTGGTGAATGCCTATGGACCGGCGGAATGCTCGGATGACGTGGCGTTCTTCCGTGTCGACCTGGTCTCGACACGCGGCAGCTATTTGCCGATTGGTACACCCACCGACAACAACCGTTTATACCTGCTCGATGGCGCGCTGGAACTGGTGCCGTTGGGCGCGGTAGGCGAGTTGTGCGTGGCCGGTACCGGTGTCGGTCGTGGCTACGTGAGTGATCCGTTGCGCACGGCGCAGGTGTTTGTGCCGAACCCGTTCGGCGCGCCGGGGGATCGGTTGTATCGCACTGGCGACCTGGCCCGTCGTCGCAGTGACGGCGTGCTGGAGTACGTCGGGCGTATCGACCATCAAGTGAAGATTCGTGGATACCGCATCGAACTGGGGGAAATCGAAGCGCGCCTGCACGAACAGCCGGAGGTCCGCGAAGCGGCGGTGGGGGTGCAGGAAGGGGTGAACGGTAAACATCTGGTTGGCTATTTGGTTGCGGCTGATTCAGCCTTGAGTTCGAGCGAACGACTGGAGCGGATCAAGCAACGACTGCGCGCCGAACTGCCGGAATACATGGTGCCGCTGCACTGGTTGTGGCTGGATCGCCTGCCGCTTAATGCCAACGGCAAACTCGATCGCAAGGCGCTGCCAGCGCTGGAGATCGGCCAGTTGCAGAGCCAGGACTATCTGGCGCCACGCAATGATCTGGAGCAGACGCTGACGGACATTTGGGCTGAGGTGTTGAAAGTCGAGAAGGTCGGTGTGCGCGACAACTTCTTTGAGTTGGGTGGGCATTCGTTGCTGGCGACACAGATTGCTTCGCGGGTGCAGAAAGCGCTGCAAAGGGATGTGCCGTTGCGAGCGATGTTCGAGTGCAGCACGGTGGCGGAGTTGGCCGAATACATTGATGAATTGGCGGCGAATGACATCACCGAGGAGAAGGTGGATCGGCTGAATGACCTGATGGCGGAGTTGGAAGGGTTCTGATTCTTTAGGGGCTGGTAAGGCCTCATCGCAGGCAAGCCAGCTCCCACATCTGATCTGTGTTTGCAGAACCAATGTGGGAGTGAGCTTGCTCGCGATGGGGCCGGTACAGACACTCAGAGTGTTGACTATGGACCCACGGCAGCACAGTCTCCCCACTCCAGTTTTCACCAAGGAAACAGTCAATGCCCTTCGCAACGATTGATGGTCAACCCCTCCATTACCTGGATCAAGGCACCGGCCCGGCGGTCCTGCTGGCCGGCAGTTACCTGTGGGACCAGGCCATGTGGGCCCCGCAAATTGCTGCCCTGTCACCGCACTACCGGGTCATCGCTCTGGACCTGTGGGGCCACGGCGAATCCGGCCCGCTGCCCGCAGGCACACAATCGCTGGACGACATTGCGCGCCAGGCCTTGGCGCTGCTCGATCATCTGGATATTGATCGCGTCACGCTGGTTGGGCTGTCTGTCGGAGGCATGTGGGGCGCGCGGCTGGCGCTGTCCGCACCGCAGCGAATCAACGGTCTGGTGCTGATGGACACCTACCTCGGGGTCGAGCCGGAACCGACTCGCCAGTACTATTTCTCGTTGTTCAAGCAGATCGAAGACACCGGCGTGATCTCGGCGCCGCTGCTCGACATCGTGGTGCCGATCTTCTTCCGTCCAGGCATCGATCCGCAGTCGGCGCTGTATCAGGAATTTCGCGCGAAGCTGGCCGCGCTGTCGCCGCAGCGTCTGCGTGAAAGCGTCGTGCCGATGGGGCGGATTACGTTTGCGCGGGATGATCTGTTGCCGCGTCTGAGGGCATTGAGTCCTGAAACCACGCTCGTGATGTGTGGCGATCAGGACAAGCCGCGGCCGCCGTCGGAAGCGAAGGAAATGGCTGAGCTGATCGGGTGCCCGTCTGTGCTGGTGCCGGAAGCGGGGCATATCTCCAGTCTGGAGAATCCCGGATTTGTCACGGAGGCGCTGCTGAAGTTTTTGGCTGAGAGGAATTAGTTAAATTTGCCGGCCTCATCGCGAGCAAGCTCGCTCCCACAGTTGATCGCATTCCCCTGTTGGAGCGAGCCTGCTCGCGATGGTGTCGATAAGTTCTACTTAGGTCCCAAAATTTTAGCCAACTTGTCCGGCGAAGGCGCGCCTTGCTGCTGTTGCAGCTCACCCTTGTCATCCATATAGAAAATCGCCGGCGTCGCCTGCAACTCCAGGTCCTCCATCAATTGCATGTTCGCCGCCAGTTTCAGCTGAATCGCCGGCGGCACTTCCTTCAGCGCCTTGAGCGAACTCTCCTTGCCAGCCTTTTCGTGCTCTTCCAGCGCTTTGCTCGGGTCCTTGGCCGCCAGCAATGCCGCCGATTTGCCCGGGCTGTCTTCGCGAATGATCCCGACCATGATGTGGCGCAATTGCACCTTGCCGGATTTCACCCATGGCCGCGCCTGTTCCCAGAACAGGTTGCAGTAAGGGCAGTTCGGATCGCTGAACAGGTACACGACACGCGGGGCATCTTTTTTGCCATCGCCGATCCAGTTACTGGCTTCCATCTTGCCCCAGACTTCCTTGGACATTGGCGCGTAGACCAGTTTCTGCAACGGCGCCGCGGACAGGTCATTGCCCTCGGCATCGTAGAGGTTGCCGAGCAACACATGCTTGCCATCCGGGGTCAGGTACAGCGCCATGCCACGGTTCTGGTATTGCGCCGCGTAACCGCGCAAGCCGTCGGGGGCATCGAACTGGCCGACGATTTTCGCACCCTTGGCTTCGATCTTCTTGATCGCTTCGGGCAGTTCTTCGGCGGCCTGCACCGACGGCAGGTGCAGCAGGGTGGCGCCGAGGGTCAGCGTCAGCAGGTGGCGGAGGCGGGGCATGGCAGTTTCCTTGGAGAAGTGGACGGTGCGGCAGAAGAAGGACTGTCGAAGTTTTCCAGGGCGCGGGCCAGACTGGCTTCCGAGAGCTCGCCCAAATGACTGCCCAACAGGCGACCGTCATTGCTATAGAACAGCGTAGTCGGCAAAGCCATGGAACCCACGGCCTGACCCAAACGACCGCCACCATCGAACAGCACGTTGGTCAGGCTCAGGCCCTGGGTTTCGAGGAAGGTGGCGACGCTTTGCATGCTTTCGGCCTGATTGACGAACAGGAACGTCAGGTCCGGGCGGTGTTGCTGGGCATTTTCCAGTACCGGCATTTCTCGACGGCACGGCGGGCACCAGGTGGCCCAGAGGTTGATCACCAGCGGCCCCCCCTGGTAATCGGCCAGTTGCACGGTTTCACCGGCGGCATTACGCAAGCTGATTTCCGGCAGGCGTGTGCCTTGCTCGTAAATGCTCAGGGAGACGGTCGCCAGCAGCCAGAACGCCAGGCCGCTGCCCACGCCGAATCCCAGAGGACGGCGCAGCCCCGGCCGACGCCAACCGCGATACAGCGTGGCGAGCAGCAGCACAATCACCCCTGGCCAGGCGAGAAAACCGCCGTCGCGCAGGTCGATGATTTGCCACGGATCGTTGCGATAGTGCGTCCAGTAAACGGCGACGAAACTGACACGGGCCGCCAGCATTCCCATCAGGAACAGGCTGAACAGCACCGACTCGGGGTTCTCGCCACCCCGTTTGGCCACCCGCCAGCCGACAAATGTCGCCAGTGCCAAGGCACTGATCAGCAGCAGATGGTTAAGCGCGATGGCAAAGGTGCCGAGGGTAAAGGTCAGCATCAACGGGCGTCTCGGGTAGTGGTCCAGCGTTGCAGGAAGGTGTCGGCATCGACCTCGCCGGTGATGCGCTGGCTGCGACGCTCTTCGCCGTCGGCGCCGATCCACAGAAAACTCGGTGGCCCCGGCACTTTATAACGGCCGAGCAGTTCGCGGCTGGCGGCATTGTCGGCGGTGACGTCCAGCCGGAGCAAGCGCACATCGCTCAACGCTTCCATCACATGGGGTTTGCCGAACACCTGCTTTTCCATGACCTTGCACGACACACACCAGTCGGCGTAGTAGTCCAGCAGCACCCATTGGCCCTGGGCCTGGGCGGCGTCCAGTTCCTGTTGCAGCGCTTGCGCACTGTTGATCGTGGTGAACGCGTCATGGCCGGTCGGGCGAGCGGCATGACCGGAAGACGCTGAGGCGCTGTAGACCTGCAACGGTTTGAGCCAATCATCACTGCCCCCGGCGGCGCCAATCATCAGCAGACCGCCCCACATCCCAAGCAACAGCGCACTGGCGCCGAACAGATGGGCGACGCGGCCGAAACCTTCCGACTGTTTCCAGGCACTGTAGGCGGCGATCAGCAGCAAGGCGCCGCACAAACCGATCCACAGCGATTGATCCAGCACCGGGCGCAACATCAGCAGCGCGGTGGCGAGGAACAGGAAGCCGAAGATGCCTTTGAGCAGGTTCATCCAGGCGCCGGGTTTGGGCAGGAAACGAGTGCCCACGGTCACCAGCAACAACAGCGGCACACCGATGCCGATGCCCATGGCAAACAGAATCAGCCCGCCATTTAGCGCATTGCCGCTTTGCGCGATGTAGAGCAGGGCGCCGGCCAATGGCGCGGTCATGCACGGACCGACCAGCAACCCCGACAAGGCCCCGAGCACACCGGCACCGGTCAGGCTGCCGCCACGCTGATTGCGCGATACATTTTCCAGCCGGTCCCGCACCGCCACCGGCAGTTGCAGCTCGAAGAAACCGAACATCGGCAACGCCAGCAGGACAAATATCGCCGCGAAGCTGCCCAGCAGCCACGGGTTCTGCAACAGCGCCTGCAGGTTCGCCCCGAGCAGCGCGGCCAGCACGCCCATCGCCGCATACACCAGCGCCATGCTCACCACGTAACTGGTCGCCAGCGCAAAGCCGCGTTTGGGGGTGGCGCCGCTGCCGACGATCAACCCGGCCAGAATCGGCAGCATCGGCAACGAGCAAGGCGTAAAGGCTAACAACAGCCCCAGGCCGAAGAACACCAGCAAACTCCAGCCCAGCGCCCGTTGTTGCAGGCCGCTGGCCAGGGCTTGATCCGGTGCTTCGTTGGTTGTGCCTGCAATGCTGCCGCCCAGGTCCACGACCTGAGTCTGCGGTGGATAGCACAAACCGGCATCGGCACAGCCCTGGAAGCCCACCTTGATCTGACCGGTGGCGCCCGCTGGAATCTTCAGCTCAAGGCCTTGGCGATACACCTGTTGTTCGCCGAAGAATTCATCACTGTGCGCTTCGCCTTCGGGCAACTGCGGGCGCTGCTCCGGGGGCAATGCTTCGAATTTAAGGCGTTTCTGGTAAAGGTAATAACCGTCGGTAATTTGCCAGAAGAGCTGAGTTTCGCCTGATTCAAGGCGCTCGGAGGTCAAGACAAAGGCCTTTTCCACGGGCAGGAATTCAGGTTTGGTATCGAACGGATTGGTCCCTGCCTGGGCCACACCCGAGATCAAGAGAACAAAAAAAAGAATCAGTTGACGCATGGGTAAGCCTTATCCCTGTGCAAGTGAGGTGCACAATGGGAGGCGGCGATTAACCGATGATTAACCGCCGCCGGTGCTGCCCGCTGAGCTGATCAGAGGGCAGCCGCTACTGTTCAAGTCATCAGCTGCGCAACAGGCCAGGCCAGGACTGGTTGTCTACTGCGTGCGGGCCGGACACCAGGCGGTTTTGCGGGATGTTATAGATCAGGTACTGATTGCCGGTCAGAAAAACATAGAGCGCGTTGTCGGCAAAGGTTCGATCGTTTTGCGCCGCTGTAATAATGCGGTCTTTGTAAAGCGCCAGACCTGGCCACGTGGATTCTGTGATGGGCTCGAGTCTTATCGTTTGAATGGGTGTCTCAACAGGGTTAAAGAGGTTGTCGTCATATTTATCGTCTGCGTAGTCACGCAGAGGGGCGCGGGGCACCTCATCCCAGTCCAGGTAAAGAGAGTTTCCGTCATTCATGATGAATCGGAACAATGAACTGCGGTTGACTTGCCACCATGTCCCCGCAACGATCCGGTCAAAGTAAGGCAGCAACAGACGCCATTTGGAGGACCGGACGGTGCTTGTTTGCAGGACCGAATCAGTGTCCTGATTGTAGGCGCAGACCATGGGCGTATCGCCGTCATAATAGAATAACCACAGAATATCCAGGTCAGACGTATCCATCGGCTTATCCAGTGTCAGCCCGGTCGTGGCAAAGCCAAATCGCAGGTTCTTGACGTGGTTATCGAATGTTCCCCAACTTCCACTGACAGGGGAAGGATATCCAGCAGGGACTTCCTGGTCGCCGATATTGAAGCGAGCGTAAGTGTCGGTGTCTTTGAAGAAGAAATAAATTCTGTCTTTTCCTGCGCGCCAATCGACGGCAATACACTGTTCGAGTGTTGGCATGATCTGAATCCTTTCAGTCAAGTTAAAGTGGCTTTAAATAGAGGGGTAATATCTTTCGAAGAGTTTTTTTTCGATGCCTGATTCCCGCCTCACAATATCGTGAGTCAACCAGTTCTCTTAAGTCTTTTATGAGGCTGTTTGTGTCTGTTTCAAAATCTGCCGTTTTTATAAAAAAGGCCTGATGTAAATCGGTACGATGGCCAGCCAAAGCCGTCGCTTCTCGTCAGCGACATGCCTTGCCATAATTGCGGCTTAATCCTCAGCTGCTTCACTGGTTTTTTTTGCTCCGGGAGCTCCCATGCATGTACTGGTTTGCGAAGACGATGAGCTGATCGCCAGCGGCATTGTTGCCGGCCTGACCGCGCAAGGCCTGACCGTCGAGCACGTCGCCACCGCGTCGTCTGCGCGCGCGATGCTCAAGGTTGCTGAATTCGATGTCATGGTGCTCGACCTCGGCCTTCCCGACGAGGACGGTCTGAAGCTGTTGCAGCAACTGCGTCACAACGGTCTGGAGATTCCGGTACTGATTCTCACCGCGCGTGATTCAGTGACGGATCGGGTCGATGGCTTGCAAGCCGGCGCCGATGATTACCTGCTCAAACCGTTCGACCTGCGCGAACTGGCTGCGCGTCTGCACACGTTGCTGCGCCGGGTGGCGGGGCGCAGCGTCAACCTGATCGAACACGGTGCGCTGACCTACGACCCCAGCAGCCGCGAAACCCTGCTCGGCGGTCAACCGGTGGACCTGTCGCGTCGCGAGCAGGCGTTGTTGCAAGCCTTGCTGCATAACCGCGGGCGCGTGCTCTCCACCGAGCAACTCAAGGACAGCGTCTACGGTTTCAACGACGAACTGGAAAGCAACGCCCTCAACGTGCACATCCATCACCTGCGGCGCAAACTCGGTAACGGCATCGTCGAAACCGTGCGCGGCCTGGGCTATCGCCTGGGGCCGGCTGATGGCGGAGAACCCTCGAAGTGATGAGCCTGCGTTTGCGCCTGAGCCTGACCCTCGGCGCCGCTTTTGCCTTGATCTGGGCCCTGGCGGCGGCCTGGATGCTCAGCGACCTGCGAAACCAAATGATGTTTTCCCTCGATCAGCGACTGGTGGCTTCAGCGCGCATGGTCGCCGGCCTGATGGAGCAATTGCCCGCGTTGCCGACCAAGGGCGAGGGCACCCATTTCAGCGCTGAACAATTGAATGTCCCCGGCGGCATGGCCTGTCAGGTCAGTTCATTGCGTGGCGAAATCCTCGCCCGCAGTCACACCGATCCGCAGCAAACCCTGGAAGCCGAGAAAATGGGCTTTCACGACCAAATGATCGATGGCGCACCGTGGCGCAGTTTCACCCTGGCGCGCGGCGATCTGCGCATCACCACCGCCGACCGGCAAATCGAGCGCGAGGCGCTGAACATGTCGATCCTGCTGGCCGCGTCGGTGCCGGTGGGTGTGGCGTTGCTCGGCTGTTTGTGCCTGCTGTGGCTGGGCATCGGCCAAGGGCTGGCACCGCTCAACCGGATGCGCGATGCGCTGATGCGGCGTAGCGCCGATTCCCTCGAACCGTTGCAGATACAGCCGCTGCCTAGTGAACTGCAACCGCTGCTGGACACGCAGAATCAGCTGTTCCAGCGCATCGGCAAGACCATCGAACGTGAACGACGTCTGACCGGCGATGCGGCGCACGAATTGCGCAGCCCCCTGACCGCGATCAAGACCCACCTGCAAGTGGCGCGCATGACCGACGGCGCGGCGCGGGACCAATCCCTGGCCCGCGCCGAAGAGGGCGCCGACCGCATGCACCGGACTCTTGAACAACTGCTGTTGCTGGCGCGGGTCGAGGGCAGTTTGTCGTTCGACGACGGCGTACAGTGCAGCGCTGAACAAGTGGCGAAACTGGCCATCCAGGACGCCGCCAGCGGGGATCGGCAGCGCATCAAGCTGCAGATGCCGAACACGTTCTCCAGTGCGCCGGTGCAAATGCCCGCCGTGTTGTCGATTGCCGCGTTACGTAACCTGCTGGACAACGCCTTGCGCCATACGCCCGGCGATGGCGCCGTGGAATTGAGCCTGGAGACCACCGGCAATCGTGCGCGTTTTCTGGTTCGCGACCATGGACCGGGGATTGCCGAAGACGACCTGCAGCACCTGACCCAACGCTTCTGGCGCAATGGCCAGAGCACCGGTTGCGGGTTGGGGCTGGCGATTGTTCAGGCAATTGTCCAGCGCTGCGGCTGCACGTTGCGGTTCGACAGCCGACCGGATGGGTTGCGGGTTGAACTGACCATGCCCCTGCAAACAATCTAACTCACACCCCCAAACCCTGTGGGAGCGAGCTTGCTCGCGATAGCAATTTGTCAGTCACATCAATTCTGGATGTGCCACCGCTATCGCGAGCAAGCTCGCTCCCACAGGGGATCTGTGTTGCACATCAAATGTAACTTCTCTTCATTGGCCTTTTGCCGGCCGTCAGCGCTATCGTCCCCGGCAGCTTTTTCTCAATGGATTGAGGTAACAGCGCCATGGAAGCATCGGTTCACATCTGCAAGGCAACCTCCGTCGACGCGGGCATCATCAGCCGTATCCTTGAGCGCTCCATTCGGGTGGGGTGTGCACTGGATCACCGCAATGACCCGCGCACCGTCGCCACTTGGGTCCAGAACAAAACCATCGGCCACGTCCAGCCCTGGCTGGCTGACCCGCGGTTGTACCTCAACATCGCCCTGTTGCATGACAAACCGGTTGGCGTCGCGATGGCCAGCATCAGCGGCAAGGTCGCGTTCTGTTACGTGCAGCCGGAATGGTTCCGCCGCGGTGTCGGGCAAGCGCTGGTGCGCGACCTTGAAGGCTGGTTGATCGAGCAAGGTGTGCACCAGGCACGACTCAACAGCACCCGAACCGGCGAGGCCTTTTACCGGCATCTGGGTTACCAGGCCTGCGCTGAAACCTTCACGGTGGCCGGGCTTCAGGCGGTTCCCATGCACAAAGCGTTGTCGACGCTCTAAATCCTTGAGCCCCTGATGCGTTTCCAGAACAGGAAACCTTATTGAGGGGTCGAGAAATGTCAGTCGCTACCAGCCTTATCGAAGATCAGCCGGCCCGGATCGTCCCGACGCCTGCCGAAACGCTGTACCAGTTCAATGAATCGCCGCTGCTGGCCCGTCAAAACCAGCAGGAATCCAATGCCCGCAGCTACCCACGGCGTATTCCCCTGGCGCTGAAACGCGCCAAGGGCATTTATGTCGAGGACGTCGAAGGGCGCCATTTCATCGACTGTCTGGCCGGTGCCGGAACGCTGGCGCTGGGGCACAACCATGCGGTGGTGATCGAAGCGATCCGGCAAGTGCTGAGCGATGAACTGCCGCTGCACACGCTCGACCTGACCACGCCGGTCAAGGACCAGTTTGTGCAGGACCTGTTCGGGCTGCTGCCGCCGGCATTGGCTGCCGAGGCGAAAATCCAGTTTTGTGGCCCGACCGGCACCGACGCGGTGGAAGCCGCGCTGAAACTGGTGCGCACCGCCACCGGACGCAGCACCGTGTTGTCGTTCCAGGGTGGTTATCACGGCATGAGCCAGGGCGCATTGAGCCTGATGGGCAGCCTTGGGCCGAAAAAGCCATTGGGTGCTTTGCTCAGCAGCGGTGTGCAGTTCATGCCCTATCCCTACGATTACCGTTGCCCGTTCGGCCTCGGTGGGGCGCAGGGCGTGCAGGTCAATCTGAACTACCTGGAAAACCTGCTGAATGATCCCGAGGCCGGCGTGCAATTACCGGCCGCGGTGATTGTGGAAGTGGTACAGGGCGAAGGCGGCGTAATACCTGCGGATCTCGATTGGCTGCGCGGCGTGCGCCGCATCACCGAAAAGGCTGGCGTGGCTTTGATCGTCGATGAAATCCAGAGCGGTTTCGCTCGCACCGGCAAGATGTTTGCCTTTGAACACGCCGGGATCATTCCGGACGTGGTGGTGATGTCCAAAGCCATCGGCGGCAGCTTGCCGCTGGCAGTGGTGGTTTACCGCGACTGGCTCGACACCTGGCTGCCGGGCGCGCATGCCGGGACCTTCCGTGGCAATCAGATGGCCATGGCCGCCGGTTCCGCGGTGATGCGTTATCTGGTCGAACACAAGGTGTGCGAGCACGCGACCGCGATGGGCGAGCGCTTGAGCGAACACCTGCGCATCCTGCAGCGGGACTTCCCGCACATGGGCGACATCCGCGGTCGTGGCTTGATGCTCGGCGTTGAGCTGGTCGACCCGTCCGGTGCACCGGACGCTCAGGGTCATGCGCCGATATCGGCTGCACTGGCGCCGTTGGTGCAGCGCGAATGCCTCAAGCGCGGGTTGATTCTCGAGCTGGGTGGCCGTCACGGCGGCGTGGTGCGCTTCCTGCCACCGCTGGTGATCACGGCGGCTGAAATCGATCAGGTGGCCGGGATTTTCGGTCGGGCCATGACCGCTGCCACCGCCAGTCTCTAAATTTTTTGCCGCCCTGAACGTTCTTTCTACATAACGGCTGCGCACGCCGCGCAGCCCACCCTACAGCGATGGAGAAACGCCCATGACTTCAGTATTCGACCGCGAGGACATCCTCTTTCAAGTCGTGGTCAACCACGAAGAGCAATACTCAATCTGGCCTGACTACAAAGCCGTGCCGGAAGGCTGGCGCACCGTGGGCAAAAGCGGTTTGAAAAAGGAATGCCTGGCTTACATTGAAGAAACCTGGACGGACATGCGCCCGCTGAGTCTGCGTCGCAAGATGGAAGAGCAGGCGGCAGTGGCTCACTGATTGACCGTACGAAAAAGCCCGCTGAACCGCGAAGGTCAGCGGGCTTTTTCATGCCTGAAAGTTGTGTTGTTTATCAGGCCTTCATCGCTGGCAAGCCAGCTCCCACATTGGATTCGGGGTGTGACACATATCCCTGTGGGAGCTGGCTTGCCAGCGATAAACGATAACGCGGTCCAACTGACTTAAACCCCGTTCAACCCCTTGATCACCAAGTCCACATTCCTCTCCAGCTCCGCCACCGGATCCGCGGCATCCACACTCAACACCACCAACCGGCTACCGGCCTCGGCGATCACCGCTTTCACCGCGTCCGAAGGCTGCCGATGATGCAACACCACCGCCACCTCGTTGTCCTTCAACGTCGCGCCCAATCGCTTGAGCGCTTCCGGCGTCCACTCGGCATCCGGGCGTGCATCGATCCCGATCAGCTCCAGATTGAGCCCGCCCATCAAATAGCCAAAGTGATCACTGAGGCTCATCACACTGAGAGTGTCAGCACTGGCCAGCCGCGCTTCGCTGTCGGCGCTGAACTTGAGCAAGCGCTGTTTCAGCGCCGCCAGGTTAGCCTCGATTGCAGGTTTGGCTTCTGGTGCCAGGCGCACGAGATCGGCGGCCATCACGTCCGCCATCCGCCCCATGTTGTTGCTGGACAACCAAGGCTGACTGTTCAAACCCTCGACCTTGTTGTCCGGCTGCACGGCGATGCCGGGCAGGGCGCCGTCCACCGGGCGCGCGGCGTCGACTTCGACAATGCGAATGTTGCTGCGACGGGAGATCGGGTACAGCGGATCATCCGCCCACAGTGACCGCAGACCGATCACCGCGTCGGCGTGGGTTGCCAGTTTGGCCAGCGCCGGGGCACCACGGCCGGTGAAGTACGCGGTCTGACGGCTGCCAGGCAGGTTCGCCGGTGCGGCACGTTCAAGGTTGACGTCAGTGCCTTTGAGCAAGACTTCACCCAAGCCGTAAGTGATTGGCAAGGACGCCAGCACATGCAGTGGTTTGGCGTTGTCCGCCGCAAACGAGGTGTTGACCAGCCCGCAGAGCGCCACGGCCAGGGTCAATTGACGCAGAGAAAAAACCATTTATCCGAGATTCCCTTTGAGGCTGGGGACGACACCGCGCGCAATGGCGGACAGGGCGAAAGCGATACCGGCCACCAAAATGATCGCGGCACCGGACGGGATGGGCAAGTCGAACACAATCGGCGCCAGAATCCCGCACAGCGTGCTCACCGTGGCGATCAGCACCGAACACCAGAAAAAGCCTTTGAGCGACTGGCTGAGCAAGCGCGCGGCGGCGGCTGGAATCACCAGGAGCGCGCCGACCAGAATCGCGCCGATGACCTTCACCGCGGCCACGGTGATCAGCGTCACCAGAATCACAAACAGGTAATCCAGGGTCTTCACCGCCACCCCGCGCACCGCCGCCAATTGCGGGTTGAAACTGGCGAGCATGATGCGGTTGTACAGTGGCAAGGCCAGCGCCATGACCAGCGAACCGACGATGGCCAGGACCGCCAGATCGTTACCGTTGACGGTCAACACCGATCCGAACAACACGTTTTCCAGAATGTGCACGTTGATCTTGCCCGCCAGAATCAGCAGCAGGCTCGCGCCCAATGCCAGCGACACCGACAGGAATACGCCGATCAAGGTATCCGGCGCCAGGCCGGTGCGGTTGCGCAGGTAATTGAGCAAAATGCCGAACAGCAGGCAGTAACCGAACAGGCTGCCATAAGGCCCGGTGTAGGGCTCGCCGAGCAGGATGCCGATGGCCACGCCGGTCAACGCCGCATGACCCACCGCTTCGGAGAAAAACGCGAAGCGCTTGACCACCACCAATGTGCCCAATCCACCGAGTACCGGGCCGATCAACAGGCCGGCGAGCAGTGCGTTGACCACAAATCCGTAGGCCAGCGCCTCGGGCAGATACCCCGAAGACGCCCAGCCCTGAACCATCAAGCGAAAGGCTTCGTAGCTCATTTGGCAGCGCTCCGTGGATGGGTGGAAAACAGAGTCAGCAGACGTTCCGGGGTCAGGGCCTGTTTCGGCGTGGCATCGAACAACACCCGGCGATTGAGCCCGGTGACGCGATCCGCCAGGCGCCCGACGGCCTCCAGATCGTGCTCGATCCACAGCACGGTGATGCCGCTTTGGCGCCAGTCGCCGAGCAGCCGTTCGAACACCCGGATACCGGCTTCATCCAGCGCCGACATCGGTTCGTCGAGCACCAGCAGTTGCGGCGCCGGGATCAGCCCTTGAGCCAGCAATACCCGTTGACGCTCACCGCCGGACAATGCGCCCATGCGCCGTTTGCGTTTGTCCTGCATGCCGACCCGTTCCAGCGCTTCACCGATCGCGGCGGCGTAGTGTTTGCTCAAACCGAGGAACGCCGGGCGGCGCTGGCACATGGCGGCCATGAAATCGTCGACGGTCATGGGCAGGCCGCGATCAAACTCCAGGGCTTGCGGCACGTAGCCGATGGTCCCGGGTATGTCCGGCCATTGCAGGCTCAGCTTCCCCTGATGCGGCATCTGTCCGAGCAGGGTCTTGATCAGCGAACTCTTGCCACCGCCGTTGGGGCCGACCAGCGCGTGCACACTGCCGGGGGAAACCTGAAAGGTCACGTTGTCGAGGATCGTTGTATGCCCGAGGGTCAGGCTGACATCGCTGAAGTCCAAGGTCGGGCCGCTGGTTTGGGCCGAGAGGTTTTCTTGAGCAGTCATTGACCCGACTCCTGTATCGCCCGGACCACAGTGTTGAGGTTGCCGGTCATTTCCTTTTCGTACTTGTCGGCGGTGTATTCGCCATAGGAAATGTGCGACAGCGGGTACAGCTTCACCCCGGATTCACGCTGGATGGTGTCGACGTAAGTGGAGGGGAAATCCATCTCCGAGAAGATCACTTTCACGTCCAGTTCACGCAGTTGGTCGATGGTCTTTTTCAACTGACTCGGGCTCGGTTCTATGCCGTGCGCAGGTTCAACCACCGCAGTGACTTCGAGGCCGAATTCACGCAGCAGGTAATCGTAAGCCGCGTGAACGGTGGCCACGCGAAGTGCGGCGTTGGGTGCCTGGGTCAGCTTCGCCAAGGCGTCGGCGCGCATCTGCCGCAGACGTTTGCCGTAGGCGCGGGCGTTTTGCGTATAGGTCTTGGCGTTGGCCGGATCAAGCTTGCCCAGTTCCCGGGCGATGTTGTTGACCTGGGCAATCGAGGCGCTGATCGACAGGAACGTGTGCGGGTTGACCACCTTGCCCGCACCGCGTGCGGCGACGCCAGTGGCGGCCAGCAGCGGCACGTTTTCGTTGGCTTCGATCACCGTGATGTTCGGGGTTTCGCTGGCGGCAATCATGCGGTCGGCGAAGTCGTCATGACCGACGCCATTGAGCACGATCACGTCCAGTCCGCTGATGCGCTTGATGTCCTCGGCGCGGGGCTCGTAGGCGTGCGGATTGAAACCGGCCGGAATCAGCGGCACCACATCAGCCTTGTCGCCGACGATGTTGGCGACGTAGCTGTAATAAGGGTGCAGGGTGATGCCGATGCGCAGGCGTTTGGCGTCGTCGGCATGGGCCAGAGGAGTCAGCAGGCAGGCCAGCAAGCCGACCGATAGCAGGCGCAGGAAAGATGAAATAGGCATGGGGAAGCGGTCTTCTCTCGGTTGAAGGCGAGGGGTCAGTGCCGATGCTGGCGGGTCACGCCGGCATCGAATTGCGCGACGATCAGTTGCCAGCCGGTGCTTTCGAGGGCGGCGTCCGTCAGGTCGGTCGGGGCTTGGAGGTCGGTGGCGCGGTGGAGCCAGATGTCCGGTGCCTCGTCGCCAGCGGTCAGGCGCATCAAAAACGAACCGGCCACGGCGGGTGCCTGGCTCTGGCCGAAGTACGCCTTGGCGTCGAGCAATTGCCATTGATGGGCGCCACGACTGACGGAGCTGGCGTCTTGGGCGAAGGGTGCAAAACCTTCCTCGGCGAGGGCTTCAGGTGTTGGCAGGGTTTGCTGTTCCTGTTGCAGCAGGTGAATCTCGTCCAGCGTTACCCGCAGGTCGGCGTAGATCCCTTGCTCGGACGCGCTCAAGTCGCGGCGGGCATCCAGTTGATGGCTGCCGACGCTGCTCACGGCCTGGGACTCGTGGCGCCAGGCAACCACCGAGCCGGCCACCGCCAGAATCATCAGGCACAACAGCAGCACATAAAGGGTTTCATGGCCGGCACCAGCCGGACGGACGACGTATGTGGTGGGCGTACTCATGGGGTTTCGATGTCCGCTTGGTCGATCTCGACGACGTGGCCGGGACCGGCGTCGAACAGCACATAAAATTCCGCGCCGGGTTTCTTGAAGGTCAGCGTGGAATCGGCGCCGAGCTTGCCCGGCACCAGAATGGTTTCGTCGTAGCCGATCACGTCCAGGGTCACGCCCGGTGCGCCGCTGCCGTCGGAGAAGCCGCCGGTGCATTTGATCTGTTCGGCATCGACGGCTTTGCATTCGCACATCGGGTTGTGCGCCAGCGCGCTGGCACTGAATCCGGCGCAGAGCACCAGCAACACAGTTTGAAGTGGGCGAAAAATGCTGATCATGGTTTGCCTCCTTGTTGGTTCAGCCACGCGACGGTGGCCGGCGATGCCTGGCTCAGGGGGAGGGCGGCCTGGTGCATCGCGCCGTCCCAGCCTTCCATGGTGATCCACAGCTCGGCGTCAGCCTTGGTCTTTTCCGGGATCGGCACCATGGCGCCCATGCGATGCGGCGTGCCGAAGAAAATCACCCCGGCGGCCCGCAGGCTGCGCGGTTTGCCGATGCGCAGGTAAGTCGCCTTGACCTGATCGCGGCAGCTGTCGCACAGTGCGGCGGTGAAGTTCTTCATGTGGCCGGCGGGTCCGTCGAGCGTCGGGGCTTCATTGCGCAGTTCGGCCAGGCGCAGGCTCCACGGGCCGACCTGGATTTCCCCTATCTCCCGCTCACCGAGCCCGGTATCTCCGCGAAACAGCGCCTCGTCAGCGAAGTATTTGGGCATGAACCCCAGTGGCACCAACAACAGCAGAACGTTGATATGGAAGCGCCATTTGAGCCAGAAGCGGCGCAGGGTCGAGTCCGGTGTTTGCTTGGCGTGCGCGTTCATTGGCTGACCTCCGTCGCGGCTTGCACCCGTGGCTGTTTGTGGCTGCGCTTGAGAGCGTTGGCGGTGGCGGTGGCGAGGGCGGTGCGTTTGGTCCAGATCAGCAGGCCGCTGAGGACCATCATGCTCAGGATCAAACCGAAGAAGAACCAGATCAGCTTGATCCAGATCCCGCCGAAATCACCGGTGTGCAAGGGGCGCATGGACTCGGTCACCAGCTCCAGGCCGCTGCGGTCCGACAGCAAGCGCGTGGCGGCGACGTCGCCGGTGTATGGGTTGATATCGGCCGTCTGGTACATCAGCGGATACCAACTGCGTCCACCCACCGACAAGTAGCTGTAGGCATTGGCGGGCAGGCTGACGAAGCTGTCTTCCAGGCCGGGAATGCGTTCCTTGGCCTGGGCAATCGCGGTTTCGAGGCTGATCGTCGGTGCAGGGGAGCCATCGCTGCTCACCGGTACGCTTTCACGCGGCACCACCAGGGCCACCGGCGCGGTGGAAATCGAGACCTGGTTATCGAACATGAACGCCTGAATCAGGAACCAAGTGCTGGTGATGGAAATCACCGCAATAAACCAGATCGACCAGATGCCACTGAGGCGATGAAAGTCGCCCCAGAAAATCCGCGCGCCATGACGAATGCGCAGGGTCGGCCGGAAGAAGCCCTTCCAGAACTTTTTGTAGACCACCAGCCCGGTGACCAGCGAGGCCAGCAGCGGCAGGCTCAAGAAGGACACCAGGTACCAGCCCCAGCTGTAGCCATTGGTGAACGGCACCAGCCACCAGCCGTGCAACGCGCGGGTAAACGCCTTGAAATCGAAGGCCGGGGCGGTGCCCTGAATAACGCCGCTGTACGGGTTGACGTACACGGTCACCGAGCGGCCGTCGGGGTAGCTGACGCTGACGTCGAGGGCGAAGTGGGATTCATCGGGGCGGCTGATGGATTCGACCAGCGTGTCCGGTTCGGCCTGTTTGATTGCCGCGATGATCTGGTCATAGCTGAGTAACGGCGCATCGTCCGACGGCTGGCTGGCGCGCATTTGCGGGTTGGCCAGCCAGACGATTTCCTGACTGATCACCGCCAATGTGCCGGTGACACAGACAATCAGCACGAAAAACCAGATCGGTAATGCCAGCCAGCTGTGGACCAGAAACCAGAGTTTGGAACGGGATTTCTTCGACATGATTAAAGGTCTTGTATCGATGAGAGAACCTCTGCTGCGGGCTTCCCAGCGATGAGGTCCATGAAAAGGCCAGCGATGGCTGTTGCGGGCGCACGCCGACTGCATCTCTATAAGACGGATGAGGAACAGAAATCCCGAAGGGGGAGATGAAAGTAAATGTTTCTTATTGGCGAGAAGTTGTTACCGGGGGGATTTGCGATGTTGGGGATGGCCCCATCGCGAGCAAGCGCGCTCCCACAGGATCACCGCTGTACCTGTGGGAGCGAGCTTGCTCGCGATGGGGCCCGATCAGGCGACAAAGCTCTCAACCCTGCTGAAACATCTCCTTCGCCCGCTGCTCAATCTGCGCTTGAGTCAGGTTTTCCTTGCGCGTGGCCAAAAACCACAAATGCCCATACGGATCTTTCAACGTCCCGGAGCGGTCGCCATAAAACTGATCCTTAACCTCGGACACCACCGTGCCACCCGCATCAATCGCCTGTTTATAGGACTTGTCCACATCCGTCACATACAGATGCAGACCCACTGACGGCGACTTGTCCGGGTTGCTCAACGGCCCCTGATCACATGGCGTGCCGAGCATGATCGGGCAGTCGCCGATCCTCAGTTCGGCGTGACCAATGCCGCCATCGGGCATGGCCAGGCGCATGACTTCGATGGCGCCAAAGGCCTTCTTGTAGAACTCGATCGCTTCGGCCGCTTTTTGAATGCCCAGATACGGGGTGATGCTGTGATAACCCTCTGGAATGGGTTTGACGCTCATGATGAATCTCCCTGTTTGTTGTTGTGGGTGGAAAGTGTCCTGCGCCGATTTCCGGCCGAATAAATATAGGTCAGCGTCGTGTTGCCAGCCGAGCACCCGACGAGCAGCCACACTGTTCAGCCAGCAACAGCGCGGCAGCAGATTGCTCGGCTGCATCATCAGAAACGCTGATAAATTCCCGTCACCCCCCCCCCGAAAGCAGGGGGGCTCGGCACAGAAGCTGCAATGGCTCTGTTAAATACAGTTGTAGAGAACTCGCGCTCGGTGAGTCAGGTCAACCTGGCGTTTGTCATTGCCAACGACGCGCTGGAAGCGGGGATCGACACCAACAGCGCGTTGATTGTCGAGAAGGGCAGGAGCCTGTACATCGAATTTCTGGCGGCGCGGCCGGACAACATCAATGATCCGGCCTTGCAGAAACTGGCCAAGGCGTTGAATTCGGATGAGGATCGGCAGTTCATCCTGACCCGCGATAGCCGCGTCGCTATTTCGGACCTGTCCCCAATTCCAGCAGCTGCGCTCCCGGCCCCTGTTCCCCCAGCGCATCGCCAAAATTACGCAACGGACACGCCTCCATCGACAAACACCCACACCCGATGCAGCCATTGAGCTTGTCGCGCAGCAACGTCAGCTGATTGATCCGTTCATCCAGGTCCTGACTCCATTGCGCCGACAACACCTTCCAGTCCGCCGCCGTCGGTGCGCGGTTATCCGGTAGCGATTTCAACGCTTCACCGATCTCCGCCAACGGAATCCCCAGGCGCTGCGCGACTTTGATTAGCGCCACCCGCCGCAACACTTCCCGTGGATAGCGCCGCTGGTTGCCCTGATTGCGCGTGCTGTTGATCAGCCCCTTCGATTCATAAAAGTGCAGCGCCGTGACCGCCACACCGCTGCGGGCGGCCAATTGGCCGACGGTGAGTTCCTTGTGCAGAGTGTCCGGGGTGATCATTTAAAAATCCTGCTTGACCTTTAGTTAACTCGAGGTTTTACCCTGCAGGCCTTCGGATCGCAAGATCCGCCTGACACGTGAGGGGGACTATTCATGCAATCGTCAGAGAACAATCGCAGCTTCACCCAACTGATCGAGTTCGAGATCGAGCCGCATCAGCAGCCTGCACTGGTGTCGGCGTTGTCCCGGCAGACCGAGCGTCTGGCCCGGGATTTCAGTGGTTTTCTGAGTGCCAGCATCCAGGCCAGCGACGACGGCCGGCGGGTGCTCAACTACCTGCAATGGCAAACCCGCGCGGCGGGAGAGGCGGCCTTTCGCAGTTTCGAAAGCGGCGAGCAGGATTTCTGGCAGCTGATCCGCGCGCATCAGGCGAAGACCGTGACGTTCGGCTCGTTCCAGGTGCTGCACAGCCTGGCGCTCAGCCACGACAACGCGCTGCACTGCCGCCTGGTGGGTTAAATCGACAACTGCATCACCCGCTCGCCCTGGACATTCTCCATCACCCGGCGTTTGTTCACGGCCAGTTCGCCGATCTTGATCAGCCGCGTGCGCGTCACGTTTCGGCTCAGGCCCAGCAGGGCAGCGGTGTGCACCTGATTGCGCTTTCTGCAACAAGACGAATGCAGGCCTTCAAGGGCTCACCGGTTATTTGGTAGTTGGAGAAATCGGCTTCGGTGGCGTAGACGCCAATCGGCAAAAAATAAATATTTATAGTTCGTTAATGAATATGTTTTGGCGTACCTGGAGAGTGTTTACCAAAGTCGATAGCCACTATTGAGAGCGTTGATTTCTGCCCGCCAAGCCGCGCGAGTAGCCTGTGTTCATTCCCCCGAACCCAGATGCAGGACGCCAAAAATGAAACCTCTAATCGCCACTTTTCTGCTGCTCGCGGTCTCTGTGCTTGCCGGATGTGCCAGTCATGTTTCACCGGAATTGCGGCCGTACACCGCCGAGGAATCAAAGGAATTGGCGCTAGAGGATTTGAATCGTCGTGGCCTGTCCTTCGAGGAATACCACGCGAAGAAAGCCGCCTTGCTCGGTCAACCGCAAAAGTCGTTCAGCTTCGATAAACAGGGCGAGATGAACGCCGAACGTGCTGTACAGCTTCATGGTCGTCCAAGCTGATCGAAAACTGTACTGCTCGAAGTTTCACGTAACTGTCCATGGGTTTCCGGCAAGGCGTGCGATAGGGTCTTAACACCCGATTGACCCTCATGGACTGCCGCTGATGACGCTTTCACTCGATCTGCTGATGGGCTTGGCCTTGTTTGCGCTCGTCACCTCGATTACTCCCGGCCCCAACAACACCATGTTGCTGGCATCGGGTGTGAACTTCGGCTTTAACCGCACCATCCCGCATATGTTGGGCGTCACCTGTGGTTTCTTTGTCCTGGTGGTCGCCGTCGGGTTCGGCCTCGGTGCCGTGTTTAAAACCTATCCTTTGCTCTATACCGTGCTGCGTTACGTCGGCGCGGCGTATCTGCTGTACCTGGCATGGAAAATCGCCCATTCAGGTCCGGTCTCCGAGAGCGAGAACGGCGAAAGCAAACCCATCACTTACCTGGGCGCAGCGGCGTTCCAATGGGTCAATCCAAAGGCGTGGATCATGGCCATCGGTGCCATCAGCACCTACACGCCGATGCAGGGTTATTTCACCAACGTGATCATCATTGCGGCGGTGTTTGCCTTGATCAACCTGCCGAGCGTCGGTCTCTGGGCCGGGTGCGGCACGTTGTTGCGCAATGTGTTGAAGGACCGCCGCTGGTTGCGCCTGTTCAACTGGGGCATGGCGGCGCTGTTGGTGGCGTCGCTGTATCCGTTACTTCTTGAAAGCTTTAGCTGACGCATTGCTTCAACCGGTTGCCCGATGCCTGTTAAGCTCGACTTCAGGAGCGTTCCTACGCACTTTTAAATGAAGTTGTTCTTCTTTAACGGCTTCCGATCAGGTATTTCTAACGTGCTGAAATATCGGCGCAGCTCACAAGGCTGCGCCTCGACGTTTCCGTCATGAGCTTCCTGATCCCGGAACACGCTCTGCGAGTCTTTTATGAATAAGCGTCCGTTGTATTTCGATTACGCCGCCACCACGCCGGTGGATGAGCGGGTCATCAAGGTCATGGTCGAGTGTCTGGGTTTTACCGGCAATTTCGGCAACCCGGCGTCCAGCTCCCATGCCTATGGTCAGCAAGCCAGGCAATCGGTCGAGCACGCCCGGCAGCAGGTTGCCGAACTGGTTGGCGCCACGGCGCAGCAAATCGTCTGGACCTCCGGCGCCACTGAATCCAACAACCTCGCGCTCAAAGGCGTGGCCCAGGCCCGTGGTGTCAGCGGCGGGCACATCATTACCAGCCAGATCGAACACAAGGCGATTCTCGACACGGCGAAGCAATTGCAGGACGCCGGGGTTGCGGTCACGTACCTGGTGCCTGACGCCGAAGGTTTGATCACGGCGCAAGCAGTCAGCGAAGCGATGCGCGAAGACACCTTTCTGGTGTCGCTGATGCTGGTCAATAACGAACTCGGCACTGTCAATGATATCGCCGCCATCGGCGAAGTCGTGCGTGCTCGCGATGCGTTGTTTCACGTCGACGCCGCTCAAGGCGCGGGCAAGGTGGCCATTGATCTGGCGCGCCTGCCGGTCGACCTGATGTCGTTTTCCGCGCACAAGATCTACGGTCCCAAAGGCATCGGTGCGTTGTACGTCGGCCCGCGCGCGCAGCAACGCTTGCAGGCTCAGATTCACGGCGGTGGTCACGAAGGCGGGTTGCGCTCCGGTACCCTGGCGACTCATCAGATCGCAGCGATGGGCGCGGCCTTCGCCTTGGCCGCCGACCTGTTCGATGACGAGAAAGCCACGATCGTGCGCTTGCGCGAACGGTTGCTTGAGCAGTTGCTGAGCCTTCCCGGTGTTCGCCTCAATGGCAGCCCGGCCCAGCGCATTCCCCACACCCTCAGCCTGACGTTCAGCGAAGGTGAGTTCAATTCTGCGGCGTTGAGCCATTCGATCGCTTTTTCTGCGACGTCGGCCTGTAACTCCGCCAGCAACGCGCCATCCCATGTGCTGCTGGCCCTGGGGCATGACGCCCGCTCGGCGAGTCGCACCATCCGCTTGAGCCTCGGCCGGTTCACCACCGAGCAAGACATCGACCAAGCGGTGCACCTGATCAAAGCGGCCTGCGCCAGTGCCCCGGCATTCTGGCAGTAGCGCCTTAAAGCGCCGACTCAGATCGGCACTCAACAATAAGCTGAAGTGATTAGCAGGAGACACGATGAGTACGCAGCCTTCGATCAATGGATCGGTGCCACAGCGCCTGGCGCAAACCCGCGAACTGATGAGCCGCGAAGGCATTCATGCCTTGCTGGTGCCGTCGGCCGATCCGCACCTGTCGGAATATTTGCCGGGTTACTGGCAGGGACGGCAGTGGTTGTCGGGCTTCCATGGCTCGGTCGGCACACTGATCGTGACCCCGGATTTTGCCGGCGTCTGGGCCGACAGTCGTTACTGGGAGCAAGCGACCAAGGAACTCAAGGGCAGCGGCATCGAATTGGTCAAGCTGCAACCGGGTCAACCTGGCCCGTTGGACTGGCTGGCCGAGCAAACCCCTGAAGGCGGCGTCGTCGCGGTGGACGGTGCAGTGATGGCCGTGGCGTCGGCGCGTACGCTAGGTGGCAAACTCGAAGAGCGCGGTGCCCGCCTGCGGACCGACATCGATCTGTTGAGCGAAGTCTGGAGCGATCGCCCGACATTGCCGAATGAGCCGATCTACCAGCATTTACCGCCGCAGGCGACGGTCAGCCGTGGCGAGAAACTGGCGAAACTGCGCGAAGTGTTGAAAGAACGTGGTGCTGACTGGCATTTCATCGCGACCCTTGATGACATTGCCTGGCTATTTAATCTGCGCGGCGGCGATGTGTCGTTCAATCCGGTGTTTGTATCTTTCGCCTTGATCAGTCAGGAGCAGGCCACCCTGTTCGTCGCTTTGAGCAAAGTCGATACTGAACTGCGTGCGGTGCTCGAACAAGACGGCGTGACCCTGCGCGATTACAGCGAAGTGGCTGCTGCGTTGCGCGCCGTGCCGAGCGGCGCGAGCCTGCAAGTCGATCCGGCGCGCGTCACCGCCGGTTTGCTGGATAACCTCGACAAAGGCGTAAAACTGGTCGAAGGCCTGAACCCGACCACGCTCGCCAAGTCGCAAAAAAGCCTGGCCGATGCCGAGCATATTCGTCAGGCGATGGAACAGGACGGTGCCGCCCTGTGCGAATTCTTCACGTGGCTGGACTCGGCCTTGGGTCGTGAGCGCATCACCGAGCTGACCATCGACGAACACCTCACGGCCGCGCGCACCCGCCGTCCGGGCTACGTGTCGCTGAGCTTCAACACCATTGCTGCGTTCAACGCCAATGGCGCGATGCCGCACTACCACGCGACCGAAGAAGAGCACGCAGTGATCGAGGGCGACGGTCTGCTGCTGATCGACTCCGGCGGTCAGTACCTGGGTGGCACCACCGACATCACGCGAATGGTCCCGGTCGGTACACCCACTGCTGAACAGAAACGCGATTGCACACGCGTCCTCAAAGGCGTGATCGCGCTGTCCCGCGCGCAATTCCCTCGTGGGATTCTGTCGCCATTGCTCGACGCCATCGCTCGCGCGCCGATCTGGGCTGAAAGCGTCGACTACGGTCACGGCACCGGCCATGGCGTTGGCTACTTCCTCAACGTTCACGAAGGTCCGCAGGTCATCGCCTATCAGGCTGCTGCGGCTCCGCAAACGGCGATGCAACCGGGCATGATCACGTCCATCGAGCCGGGCACTTATCGTCCGGGCCGTTGGGGCGTGCGTATCGAGAACCTGGTGCTGAACCGTGAGGCGGGTTCCAGCGAATTTGGTGAATTCCTCAAGTTCGAAACCCTGACACTGTGCCCGATCGACACCCGTTGCCTGGAGCCGTCGCTGCTGACCCTGGAAGAGAAGCAGTGGTTCAACGCCTACCACGCCGAAGTGCGGGAGCGCTTGAGCCCATTGCTCGATGGCGCGGCCCTTGAATGGTTGAACACCCGTACCGCGGCTATTTGACGGGCTGGAGTTCAGGCGCTTGTTTTAGCGCCTGACTCATGTAGTCCACGAAAGCTTTGACCCTGGCGGATTGGCGACGATTCGCCGGGGACACGGCATGAATCGGCAGCGACTGCGCCGTGTAGTCTTGCAAAATCGCCTTCACTCGGCCGGCCTTCAGATCCTCGCTGAATAGCCACACCGGCGACAGCGCAATGCCCAATCCCCCCAGCACCATCTCGCGAATGGCCTCGGAGTTGTTGCTTTGCGCATTACCCCTGATGCGCACTTCGTGGTGTTGGTTGCCTCTTTCGTAATGCCATAGGTTCTGACTGTTCAGCAAATTGAATTGCAGGCAATTGTGCGCGCCGAGTTCTTCCGGGGTGTGCGGCTCGCCGTGTTGCTCAAGGTAGTCAGGCGCTGCAACCGTGATCCGGTGGGTCGTACCGACGTGGCGTGCGAGCAGACCACTGTCGGCCAACTCACCGATTCTGAATGTCACGTCCAGCCCTTCACTGACCAGGTCCTGATTTTGATCGCTGAGTTGCAGGTCGATCTGAACCTGAGGGTGCGCTTTGAGAAACGCAGGGAGTCGCGGCGCAATGTGCAAGCGCCCGAAACTTACGGATGAACCGATTTTCAGGTTGCCGGCGACGGATTCGCGACCTGATCGAAAACGCTGTTCCGCCGCGTCCACGGCGGCCAGGATTTGCCGGCATTCGTTGTAGTAGCGCTGACCTTCATCGGTCAGTGACAGTTGGCGGGTGCTACGGGTAATCAGCTTGGCGCCCAGTCTGATTTCCAGCGCCCTTAATAACTTGCTGATAGTCGGCTGGCTGGTCTGCATCTCCCGGGCAACGGCCGAAAAGCTGCCACGTTCGACGACCCGGACGAACGTGGCCATTGCGTTGAGTGTGTCCACGTGAATTCTCATTGATGCCATATGGGCATGATCACTATAGCGATATAGCGTCTTATCGGTATGAGTGAACTGGAAGAAGATTAATTCCACATCCACTTCTCACGGAATTTGCCGAAATGACTGACTCACTTGAAATGCGCGCTCTGATGGTTGACACGGCCAACGGCCCTTTACGCTTGGTTTCCCTGCCGCGGCCGGTGCCTGGAGCGGGCCAAGTGCTGGTGAGGATCAAGGCCAGCGGGGTGAATCCGCTGGATGCGAAGATTCGTTCGGGGCAGGCGGCTCATGCCCGGCAGCCATTGCCGGCTGTGTTGGGCATGGACCTCGCGGGGACCGTTGAGGCGATAGGAGAGGGCGTCAGTGAGTGGCTGTCGGGCGATGAGGTCTATGCGATGGCGACTGGAATCGGTGGTGCGCAGGGCTCTCTCGCGGAGTTCGCGGTGGTTGATTCGCGGCTTCTGGCGCACAAACCGAAAAATCTGAGCATGCGCGAGGCGGCAGGGTTGCCGTTGGTATTGATCACGGCATGGGAAGGGCTGGTTGATCGGGCGCGGGTTCGGGCTGGTCAAAAAGTGCTGATTCACGGTGGTGCGGGTGGAGTCGGACATGTTGCTGTGCAAATTTCCCGGGCTTTCGGTGCAGAAGTGTTCGCCACGGGTTCAGCGGGTCATAAGGGGCTTATTGAAAGCTTTGGTGCAACGTTCATCGATTATCGTGCGTCGTCGGTGGAGGACTATGTGGCTGAGTTCACTTCGGGGGAGGGCTTCGATGTCGTCTATGACACGGTGGGCGGTGGGGTATTGGATGATTCATTCAAGGCAGTTCGGGTTTATGAAGGGCATGTAGTGAGCTGTCTGGGCTGGGGCCAACACAGCCTTGCGCCGTTGTCGTTTCGTGGGGCGACTTATTCCGGGGTGTTTACGCTGTTGCCGCTGTTGACTGGCAAGGGGTGTGAGCATCACGGGCAGATTCTTCAGGATGCGACGCGGCTGATTGAGGCGGGTCAGTTGAAACCGATGCTCGATCCTCGGCAGTTCACGCTGGAAACTGCCGAGACCGCTCATGAGTTGGTCGTTGCGGGAGGTGCGCAGGGGCGGTTGGTGGTCGAGATTTAACTCAGGGCTTCAACCACGAAGTCCAGCCGATCCTGGCCGAAGAACAACTGATTGTCGACGAACATACTCGGCGCCCCGAAGACACCGCGCTGTACTGCTTTCTCGGTATTGTCCTTAAGGGCGGCTTTAACCTCTTCGTCGGCTGTCAGGGCGAGTACTTCATCGGGGTCAAAGCCGTTTTGTGTCAACACGGCGGCGACGGTGGCCGGGTCATCAAGGCTGCGACCTTCGACCCAGAGGGCCTTGAACAGACAGTCGATAAACGCCAGGAAGCGCTCGGGATGACGTAACTGAATCCCGGTCACCGCACGCATGAGCATCAGGGTGTTGATGGGGAAATGCGGATTGAATTTCAGTGGCACGCCATAGCGTTTTGCATAGCGGTCCAGGTCTTGAAACATGTAGCGGCCCTTGGCCGGAATGACTGCAGGCGAAGCGTTACCGGTGGCCTTGAAGACGCCACCCAGCAGCATCGGTGTGTAAATCAATTGGCTGCCGGTTTGCTCACAGATTTTGGGGAGCTGGGTATAGGCCAGGTAGGTGGCCGGGCTGCCGAGGTCGAAAAAGAACTCCACGGTTTTGCTCATGGTCGGTGCACTCTGTTTATAGTTGTAGAGGGAGGGCTTACCAGCGTTCGCTCCAGGGCCGTAAATCCAGTTCGAACGTCCAGGCGTCCCGTGGCTGGCTGTGCAGATACCAATAGTTCTCGGCGATATGCTCGGGGTTGAGAATGCCGTCTTCATCCTTGGTCGCGTACTTTTCCGGGAAGCTCTCTCGGATGAAATCGGTATCGATAGCACCGTCGACGACGACATGAGCAACATGAATGTTCATGGGGCCGAGTTCACGGGCCATGCTTTGGGCCAAGGCTCGAATGCCATGCTTGGCACCGGCGAATGCTGCGAATCCCGCGGCACCGCGCATACCAGCGGTGGCTCCGGTGAACAGGATGGTGCCCCGTTGGCGTTTGGCCATGCGCTTGGCGACTTCACGAGCATTGAGAAAACCTGAAAAACAGGCCATTTCCCATATCTTGAAATACTTGCGGGCCGTTTCTTCAAGAATGCTGCAGGGCACATTCGCGCCGATATTGAACACAAACGCTTCGATGGGGCCGATCTCGCTTTCGATCTGTTCGACTAACGCTATCACCTCTTCTTCCTTGCGCGCATCGCAGGCAAAACCGTGGGCGTCACCGCCATTGGCTTTGATGGTGTCGACCAGCGGCTGAAGCTTGTCTGCACTGCGGCGGGTGACACAGGCGACGTAGCCTTCTCGGGCAAAACGCTTGGCAATGGCGCCGCCGGTAGCATCCCCCGCGCCGACAACCAGTACGACTTTCTTATTATTCATGGGTTGATCCCTTTGCTAAACGATCGTTAACTAAACGAACGTTATGCTACGATTTGGCACGCGTCAAGGCGATCAATCCTGAGGAGAGGGCAATGCGCTACTCGGCCAGTCACAAGTTGGAAACCAAAGAGAGGCTGCTGGAAAGCAGCGCGGTGTCAGCCAAGAAGTCGGGTTTTGCCACGGTCGGTGTCGACGGATTGATGAAGGCGATTGGTTTGAGCGGCGGGGCGTTCTACAGCCATTTCTCGTCAAAAGACGAACTGTTCGCCTCAATTGTCGAGCGTGAGCTGTGTCAAAGCCTGGAGCGATTAAGCGCCGATCAGGGGCGTGAAAAGCTTGAACGGTGCCTCAAGCACTACCTGAGCATGGCGCATGTCGAACATCCGGAATCCGGCTGTGCATTACCCGCGTTGGGGGCTGAGATCGCTCGTTCGGATGTGCTGGTTCGTCAGCAGGCTGAGCGCTGGATTTGTCAGCTACAGGAGAGTTGGGCGCGCATCCTGGAGAGCGACAGCCTGGCTTGGGCCATTTTGTCGCAATGTATCGGAGCTTTGGTCGTCGCGCGGATGCTGGCGACGCCAGACATCCAGCGTAATGTGTTGAAGTCCAGCTACGATGAGATTGGCCGCCAGATTGCCGGGCGGCAGCAACCTACTTGCAAATGACGATCATGCTGCGGCTGGTGTAGCCGGCGGGGTTGAGGCCGAATGGATAATCGCCTGGTTCTTCCACCGCGTCCCCTGACTTGGCGATGACCTTGTATCCCTTGGGGGCGCACGAGTTGGCTGCGCTGGTGTAGCACTTGTCCCAGGAGGATGAGAGCCCTGAACAGTTGATATGCAGCCCTTTCTTGCCATGCTTGACTGATGTTTTCGAGGTCGCCGCGCAGCCCGCAACTGCAAGCACGGCGATCAATATCAAAATTCGTTTCATTGCTGTCCTTATAGCGTTCCCGGATCTTGCGCCCGGGTCTGGCTGCATTCGCTTTCGCTGAAGCGTTCTGATGTCCCTATCCTGAAAAATCCATGTATGGCACTGGGTTGCGGGCCTAAACATGGCCTAATTGAGCGGCAATTACCAGACCTGCGTCAAATCCTGTCTCAATCTGCCGCAACCGCTGGCTTGGCACTGCTGCCCATGGTCATGGTGGCACCCACGGAAGCCAGAATGATGCACAAGATAGCCATCCACTGTGACAGTGAAAGGTATTCGTGGAGGAACAACAGGCCTGACAACGCGCCAATCGCAGGTTCGATGCTCATCAATGTGCCAAACGTGCGAGCTGGCATTCGGGTGAGCGCGACCATCTCCAGTGTGTAGGGCAGGGCGGTGGAGAGAATGGCTACGCCGATGGCCACGGGGATCAGCGACGGAGTCAGCAGCGCGGCGCCGGCATGGACGATGCCGATAGGGGCTACGAACAATGCAGCAATCATCACGCCCAATGCAGCAGTCTGCACACCATTGTCGGCGCCGGCCTTTTGCCCGAATAGAATGTACAGCGCCCAGCAGACACCCGCGCCCAATGCATAGCCGGCACCTTCAAGATCAATCCCGGCACTTGTCGCTCCTGTAGGGATCAAGAGCAGCAAGCCGATAGCCGCGAGTGCTATCCACAAAAAGTCGATCGCACGGCGTGAAGCATAGATCGCCACAGCCAACGGCCCAGTGAACTCCAGAGCTACGGCAATACCCAAGGGGACGGTGCGTAACGACATATAGAAGAGGAAGTTCATGCCGCCCAGTGCCATGCCATAGATGATGACGGTGCGCAGGGATTTTGCGGTGAGCTTCGCCCGCCATGGCCGTAGCATGAGCAGCATGATCACGCTGGCGAACATCAGGCGCAGGGTAGTGGTTCCTTGAGCACCAATCACCGGAAACATGCTTTTAGCCAGGGATGCTCCGGACTGGATCGAGGCCATGGCTATTATTAACAGGCCTACCGAGAACAAGGTCGAGGCAAGGCTGCGGGGCTGATCATTCATTACGTGGCATCGTCCGAAAAAGGAAGCGAGAGTATTGATGTCGTGCAGTTGGGCAATATAGTGCGCATTCGTGGCCGGCGCGTCTATATATAGCAGCGATTTTGGATTGATCGATAGAAAAACCAAATCAGTGCTTGACGGCAGATTCTGGATGTCTATAATTCGCCCCACTTCCGGCGCAGTCGAAACGGAAAACTCCTTGGTAAACAAAGAGTTACGCAGTTTT
>NZ_AZVV01000020.1:0-123136 GCF_000514395.1 Pseudomonas sp. URMO17WK12:I12
GGGGTGGTGATGGATTGCGGGAAGCCTGACGACACACCGCCGACCACCACGTTGATGCCGCCAACGCTCAGGGTTTGCACGCCGTCGAGGGCGGTGATGGTGAAGGTGCCGCTTTGGGTCAGCGCCGGAGCATCAGGGCTGCTGCCGTCGCCGAGGTTTTTCTCGTAGACGGTGAGTTCGCCGCCGTTGACGGTGAGGCCATCGATGGTCACCGGATCGTCGTTGTTGTGGATCTGCAGCACCAGCGTGGCGGTGCTGGTGTCGCCGTCCGAATCGGTGAGGGTGTAAGTGAAATTCTCGGTGCCGTTGCCGCCGCCGTGCAGCGCTTTGAAATCGGCATCGCTGGTGTTCAGGGTGTAGGTGTAGGTGCCGTTGGGATTGAGCACCAGGGTGCCGTAGGTGCCGGTGAAGGTGCCGCCAATCACCGGGCCGCTATTGGGGCCCGTGGGAATGCGGTCGGCACCCTGGGTGTCGTTTGGCAGCACGCTGCCGGTCAGGGTCAGCAGGGTTTCCGACGCGGTGTTGGCGTTGCTGTCATCGACAGCCTTGGGCACGTCGTCAGTGATGTTGACGTCGAGCGTGCCGGTGGCGGTGTCGCCGTTGCTGTCGCCGGCCACCACGGTGAACTGTTCGCTGAGAGCGTTGGCGCCGTCGCCGGCCGAATGGGTTTCGTTGCCGTTGAGGGTGTAGCTGTAACTCACCACGCCTGTGGCCGGGTTGTAACCGGTGATGGTCAGGGTGTTACCCAGTTGCGTGGTGATCGACTGCGGAAAGCCAATCGCCACGCCACCGGTGATCACGTTAATACCGCCGATGCTCAAGCTGCTCAGCCCGTCCGGCGCCGAAATGCTGAACGTGCCGTTCTGGGTCAATGCGCCCGGATTGCTCGCTGAGCCGTCGGCCAGGTTGGCTTCGTTGACGGTCAGTTCGCCACCCGCCACCGACAAGCCATCGAGCGTGACCGGGTTATTGACCGGCGTTGGTGGCGGAGCGATGACGGCCGGGGTGCCGTCGGCGTTCTGCTGGACATCGGCGTTATGGCGTTCTTCAGGGAATTCAGGAATACCGCCAAATCCAGCGGTCGGGAAGCCAATCGTCGGATCGACCTTCCCGCCCACTTCTTCAAGCATGACAAAACTGTGACCACCGCCCTGCGCACCACTGGGCGCCCCTGTGAAGCTCGGCCCGGCCGCAGTGGCTTCACCGGTTTGCGTCGGGTCAGCGCCCGCCGCGATGGCTTTTTGCAGTTGCTCGACATCGGTCAGTTGCGCTTCGCTCGGTGTGACCGCTTCTGAAGTGCCGAGGTGCGGCGACTCGTTGGCGAGGAGATGCGGGTCCATCTGCATGCTGCTGCCACGCCCGAGGGTCAGTTCCTTGCCATTTTGCAGATGGACCGCCACCGCGCCTTCGGCCCCCGTGACCAGTTGATCGCCAGCGAACAAATGATCGCCCTCGATCACCGCGCGCCGGGTACCGTCGCTCGCGACCACGAACACCTGACCAATGACTTTACTGACGATACCGATGAGCGTAGCCATGTGCATTTCCTCCGCTGCCAACCGCTGTCGGCATCCTGTTTTTAGCGAAGAATGTGCTCATGGTTTGAAAGCAGGTGGCTGCGCGGATCGCCTGCAGGACGCGTTTACCTGAGTAAGCCGCTGCCCTGGCGATGTCCTCGCCCAGCGTGTCGCTCACCGGCAACATCGGCGACTGCGGGATAAACCCCTCTGCAATCAATGGCTTCGAAGGCCCAATTGCGTCGCACTTGCCCGGTGAGCGATGCGTAACGATCCTGACTCATCAAAGTGACAAAAAACCGTCACCACAACTCGTTACGCGTCCCTCCCCTCCAGCACTTCTCCGCCCTATGTCGATAAGTGGATGGAACTTTTCCTGAACCCTTTGAAAGCTCCCTAAAGCTCGTAATTCAAAGGCTTTCGTATTGAACAATGTGCTGGATTTTGCTGACGGCATAAGTTTTTTTTGGCATAAGGGTTATGAGAAAAATTTCTTAGCTATTCTCTAGAATGTTCTTAGCTCTGTTGTTACAAGGGTGAAACGGTTTTACCTATAAATGCCGTCAAATAATTGGCGACTGATAAGCACCATCAGGAATTCAGGGAGATGCACCCATGCGCGTTTTAACCCCCCTCTGCAGCGCGGTTCTGCTGGCCATGGCCTGCACTTCCGGCGCTCAAGCCATGTCGTTGACCGAGGCAATCCAGAGCACTATCGCAACCCATCCGGAACTGGCCTCGCGCGTGGATTCGCGCCTGTCCGCGGATGAACAGGTGAAAGTGGCCAAGGGGGGCTTTTATCCATCTGTTGATCTGAACGCCGCCTACGGGCGCGGGTACAGCGATAACACCAACACCCGGGCATTCGGCAATCACCACACCGAAATCCTCAACTACACCCAGTCGGAACTGCGCCTGCGGCAGATGCTGTTCGACGGTTTCAACACCGCGAACGAAGTCGAACGCACCAAAGGCGTGGTCAACTCCCGGGCCTATTACGCTCAAGGCACCGCTCAGGACCTGGCGCTGCGCACCATCGAGGTCTACCTCGAAGTGCTCAAGCGCCGCGAACTGGTGACCCTGGCTACCAACAACCTGCAAGCGCACTTGCGCGTCAACGACCAGATCGGCCTGCGCACCCAGCGTGGCGTCGGCAGCAACGCCGACTCCGATCAATCCGGCGCTCGCCGTGCACTGGCGCAAAACAACCTCGACACCGCCGAAGTCGATCTGGCGGACGCCGAGTCGAACTTCGCCGCCGTTGTCGGGCGCCTGCCCGATGAGCTCGAAACACCGCCGTCGACCCGCGGTGAACTGCCCACCTCCCTGCAAGAAGCCCAGCAGAGCATGGTGGAAAACAACCCATATCTGAAATCCGCCCAGGCTGACGTGCAATCGGCTGAGAGCCAGTACGAAGTTGCCAAGTCGCCGTTCTACCCACGCTTCGACGCCGAAGCCGCCGTGGGCGCGAACAACAACGTGCAAGGCGATGAAGGCCACGACAACGAGTGGCGCGTGGGTGTGGTGATGAACTACAACCTGTTCCGCGGTGGCAGCGACAAGGCACGCCTGGCGTCCGATGCGCACCAGATCAACCAGGCCATGGACATCCGCAACAACGCCCTGCGCCAACTCAACGAGAACATTCACCTGGCCTGGAACGCCATGGTCAATGCGAAGAAACAAACCCCGACCGCACGCGAATACGCTGAGACCAGTAAGCGAGTGCGCGTGGCGTATCAGGACCAGTTCGGTCTCGGTCAACGCACGTTGCTCGACTTGCTCGACAGTGAAAACGAGCTCTACAACGCCAACCGTCGCTACACCGAAGTGCGCTACACCGAGGAATACTCGATGTACCGCGTGCTGGCCAGTATGGGTGAATTGCTGAGCAAGCAACGGGTGGTGTTGCCCGCCGATGCGATCGCCGCTACCGAAGTGAAGAACGAAGCCCGTTTGCCTGAACTGAAGTAGCTCACTGGAGCGATCAATGTGACCAGCATGGAATCCGGCAACACCGGTGTCGATCCGCGGCTGAGCTTCGATGACCCGCTTCTGGACGGTCTGTTGATCCTCTGCAAACTCCACGGCGCGACGGTCAGTCGCGCCAGCCTGAGTGCGGGGCTACCGCTGCACAAACAGCGCCTGAGCCTGGACCTGCTGCCCCGCGCAGCGGCCCGGGCCAGTTTGCAGGCGCGACTGCTGCGCCGGGAACTGGGGGATATTTCCGCCCTCAACCTGCCGGTGATGCTGATCCTCAACAACGGCCGAACGGCCATCCTGCGACGCTTTGGTGACAACGGTCAGGTGCTGATCCTGCCCAGCGAAGCCGACGGTGGCGAACAATGGGTCAGCCGTGAAGAGCTGGCCGAAAATTACAGTGGCCAGGCCTTGTTTGCCCGGCCACGCCATGAACTCGAAGACTTGCGCTCGCCCCTGGTGCCGCGCGTCGAAGCGTGGTTTCGCGACACGCTGAAACTGTCGAAGTGGCTGTACAGCGATGCGATCCTGGCGAGTTTCCTGATCAACCTGCTCGGGTTAATGGTCCCTCTGTTCGTCATGCAGACCTACGACCGGGTGGTGCCAAACCAGGCCACCTCGACCTTGTGGGTGCTGTCGATCGGCCTGCTGATCGGCACCGGCTTCGAACTGGTGTTGCGCGTTGTGCGCGCCCATTTGCTGGACACCGCCGGCAAGAAAACCGACGTGATCCTGTCAGCGACCTTGTTCGAGCGCATCACTGGCATGTCGATGAAAGCCCGCCCGGCGACCATCGGCGGCTTTGCCCAAAGCATTCATGACTTCCAGGGCCTGCGCGAGTTTCTCACCGCGGTCACCCTGACCAGCCTGATCGACCTGCCCTTCGCCGTGTTGATGCTGGTGGTGATCGGTTTGCTCGGCGGCTGGCTGGTGGTGATTCCGCTGCTGGCGTTCCCCATCACGATCATTTTCGCGATGATGATCCAGGTGCGCCTGCGCGACACCGTGCAAAAAAGCCTGAGCCTGGGCGCCGAACGCCAGGCCTTGCTGATCGAAACCCTCGGCGGCCTGGAAACCCTCAAGGCCTGTAGCGCCGAAAGCGAGCGCCAGCACAAATGGGAAAGCACCCACGGCGCCCTCACCCGCCTCGACAGCCATGCGCGCAACCTCTCGGCGCTGGCCACCAACGGCACCTTGTTCATCCAGCAGTTCTCCGGCATGGCAACGATTGTCGCCGGGGTCTACAGCATCATCGCCGGCAACCTCAGCGTCGGGGCGCTGGTGGCGACCTACATGCTCGGCAGCCGCGTACTCGCGCCGCTGGGGCAGATTGCCGGGCTGATCACCCGCTACCAGCAAGCGCAGCTGACTATGAAAAGCACCGATGCGCTGATGGGCCTGCCGCAGGAGCGCGACGCCAAACAGCGGCCGCTGGAACGCACACAACTGCAAGGCGCGATCGAAGTCAGCGGCGTGACCTTCCATTACAACGGCCAGAACGCGCCAGCGCTGTCCAACGTCAGTTTCAGCATGAAGCCGGGCGAACGCATCGGCATCATCGGACGCAGCGGTTCGGGCAAAAGCACCCTCGCGCGTCTGGTCATGGGGTTCTACGCACCGGAAGAGGGCCAGTTGCTGCTTGACGGCCTGGACCTGCGGCAACTGGACGTCGCCGACCTGCGCCAACAGATCGGTTACGTCGCCCATGACCTGCCCTTGCTGGCCGGCAGCCTGCGCGACAACCTGACACTCGGCGCCCGCTACATCAGCGATTCACGGATGCTCGAAGTGGCCGAGTTGACCGGCGTCACCGAACTCGCCCGCCAGCATCCGCAAGGGTTTGATCGCCCGGTCGGCGAACGCGGGCAATTGCTGTCCGGAGGACAGCGTCAGGCGGTGTTGCTGGCACGGGCCCTGTTGCTCGACCCGCCGATCATGCTGCTCGACGAACCGACCAGCGCCATGGACAACAGCAGTGAAGATGTTCTGCGGCAGAAGCTCCACACCTGGGTCGAGGGCAAGACCTTGTTGCTGGTGACGCACCGCACCTCGATGCTCAGCCTGGTGGATCGACTGGTGGTGCTGGATAACGGACGGATCGTCGCTGACGGTCCCAAAGAAGCGGTCATCGATGCACTGCGCAAGGGCCGCGTCGGCTCTGCGGCTGTCTAGGAGCTACCCATGGCCCGTTCATCGTCCGACACCTCCAAGGACCGCGGCTACTTCGGCAGCTTCGGCAAAACCGCCGAGAGCGAGTTCATGCCGGAAACGGCCGGTGCCTCGTTGCAGGATTCCCCGCGCTGGTCGCGCATTACCGTGTGGCTGGCTGCCGGGCTGATTATCAGCGCGGTGGTGTGGGCCAAGTTCGCGGTGCTTCAGGAAGTCACCATGGGCGAAGGCAAGGCGATTCCGTCGAGCAAGGTCCAGGTGATCCAGAACCTGGAGGGCGGCATCGTCACCGAGATCTTCGTGCGCGAAGGGCAAATGGTGAACAAGGGCGATACCTTGTTGCGCCTGGATGACACGCGATTTCTGTCGAACAAAGGCGAAAGCGAAGCGGATCGTTATGCACTGACCGCGCAGGTTGAACGCCTGTCGGCGGAAGCGGAAGGACGCCCCTTCAAACTGTCAGAAGAAGTGATCGCCAAGGCCCCGCAAGTGGCCGAAGACGAGCGCTCGCTGTACGAACAGCGCCAGCGTCGACTCGCCAGTGAGCAGCGCACGCTGAGCGAACAACTTCGGCAAAAAACCCAGGAACTGGCAGAGTTCCGCTCAAAACAGGGGCAATTCAGCTCCAGCCTGGCGTTGCTGCAACAAGAGATGAACATGTCCACGCCGCTGGTGGGCACCGGCGCGGTATCACCGGTGGAAATCCTGCGCCTCAAACGCAGTGCGGTGGAGATTCGCGGTTCATTGAACGCAACGACACTGGCGATTCCCCGGGCGGAATCGGCGATCAACGAGATCAAGAGCAAGATTGACGAGTCGGAACAATCCTTCCGTTCCGACGCAGCGAAAGAGCTGAATGAGAAACGCACTGACCTGTCGAAAATCACGGCGTCGAGCATCGCCATCGATGACCGCGTGACGCGCACGACGGTGGTGTCGCCGGTGCACGGGATTATCAAAGTGCTGAAGGTCAACACCATCGGCGGCGTGGTCCAGCCCGGCAGTGACATGGTGGAAATCGTGCCGCTGGAAGACAACCTGTTGATCGAGGCCAAGGTGCGGCCGCAGGACGTGGCGTTCCTGCATCCGGGGCAGAAAGCGATGGTGAAGTTCAGTGCGTATGACTACACGATTTATGGCGGATTGAGCGCCAAGCTCGAACTGATCGGCGCCGACACCATCACCGATGACAAGGGCAACAGCTTTTATCTGATTCAGGTGCGCACGGATAAAAACCACTTGGGCGGGGATGTGAAACCGCTGCTGATCATTCCGGGGATGGTGGCGACGGTGGACATTATTACGGGTGAGAAGAGCGTGCTGGATTACCTGCTCAAACCGGTGTTGAAGGCCCGGACTGAGGCGATGCGCGAGCGGTAGTCTCTGGCTTGGGTTTGCGGTGACTGTTTCACCGCCAGCGCGAGCAAGCTCGCTCCCACACTGGATCTGTGTCGTTCACAAATCCCCTGTGGGAGCGAGCTTGCTCGCGATGAGGCCCTTAAATTCAGCGATCATTTCGGCCCATGATTACGCTGGAACGTCTCCTCCCCCATCGCCGCAATCTGCCCCTCGATCAACGCCTCGAACGGTTTCAACAACGGCTCAAACGAGCCCGGCGCTTCCAGCGTTTGCAGCGCCTGAACAATTGCCTCCACCGTCGACAATGCCCCCGGCCCCGGTGCCTTGCGCAGTCGGTATCGTGACACTCCACCCTCCGCCAACGTCACCCTCGGCAACGCCGCCAACAGCGGATTGAGGTGCAGCATCTTGCGCGCCTTGCGCCAGGTGCCGTCCGGAACCACCAGCAATAGCGGCTCGTCAGTCGCCGTATACGTTTGCATCGGCTGCGCGTGCTCACCCGGAAACAACAACCGTGCCTGATAACCCGGTTGATTCAACAACGCCGGCAAATCTTCGAACACCTCGCCGACAATCAGCTCGGCATTGTTCAAGCCCAACGCTGCCAACCGGGCCGTGTTGAGCGCGTGATTCACTTCGCTCGGATGCTGTAACAGCAGCACCCGAGTGCGGCTGTCGAGGCTCGGGATCAGCGCGCACAAACAATGAGTTTGCGGACGCAGGCAACGGGGACACTGGATTCTGGACATCGATCAAGCCTGATTCAGTTGTGCTTTGAGCAAATCGCGGAAGGTCTGGATCAGCGGTTCGCGGCTGCGGCCACGGCGCACGATCATCGAGAACGGCGCCTGATAACCAAAGGTCGCCGGCAGCAACACACGCAAATCGCCCTTGTCCGCCCAGGCCTGGGCGTAGTGTTCCGGCAGGTAGCCGATGTAGGCACCGGACAGCACCAGGATCAGCTGCGCTTCCATACTCTCCACCGTGGCCGCGCTGTGTTTGAAACCGTGTCGCGCCAGTTCCGCCTGGCTCCAGTAACCCCGGCCGACCATGCGTTGCTGGGTGATGACTTGCTCGGGGATACGCCGCTCGGTGAACAGCGGATGACGGCTGCTGCAATACAGCCAGTGCTGTTCGCGGTAGAGCGGCATGTAGACCAGGCCGCTCATGCGCGTGGAGAACGCGCCGATGGCGAGGTCGAGGCGATTGTCCTGCACGCCGAGTTGCAATTCGTAAGGGCTCATCACCGACAAATGCAAATGCACGGCCGGGTGTTCCTGGCTGTAGGCGCCGATGGCTTCGGCGAAGGGCAACGCTTTGTCACTGACGGTGGAGTCGATCACGCCGAGGTTCAGGGTGCCGCGCAACTCGCCCTTGAGGGCGGCGGCGTATTGCTCGAAGCCTTCGAGCTCGCCCAACAGACGCAGGGTTTCCTGATGGAACAGTTCGCCTTTGCTGGTCAGGCTGAACCCACCGCGACCGCGATGGCACAGCACCAGGCCCAGGGCCGCTTCGAGCTGGCTCATGTAGGTGCTGATGGCCGACGTCGAGAGGTTGAGCTCTTGCTGGGCGTTGGCGAAGCCCTGATGGCGGACCACGCTGACGAAGATGCGCAATAGTTTCAGGTCGGGTAAAGCGTTGGCCATGGGGCACTCCAGCAAAAACACAGACAGGCATTGACCCCGTATCAGCTGACGAGCACCGCGAGGCTGCGTTTGGCGGCGAACGCAGCCTCGCGGTGCTCGTCAGCGGCTACGGGGCTTTGCGAGTCTATCGCCACCAGAACCATTAGTTTAGAAAAATCTGAACTAAGTATTTGCCCGTAGCGATTCTTCCCGGCCACTACATTTCGCAGAATCGGCCTCCAACGGTGCCTGTGTCTGTCCTGACCTGTGCAACCGACATAAATAAAACAACGACGATGAGGCCCTACCCGTGGACAAGATTCTTCACCAACCACTGGGCGGTAATGAAATGCCGCGCTTCGGCGGCATCGCCACCATGATGCGACTCCCCCACCTGGATACCGCAGCCGGCCTGGACGCTGCCTTCGTTGGCGTGCCACTGGACATCGGTACCTCGCTGCGCCCCGGCACCCGCTTCGGGCCTCGCGAAATCCGCGCTGAATCGGTCATGATCCGCCCATACAACATGGCGACCGGCGCGGCGCCGTTCGATTCGCTGTCGGTGGCTGACATCGGCGACATCGCGATCAACACGTTCAACCTGCTGGACGCGGTACGGATCATCGAAGAGTCCTACCACAAGATCCTCGAACACGATGTGATCCCCCTGACCCTGGGCGGCGACCACACCATCACCCTGCCTATCCTGCGTGCCATCCATAAAAAGCACGGCAAGATCGGCCTGGTGCACATCGACGCTCACGCTGACGTGAACGATCACATGTTCGGCGAGAAAATCGCCCACGGCACCACCTTCCGTCGCGCCGTCGAAGAAGGCCTTCTGGATTGCGACCGCGTGGTGCAAATTGGCCTGCGCGCTCAGGGCTACACCGCTGACGACTTCAACTGGAGCCGTAACCAGGGCTTCCGTGTGGTTCAGGCCGAAGAGTGCTGGCACAAATCCCTGGCCCCATTGATGGCCGAAGTTCGCGAGAAAGTCGGCGGCGGTCCGGTGTACCTGAGTTTCGACATCGACGGCATCGACCCAGCCTGGGCACCTGGCACCGGCACCCCGGAAATCGGTGGTCTGACGACCATTCAGGCAATTGAAATCGTTCGCGGCTGCCAAGGCCTCGACCTGGTCGGGTGCGATCTGGTAGAAGTCTCGCCCGCTTATGACACCACCGGCAACACCTCGCTGCTGGCCGCCAACCTGCTGTACGAAATGCTCTGCGTACTGCCTGGCGTGGTCCACCGCTGAGGATTGGTCATGAACGAACGTGATCAGGTGCTGAAAGCCGCCGCCGATCTGGTGTCCGCTTTCGCCCGTAACGATCGCGAAGCCTACTTCGGTGCGTTCAGCACCGATGCCAGCTTCGTCTTCTACACCCTCGAGCAGCCTTTGCTGTCGCGCGATGCCTATCAGGCGTTGTGGGACACCTGGCGCTCGGAGGATGGCTTCGAGGTGCTTTCGTGCACCTCGAGCAACGCCTTCGTCAGCCTGCAGGGTGACGTGGCGATTTTCATCCATGACGTGGCCACCGAGCTGCGCATGCAAGGGGAGCAACACTTCAGCCAGGAGCGCGAGACGATTGTTTTCAAAAAACAAGCGTCTGGCCAAGAACAACAAGGCCTATGGCTGGCCTGCCACGAACATTTGTCCGCGATGCCGGAAGGGCTGCCAACCCCTTAGCCAAACAGGTGACGCTCACGCACGATGAGCGCGCCTTTATGATCGGAGCTGATCATGAATAAAAACAACAACGACCAAAGCCTTACGCACATTGAAACCTACGGGGTCGAACAGATCCCCGACAGCGAACGCACCGCAGGCCCGACGGATTTGTTCCGGATGATCTTCGGTGGTTCCAACACCTTTGCCACCGCCGTGCTCGGCAGTTTCCCGGTGCTGTTCGGCCTGTCGTTTCAGGCCGGTGTGCTGGCGATTGTGCTGGGCGTGCTGCTGGGCTCGCTGATCCTTGCACCCATGGGCCTGTTCGGTCCGATCAACGGCACCAACAACGCCGTGTCGTCGGGTGCGCACTTCGGCGTGCACGGGCGGATCGTCGGTTCGTTCCTCTCGCTGTTGACCGCCATCGCGTTCTTCTCGCTCTCGGTATGGAGTTCGGGTGATGCGCTGATCGGTGGCGCCAAGCGCCTGATCGGCCTGCCGGAAACCGACCTGACCCTGGGCCTGGCCTACGGCCTGTTCGCGATTCTGGTGCTGACCGTTTGCATCTATGGCTTCCGTTTCCTGCTGTGGGTCAACAAGATCGCGGTGTGGAGCGCCAGCCTGCTGTTCCTGCTGGGTGTCTTCGCCTTCGCCGGTCCTTTCGATGTGAACTACGCCGGCACCGTCAGCATGGGTCAGCCAGGTTTCTGGGCCGCGTTTATTGGTGCTGCACTGGTAGCGATGAGCAACCCGATTTCCTTCGGTGCGTTTCTCGGTGACTGGTCGCGCTACATCCCGCGTGACACACCAAAAGGCCGGATCATGGCCGCAGTGGTGATCTCGCAGATCGCCACCTTCATCCCGTTCCTGTTTGGCCTGGCCACCGCGACCATCGTGGCGATCAAGGCACCGGACTACATCGCCGCCAACAACTATGTCGGCGGCTTGCTGGCTGTCTCGCCGAGCTGGTTCTTCCTGCCGGTGTGCCTGATTGCAGTGATCGGCGGCATGTCCACCGGCACCACGTCGCTGTATGGCACCGGGCTGGATATGTCCAGCGTGTTCCCTCGCGTGCTGTCGCGGGTCAAGGCCACGCTGCTGATCGGTGTGATGTCGATTGCCTTCATCTTCATCGGGCGCTTTGCGGCGAACCTGGTGCAGAGCGTGTCGACCTTCGCCGTGCTGATCATCACCTGCACCACTCCATGGATGGTGATCATGATCATCGGCCTGGTGGTGCGTCGCGGCTTCTATTGCCCGGATGACCTGCAAGTGTTCACCCGCGGCGAGAAAGGTGGCCGCTACTGGTTCACCCACGGCTGGAACTGGCGTGGCCTGGGTGCCTGGATCCCGAGCGCGGCCATCGGCCTGTGCTTCGTGAACCTGCCGGGGCAGTTTGTCGGACCATTGGGCGAAATGGCCGGCGGTATCGACATCAGCCTGCCGGTCACCCTGGGCCTGGCCTCGCTGGTGTACCTGGCGCTGCTGAGCCTGTTCCCGGAAACAGCCGCGGTGTTTGGCCCGAATGATTCACGCAGCAAGGGCAGCCACACCATGGCAAAGCCTGAACTCCGTCAGCCCGCCTGACACTGATCCAACTGTGGGAGCGAGCCTGCTCGCGATGACGGCAGCACATCCAACATTGATGTGACTGCAAGACCGCTATCGCGAGCAGGCTCACTCCCACAGAGGGATGCCCTACAGAAATACTTTTGCTTCACCATAAAAAAGACAATCGGAGACACGCCACAATGGCTTTGGATTTATTCGTCGTACTCATCTACGCCGCCGCGATGCTGATACTCGGCTACTACGGCATGCGCAAGGCCAAGACCAACGAAGACTTTTTGGTCGCCGGTCGCAACCTCGGCCCGAGCCTGTACATGGGCACCATGGCCGCCACCGTTCTGGGTGGCGCGTCCACCGTCGGCACCGTGCGTCTGGGCTACGTCCATGGCATTTCCGGTTTCTGGCTCTGCGCGGCCCTCGGTTGCGGGATCGTGGCGCTGAACCTGTTCCTCGCCAAACCGCTGTTGAAGCTGAAGATCTACACCGTTACCCAGGTCCTGGAAAAACGCTACAACCCGATGGCCCGCTCCGCGAGCGCGGTGATCATGCTGGCGTACGCGCTGATGATCGGCGTGGTTTCGATCCTCGCCATCGGCACCGTCCTGCAAGTGCTGTTCGACCTGCCGTTCTGGGTCTCGGTACTGGTCGGCGGTGGCGTGGTAGTGATCTACTCGGCGATCGGCGGCATGTGGTCCCTGACCCTGACCGACATCGTCCAGTTCGTGATCAAGACCGTCGGCCTGATGTTCATCCTGTTGCCAATCTGCCTGTACCGCGTTGGCGGCTGGGATGAGTTGGTATTGAAACTGCCGGCCACGGCCTTCAGCTTCACCACGATTGGCTGGGACACCATCATCACCTACTTCATGATCTACTTCTTCGGGATCCTGATTGGCCAGGACATCTGGCAGCGGGTGTTCACCGTCAAGAGCGCCAAGGTGGCTCAAGTCGCCGGTACGTTCGCAGGCGTCTACTGCATCCTTTACGGCCTGGCCTGCGCCCTGATCGGCATGGCCGCTCACGTGCTGATCCCGGACCTGGACAACGTCAACAACGCCTTCGCCGCCATCGTCAAACTGTCCCTGCCGGACGGCATCCGTGGCCTGGTGATTGCTGCTGCCCTGGCGGCCATGATGTCCACCGCCAGCGCCGGCCTGCTCGCCGCTGCCACCACCCTGACCGAAGACCTGCTGCCAAAACTGCGCGGCGGTAAACACTCGAGCCTGGGCATGAACCGCCTGTTCACCCTGTTGACCGGCCTTGTCGTACTCGGCATCGCTCTGGTCGTGAACGACGTGATCAGCGCCCTGACCCTGGCGTACAACCTGCTGGTAGGTGGCATGCTGATCCCGCTGATCGGCGCGATTTTCTGGAAACGCGCCACCACCGCCGGCGCAATCGCCAGCATGGGCATGGGCTTCGCCACCGCGCTGGTGTTCATGTTCAAGGACGGTCTGGATGCCAACTCGCCGATCTACTACAGCCTCGCCGTAGGTCTGGTGGCGTTCGTGGTGGTGAGCTTGATGTCCCGCCGCCCGGCAGTGCTGGCCAGCGCCGCCTAAGCTGAACATAACGACTTGATGCTTTCTTCGACGGGTGTGGCGTCGGTTGCCACACCCGTTTTTTTTCGTCTGAAGGAAACTGCTTATGAAGATCGTCAGCCGCGATCAGTGGTTCGAAGTCAAACAGCTCAGCGACGGCATTCGCCTGATTCACGAGCCGTACATTCGACCTTTCTATCGCTGCAACCTCTGGCACGTTCAGGGCCGCGACAAGGACCTGCTGCTGGACAGCGGCTCGGGACTGGTCAGCCTGCGCGAGCAATTGCCGTGGATCACTGAACGGCCGCTGGTGGCGGTGGCGAGTCATTGCCATTTCGACCACATCGCCGGGCATCACGAGTTTCCTGAACGGCTGGTGCACCCGGCTGAGGCCGACATCCTCGCCGCACCGGACGGCGACAACGATTTGAGCAAGGCCTTTGTCGGCGACGACATGTTCGAGGCTCACCCCGATTGCCCGCTGTGCTACGCCGAATACCGGGTCAAGGCTGCGCCGGCCACCGGCATGATTGAAGAAGGTGATGTGCTGGATTTGGGTGACCGCGTGCTGCAGGTACTGCACACACCGGGGCATTCACCGGGCGGCATCAGCCTGTATGAAGCGGCGACGGAGACGCTGTTCAGCGGCGACATCATCTATGACGGACCGCTGATCGAAGACGCTTACCACTCCAACCTCGATGCCTACGCCCGCAGCTTGCAACGCTTGCGTGCCTTGCCGATCCGCACAGTGCATGGCGGGCATTTCGGCAGTTTTTCCGGTGAGCATTTGCGCACGATGATTGACGAGTGGCAGCGCTCACACGGCTGAAGCCTGCTGTACTCAAGCGCAGGGACAACAACAATAACGCCCTCCAAGAGCAACCATGAAAAGAGCTGCCGTTCGCCTCGCCGTCCATCAGTTCATCAGCCGCTTGCTGGAGGGCCGCGATGACTTCAGCGACGACGCCAGTCTGGTGGAGTTGGGATTGGATAAAGCGGACATTGAAGACCTGATCTTCCATCTGGAAGATGAACTGGGGTTGACGGCGTTTACGGCGGAAGAAGACCGGATGCTCAAGACCGCCAGGACGGCGAATGATTTGAGTCGGTTTTTGCTGGAGATCGGGCGGCATTGAGTGTGCCCGGTCTCTGAAATTCAGCTGGCCCCTGTAGCAGCTACCGAGCACCGCGAGGCTGCGTTCGGCGCGAGTCGCGTTCGGACGGAGCCGTCGGTGGAGTCAGGTTTCGACGTGAGTCAGGTAGATCGTGCATGCAGGATTTACGGCTGCTGCGCAGCCGAACGCTGCCTCGCGGTGCTCGACAGCTGCTACATGCGGCGCGATTACCGGCGGCGCGGCTGGCGTCGGCGCTGTTCGTCGTCCGTCCGAATAGGCACAGGTTGCAGAGGCGGTTCGATCAAACCGAGTGCAACACCCAAGTCGTGCAGCCAGTTTTGGATTTTCTCTTTCATGGTGCCCCCTTCAGGGTAGTGCCGAGCGACCGGAATTCTGAGGCCGCTTCGCACTGATAATAGTCCGAAGTCCTACGCAATGCTCATCAAAAGTCGCAATGATCTGTTACTGAATTGAACAAAATACCTGACCGTTCGTTCAGGCAATCGCCTGGGCTTCAACCGGCGCCCACGGATAGACCGTTCGCTGCTGCTCGATCCACGCATTCAAATTGGCCCCGACCATGCCCTTGCGCCACATCAGCCACGTCGTCGCGCGGGCGAACGGCTCGGCCAGCGGGTGCGCCGCGACACTCTCACGGCCCGGCAGGCTGGCAAGCATCGACTCCGACATCAACGCCACGCCTGAGCCGGCAATCACGCATGCAAGCATTCCTGGATAGGATTCGATCTCCATCGCCCGGCCCATCGCTGCATGGTCGTGGGCGAACCAGGCCTCCAGGCGCATGCGGTAGGAACAGCCCTGGCGGAACGTGAACACCGAGCGCCCTTCCACATCCAGCGCGCTGCGCACCGGCGGGTGATCGGCCTCCGTGATCAGCACCAGCCGTTCGTCGCACAAGGGCACGCCGTCCAGCCCCGCGAGCTCCAGTGGGCCGTCCACCAGCGCCGCATCCAGCCGGCCGGTGAGCAGGCCTTCAAGCAACTCACCGCTCGGCCCGGATTGCACTTGCAGGTTTACCGCCGGGTACGTGCGGTGATAACCCGCCAACAATGGCGGCAGATGAATCGCCGCCGTGCTGTACATGGTGCCGAGCACAAAGTCCCCGGCCGGTTGCCCACCCTGCACGGCAGCACTGGCTTCGTCATGCAGGGCGAACAGCTTGGCGGTGTAGTCCAGCAGGACTTTTCCTGCAGGCGACAACTGCAAACGCTGACGCTCGCGGACGAACAGTTCTACGCCGAGTTGCTCCTCGAGTTGTTTGAGACGCGTCGACAGGTTGGACGGCACTCGATGCAATCGCTCGGCGGCACGGGTGATCGAACCCTCCTGCGCCACGGCCTGGAAGATCCGCAATTGGCTGAACTCCACGATCTTCTCCAAATCAGAACAAGTTACTCACTATTATTCATTTTAAAAGAAAGTCAATCAGTCCTAGCCTGACGGTCATTGATCCTTTGCCGGAACTCAGACCATGTCTCCGCTGATTCGCTTAACCGCCAGTTTTATCGCCCTGATGATGGCCATGGGCATCGGGCGCTTCGCCCTCACCCCGCAAATGCCGCACTTGCTCAGCGAAGGTCAGATCGACCTGACCGCAGCGGGCCTGATTGCCGCCGCCAATTACCTGGGCTACTTCGTCGGCGCATTGGATGCGATGTTCTCGCGCAAGCCGGCGCAAGTCCGTCAGCGCTTGCTGGGCGGGTTGTGGCTGTGTGTGCTGCTGACCCTGGCGTCGTTCTGGGCCAACGGGTTCTGGTCGCATCTGCTGCTGCGTTTCGGCACCGGCGTGGCCAGCGCCTGGGTGCTGGTGATGATCACCGCGCTGAGCCAGCCATTAGCGGCCGCAGCCGGTCGTCCACGGCTGGGCGCATTGGTGTTTGCCGGACCGGGCCTGGGGATTTTTCTAACGGGTTTGTTGGCTTTAGGGTCGAACTTGCTGGGGCAGACCTCCGCGACGCTGTGGCTGGTGTATGCCGGCGTAGCGCTGGTGATGCTGCTGGGGATTCTGCCGTTCCTGCCACAACCTGCGGAAACGGTGGCGGCTGCGCCCGCCGCCGCCACATCGAACAATCAGGGCATCGCTCGATTGGGCGTGATCTATGGCTTGTACGGTCTGGGTTACATCATCCCCGCCACATTCCTCTCACAAATGGCCAACGCGCAGTTTCATGGGCAATGGCAGGCTGACCTGTTCTGGCCGTGCTTCGGCCTGGCGTCGGCTGTCGGAGTGTTGCTGGTGAGCCTGCGTCGACAATCCCCGAATGGCACACGCCATTGGCTGATGATCACGTTGTGGCTGCAAGCTGTCGGGGTCTTCGCGTGCCTGTTGGGCAGCGGAACGGGTCTGGCGTTGGGCGTGCTGCTGTGTGGCACGCCATTCCTGGCCTGCATGCAACTGGTGATGCAACGCTCCCGCGAACTGGCGCCCCACGCCACCCAGCGCAACGCCGGGCTGCTGACCGCATGCTTCGCCGTGGGACAGCTCAGTGGGCCGTTGCTGGCCGCCCTGAGCAGCCATTTCAGTGGCGGTTTGCAGCCCGCGCTGGTGGTTGCCGGCAGCGGATTACTGATCGCCGGCGGCCTGTTGCTGCGCCCGCTCAGTACTGCCCGAGGGCTTTGCGCAAACGACGGCGCACCCACTGCTCAGCGCTGACAAAAGTGATCCCGAGCAAGACCAGCACAGCACCGATGACGAAGTTGAGGCTTAACGCCTCGCCCAATAACACCACGCCGAACGTGACGCCGAACAGCGGCGTCATGAACGAAAACACCGCCAGGTTCGCCGCCAGATAACGCCGCAACAGCCAGAACCAGGTCAGGTAACTGAAGAACGACACCACCACCCCCTGAAACAGCACGCTGGCCACCGCCACGGTGGTCAGGCTGACGTGAGTGACCTGGCCGCTGAGAATCGCGATCAGCATCAGGCCGAAGAAACCGACGATCAGTTGATAGAACAAGGTCAGCGTCACCGGCGCTTCCGACAGCCGTGAAGCGCGCACCACCACCGTGGTTGCCCCCCACGCGGCGCCGGCCAGTACGCCCAGCGCATCGCCCAGCAACATGCGGTGATCGAGGTTATCCCAGGACACGCCACCGGCAAACGCGATGGCGATCCCGACAAAGGCGAGGAAAATCCCCAGCCACTGCACCGGCCTCAAACGCTCACTCGGCAGCAACCAATGCACGCCCAGCGCGGTGAAAATCGGCGCGGTGTAGAGGAAAACCGACATGTGCGCGGCCGTCGTCAGTTGCAGGCCTTCAGAAATGAAAAAGAATTCCAGGCCAAACAGCGCGCCGGCCAGCAAACCGCCGCGCCAGGTTGCGCCGACCTGATCCCAGCCGCCTTTCCAGCAGATCAGCAAGCCGACGAGCACTGCGGACATGCCAGACCGCCCCGCCGCCTGCATGACCGGCGCGATGTCCGGTGCCGCCCACTTGATCATTACCTGCTGCACGCCCCAGATCAGGCACAACCCGATCATCACCTGCAGGGCAAACCCGTCGGCGCTACGCCGGCTGGCGCTCACTGTGACACCTCGACAACACAATCCATGGCAGAAACCCGGTAGTCAAAAAGCAAAGCCCGGCACGGGGCCGGGGCTTTTCATTACTGTTGGTGCAGGGTCAGCTTAGTTCAATGCGATCCGCATGAATGACGATCTGGCCATTCTTGTACAGCGCACCAATGGCCTTCTTGAAGTTGCCCTTGCTGACGCCAAACATACTGGTGATCACCGTCGGGTCGCTCTTGTCGCTGACCGGCAGGGAGCCGTTGTTTTCACGCAACTTGGCGAGGATCTTCGAGTTGAGGCTGGTGGCCGCTTCTTCGCCCACCGGTTGCAGGCTCAGGCTGATCTTGCCGTCGGCACGGACTTCTTTGATAAAGCCCTTCTCTTCTTTGCCGGCGCGCATGAACTTGAAGATTTCGTTCTTGTGGATCAGGCCCCAGTGCTTGTTGTTGATGATTGCCTTGAAGCCCATGTCGGTCGCTTCGGCCACCAGCAAATCAACTTCCTGGCCCGGTGTGTAGCTGGCCGGCGTCTTGTCCAGATAGCGGTCCAGACGCGCGGTCGCGGTGATGCGACGGGTGTGCTTGTCGAGGTAGACATGCACTACCACATACTCACCGGCGGTCATCTGGCGTTTTTCTTCGGAGTACGGCAGCAGCAGGTCCTTCGGCAGACCCCAATCCAGGAACACGCCGATGCTGTTGACTTCAACGACTTTCAAACTGGCGAATTCACCGACCTGAACTTTCGGCTTTTCGGTAGTTGCGATGAGTTTGTCATCGCTGTCCAGATAAACAAAAACGTTGAGCCAGTCTTCATCTTCGCTGGGAATATCTTTGGGGATATAACGATTAGGCAAGAGGATTTCACCCTCCGCCCCACCGTCCAGATATAAACCGAAGTTAGTGTGTTTAACCACTTGCAAACTGTTGTAACGCCCGACTAAAGCCATTTCAAATACCCTCATTACGTGGGCGGCATTCTACCCGGTTTTGCGGGCGACGTTCGGCGGCCGGCCGGGTGGCGGGCGAAAATACTGCGCAATCCCTGATTTTCCTGAGGGGTTGACCTGTACGGCTTCGCCACTCGTCAGCCCGACGAGGCGATTTTGTCCCCTGCCAACCCACCCGAACACGGGCCATTTTCATCAACGTTGTTAGTTAAAACAGTGTGTTAGAGACCTATTTCAGATAATACCCTGAGATAAATTCCAGCCCTGTGCGGTGTATTTTGAGGGGATATTAGCCAAGCAATTGTCAAGTATTTCCTGTACGATGCCTGGCCAAGTTAATTTTCTACAGGTTAATGGCCGCCATGCGTGTAAAAGCATCCAACAGCAAAGCAAAGCCAGCTCCAGCCGTTGAAACCAGCGAATCGATCAACAACCAGATTGCTGCGTTCCTCAAGTCCGGTGGTGAAATCCAGCAAATTGCCAAAGGCGTCAGCGGCCAGACGTTCGGCCCGTCCAAGCAGATCACGCTCGGCAAGAAGTAACACCCTGCTTTAACTGGTCCCAAAGCGCTTTGAGCTTCGAAGCGCTTGGACTGGAACCCTCTCGCAACACCCCGCCAACCCCCTCTAAATTTCAGAAAACGACGAACGGCCCTCAATGCCGAGCATTCGCCGGTATCCTTGCACACGTCTAGAACAAGCGTTCCAGTAGGTTCCCGATCCCTGCTCCTCGCTGTCAATGGAGTGACGCATGCTCAAACCCTTTCTCCTGCTGCTCTGTACAGTACTCGCCTGTCCGCTCGCCAATGCGCAAATCTTCCAGCGTGAACTGGGCGACTTCGACCTCAAGCTCGGCACCACGCCCAGCCGCAGCATGGCCCAGGGGCTGGTCAAACCCTCCAGCACCGGCTCATTCCATGGCGGCCTAGACCTGACCCACGACAGTGGCTTCTACGTCGGCCAATGGGCACCGAGCATGGGGTTGAGTCCGGGCAAAAACCTCGAAGTCGATTCCTACGCGGGATTTAAACAGCCCTTCGATCAAACCCTCGGCTACGAAGTCGGCATGATCCACTACAGCTATCCGAAAGTGGACACCCTCGACAGCCAGGAGCTCTTCGGCGGCCTGACCCTGCTCGGCAGCCGATTTGGCGCGGCCTTCAGCAACGACCCGGACAAGCTGAACAGAACGCTGTTCGCCGACCTCGGAGGCAACCAGCCGTTCGGCATCGGGATCAGCATGAAATACACCACCCACCAGCTCTACACCCCGGTGTCGGTCGACGGTGGGTACGTCGACAGTTTTACCGACTGGTCGGTGCAACTTTCCCGGCCATTCATGGGCATCGATCTGGACCTCATCTACAGTGACTCCAACCTCAGCGGCAGCAACTGTTCAGCCTATTCCGGGCACAACGGCCAATGCGACGGGTTGGTAACTCTCAAGGCTGAACACGCGTTTTATTGAACGGCTGAACTGCCGGGCTCATCTTGCGTTCACATGAATACCCAGGCTTTCGCAAGGATCCGCCCATGTCGCGCTGGCTAATTCGCTTCGCCGCTTTGATCATTTTGAGCCTCGTCCTTGGCGCATGCAGCCGGGTGGGCCTGGCCTACCGCAACCTCGACGTGATCATTCCATGGACACTCAGCGACTATCTGGACATGAACGGCGAGCAAAAAGGCTGGCTCAACGAGCGCCTCAAAGAGCACCTGAGCTGGCACTGCAGCACACAACTGCCGGGGTATCTGGATTGGCTGGATCGCCTGCAAACCATGGTCGAAACCAACCAGGTCACCGACGACGCCCTGCAAATCCGCACCGAGGAAGCCAAAGCCGCGATTGCCCAGACCGCGCGGGAAATTACTCCGTCGGCCATCGAGTTGCTGCAGGGGCTGGACGACAAACAAGTCGCGGAAATGAACGACGCTTTCGCCAAAGACCAGCGCAAACGGCAGGTCGAATACCTCAAGCCGCCTCTCGATCAGCAGATCAAGCAACGAGCCGATCGCATGGAAAAACGTCTGGATGACTGGCTCGGCCCACTAAGCCCTACCCAGCAGCAACGGGTGGTCACTTGGTCAAAGGCCTTGGGTGATCAGAACACTCAATGGATCGCCAACCGCGCGCATTGGCAGACGCAGTTCAGCGCGGCGGTTGCCCAGCGCCAAAGTCCCGAATTCCCACAGCGAATCGAGACACTTCTGGTCAATCGCGAGAGCTTGTGGACGCCAGCCTATCGTCAGGCCTACGCCAATACCGAGGCTCAGGCGCGTGGGTTGATCGTGGATTTGATGGCCGAGAGCACACCGGCCCAGCGTCAGCGGTTGTTGAAGAAAATCGGAGTCGTGAGAAAAGACTTCAACGACCTCAAGTGCCTGAAAGCCGCCAAACAATCCTAATCCGGCACAGGTCCCCCGTAGGAGTGAGCCTGCTCGCGATTGCGGTACACCAGTCAATTACTGTTAACTGATACACCGCAATCGCGAGCAGGCTCACTCCTACATTAGTTTGTGGTGGGCTTCAGGCAATCTGCGCTTTAGACGCCACTTCATCAAACGTCACTGCATCCAGCGCATCTTCCTGCTCATCAAGCACCTGACGCGGATGGTCATTCCCAGGAATGCTGCTGTCGATCAGGCTCAACAAACTGGAGCCACGCGGCGTCAGAATGTAATTCGAGCCGGAACCGCCCTGATCCTCAGGCCGCGGTTCGATGTATCCACGTGCCAGCAGCAGCTTTTCGTACTCACCCGCCACCGCTTTCAGGTGATCGAGGTTTTCCGTCTGCTCGCCTTCCGCCGTTTTCTCCGCCACGTACTGCTCGGCATAGGGCCGTGGCGTGAAGCTGCTGGCACCGTTTTGCACTTCGTGCAGCAAGCGTTCAATCAAATCCCAGTTATAAGTCGTCATCCTGATTCAACCTCCAGACCGCGTGATTGTGATGGCCTTCTTAAGTTGTGACCGGTACCGCTCGCAGCCGTTCAGCCGGAGCGCTGAACAGCACCGACCGGCGGTATGTCGAATCCGGCACAGGTCAAACGACTAGGCTGTGTAAGTCACCTCCCAGCCCCCCGCAGGAGAAAAGCCAATGAACATTCAGCATCATCCCGTCGTGTCCCGCGAAGAATGGCTCGCCGCGCGCAAACAACACCTGGCCCACGAAAAAGCCTTCACCAAGGAGCGCGACAAACTCAGCGCAGAACGCCGAGCCCTGCCCTGGGTGAAAATCGACAAGGACTACCACTTCCAAGGCCCCCACGGCGAACTGAAACTGGCCGACCTGTTTGGCGGTCGTAGCCAATTGGTGATCTACCACTTCATGTTCGCCGCCGGATGGGACGAAGGCTGCCCAGGCTGCTCGTTCCTCTCCGACCACATCGACGGCGCCAACCAACACCTGGTGCACCATGACATCGCCGTCGTGGCGGTTTCCCACGCACCGTTCGCCGAATTCCAGCCTTTCAAGCGGCGCATGGGATGGAAATTCGATTGGGTGTCGTCAGAGGGTTGCGATTTCAACTACGACTTCGGCGTCTCTGCGCGGGCCGAAGAGGTCGCCGCCGGTAAAGCCACCTACAACTACGAAAAAACTGATGGGGCCGAAGAAGAACTCCCAGGCTTGAGCGTGTTTTATCGCAATGAAGCCGGCGACATTTTCCATACCTATTCCACCTATGCGCGGGGTCTCGACATGCTGGTCGGCGCCTACAATTACCTCGACCTCACGCCCAAGGGCCGCAACGAAGAAGAGATCATGGAATGGGTGCGGCATCACGACCGCTATGAAGAAAAGGCCGCAGCCAGCTGCTGCCATGGGGGCTAGCCTTCAGAGACCGAGCCGCGGCCATCGCTGGCAAGCCAGCTCCCACAGTGGATGGGTGCCAAACACACAATCTCAAAACACCAAAAATCCCCAGTGGGAGCGAGCTTGCTCCGGGCGGCGTTCCGACGATGAGCCCCGCCCAGCCACCGCCCCTTCAAACGAACCAGACTCCAAGGTCCCAGACAATGAACGTCACCTTGAAAACCCTACCCCCAGCCCGAGTCGCCTACCTGCGCTACACCGGCCCCTACGGTCTGGAAATCGGCACCTTCTGGCGCGAAACCGTCGCCCCGTGGATGATCGAAAACAATCTGCTCAACCGCGTGCGCTACGGCATCGGCCACGACGACCCGAGCACCACACCCGCGCAATACTGCCGCTACGACGCCTGCGTCGAAGTGCCCGCCGACTTCGAACCGAAATACCCGTTTGCCGTCACTAATCTGCCCGGCGGCCGCTACGCTGTCGCCCACTTCAAAGGCCCGGCCAGTGAAATCCCGGCGGCTTGGGGTGAACTCTGTGGACAGTGGATGCCGCAAAGCGGATTGGCCTACGACCAGCGTCCTGGGTTTGAACGCTACCCGGTGGAGATTTCTTATGATGAGAACAGCGGTGTACTGGAAATGGACATGTGCATCGCCATAAAGGACCAGTAGCACCCAAGACGCGGTGGTCAATTAGCTGAACTTTTCCAGGCCATCAACCCTCAACCGGTTAACCCGCCTTAACCGGAACTGAGGCTCACTTATGAAAACCCTGCTGAACATCACCCTCGTCACCACCTTCGCCTGCGCCCTCCCCGTTTGGGCCTGCACCCCAGAGGAAGCCACCGCCAAGCGCGAGCAACTGGCCCAGGAAGTGGCCAAGCTCACCGAGCAGAATCCGGCCAAAGCCAAAGAGATCAATGCCGAGCTGCAGAAGATGGACCTGGGCACAGCGAGCAAGGATTTGCCGGACAAGTGCCAGCTGATTGATCAGCGCTTGAAGGAACTGAAGACGGCGGACAAGAAGGCCGAGAGCTGATCAACCGACAAATCCCGCGCATAAAAAAACCGGACATCCGTCCGGTTTTTTTGGGTCACGACAACGGCTTATTCAGCAGCTGGCGCTTCCGGCTTGCGGCGCTTGAGCGGCGCCATGCCGTCCTTGCTGACCAGCGACAGAGCGTCGGTCTTCGGGCGGTTGGCGATTTTGCGCTTGGTCGGTGCCTTGGCGCCGGTTTTCTTCTTGTCGCCTTTGGCGTCGACTTTTTTCTTCTTCACGCCAACGGCTTTGCCCGAAGCCTTGACCTTTTTCGGTCCGCCGTAGGTGCCTTTGACTTCCTTGATGGTGCGGCGCTCGAAGCTCTGCTTGAGGTAGCGCTCGATGCTCGACATCAGGTTCCAATCGCCGTGGCAGATCAGCGAGATCGCCAGGCCTTCGTTGCCGGCACGGCCGGTACGACCGATACGGTGAACGTATTCGTCGCCACTGCGCGGCATGTCGAAGTTGATCACCAGGTCCAGGCCATCCACGTCCAGGCCGCGGGCGGCGACGTCGGTGGCAACGAGGATCTTCACGCCGCCCTGCTTCAGGCGGTCGATGGCCAGCTTGCGGTCTTTCTGGTCTTTGTCGCCATGCAGCACGAACGCTTTGTATTCCTGCGCCACCAGACGACCGTAGATGCGGTCGGCCATGGCCCGGGTGTTGGTGAACACGATGGCCTTCTGATAGGTCTCGTTGGCCAACAGCCAGTTGAGGATCTGCTCTTTATGCACGTTGTGGTCAGCGGTGATGATCTGCTGACGGGTGGTCGCGTTCAGGTCGCTGACGTTGTTGACCTGCAGGTGCTCAGGGTTGTTCAACACCTTGGCCACCATGTCGCGCAGGCCCGAACCGCCGGTGGTGGCGGAGAACAGCATGGTCTGCTGGCGGTTGGTGCATTCAGCTACCAGACGCTGTACGTCGTCGGCAAAGCCCATGTCGAGCATGCGGTCGGCTTCGTCGAGGACCAGCACTTCAACTTCTTTCAAGTCAAGGTTGCCGGCGTTCAGTTGCTCGATCATCCGGCCCGGCGTACCGATCAGGATGTCCGGCACCTTGCGCAGCATGGCGGCCTGGACCTTGAAGTCTTCACCGCCGGTGATCAGGCCGGACTTGATGAACGTGAACTGCGCAAAGCGCTCCACTTCCTTGATGGTCTGCTGAGCCAGCTCGCGGGTCGGCAGCAGGATCAGGGTCTTGATGCTGACGCGGACTTTCGCCGGGCCGATCAGACGGTTGAGGATCGGCAAGACGAAGGCAGCGGTTTTGCCGCTACCGGTTTGCGCAGTCACCCGCAGGTCACGCCCTTGGAGCGCCAGCGGAATAGCCGCTGCTTGCACTGGCGTTGGCTCGACAAATTTAAGCTCGGCCACGGCTTTGAGCAGGCGTTCGTGCAGGGCGAATTGGGAAAACACGGGTGCTACCTCGAAGAAATACAAAAAAACAGCTGCATAGGGTAACGGTTTCGAGCGCTCAGGCCGAGTTTCTTTACGAAAACGACGATAAACAGTGGCTTTTTGTTGCCTGATTTGTCTTCAAACGTCATCCAAACCCTCTTAAATGCTCTAATCGCCCGATCGTGTCCTTCCGGAGAATCGTTTTAGCCCATGGATATCAAACAGCTCTGGCTCAACGCCCAAGACCTCTGGGGTGCCCTCGATCAGCACCCGCTCCTGCATTCAAGCCTGGCGCTGATGTTGTTGCTGGTCATTGCACTGGTCCTCGGACGAGTGGCGCGTTTCCTCATTCTTCACGCGACCAAAATACTCGGCCGCCAACCGGCGCTGCACTGGATCAACGACTTCCGGCACAACAAGGTCTTTCATCGCCTCGCGCAGATGACGCCGTCACTGGTGATTCAATTTGGCTTGCACCTGGTGCCGGAGCTGAGCAAGACCAGCCTGAATTTCCTCGGCAATGTGGCGTTGGCGTTCACCACTCTGTTCCTCTTGCTGGCGATCAGCGCCCTGCTCAGCGCCTTGCTGGACATCTACGCGCGCACCGAACACGCCCGCACGCGCTCGATCAAGGGCTACGTGCAACTGACAAAAATGGTCTTGTACGTGCTGGGTGCGATCGTCATCGTCTCCACCCTGATCGACCGTTCGCCGCTGTTGCTGCTGTCGGGTCTGGGTGCCATGTCGGCGGTGATTATTCTGGTCTACAAAGACACGCTGCTGTCGTTCGTGGCCAGCGTGCAACTGACCAGCAACGACATGCTGCGGGTAGGCGACTGGATCGAGATGCCGCAGGTCGGCGCCGACGGTGACGTGGTCGACATCACGTTGCACACGGTGAAGGTGCAGAACTTCGACAAGACGATTGTTTCGATCCCGACCTGGCGCCTGATGTCCGAGTCGTTCAAGAACTGGCGCGGCATGCAGCAATCCGGCGGTCGACGGATCAAGCGCAGCCTGTTCATCGATGCCAGCGGCGTGCGTTTCATCCGCGATGACGAAGAAGAGAAGTTGTCGCAAGTGCATCTGCTGACCGATTACATCGGTCGCAAGCAGGCCGAACTCAAGGCCTGGAACGCAGCACAAGGCAATGTGGCGGCCATGTCCGCCAACCGTCGGCGGATGACCAACATCGGGACCTTCCGCGCGTATGCGTTGGCGTACCTGAAGAGTCACCCCGAGATTCAGCCCGGCATGACCTGCATGGTGCGGCAGATGCAGACCACCGCGCAGGGTATTCCGCTGGAAATCTACTGCTTCACCAGCACCACGGCGTGGGCGGATTACGAGCGGATTCAGGGGGACATTTTCGACTATCTGCTGGCGGTGCTGCCGGAGTTCGGGTTGAGTCTTTATCAGCAGCCGAGCGGTGGGGATATGCGTGCGGGGTTGCTGCCGGCGATGCTGGGTGCAAGCCACATTCCCGACGCCGATAAACACATCATGTAAACACCACTGAACCAATGTGGGAGCGAGCTTGCTCGCTCCCACAGGGATTCGCATCGTTTCCGGGACTGGCGGGTTACTTGACCTGCCGCTGCGGTGCCTTGTGCACCATGGTGTAAGCGTAATCCACGCCCATGCCATAGGCGCCGCTGTGCTCCAGCACCAACTCCATCACCGCTTCGTAAGTGTCTTTGTGTGCCCAGTCACGTTGGTACTCAAGCAACACTTGTTGCCAGGTCACCGGCACCGCACCCGCCTGAATCATCCGCTGCACCGACATGTCGTGCGCCTCTTTGGTGGTGCCGCCGGAAGCGTCCGTCACGATGTACACCTCGTAACCTTCAGCCAACGCTTCCAGTGCCGGGAAGGTCAGGCAGACCTCGGTCCACAGCGCGGCAATGATCAGTTTTTTGCGGCCGGTGGCTTTCACCGCGTCAACCAGCGCCTTGTCTTCCCAGGAGTTCATCGAGGTGCGCTCGATCGGCTTTTGCTCCGGGTGAACCGCCAGCAATTCAGGCCAGATGTAACCGCTGAAGCTTTCGGTTTCCACCGAAGTGTAGATAGTCGGCACGTTGAAGATCTTGGCAGCCTTGGCCAGGCCTACCGTGTTGTTCTTCAGCGTTTGACGGTCGATCGACTGCACGCCAAACGCCATTTGTGGCTGATGGTCGATCAGGATCAGGGCGGAGTTGGTTGGGTTGAGCAGTTCACGAATAGACATGACGCGTTCCTTTTGATGTCGATTTCAAAGTGAGTAATGGGTGAGTCGACGTTGCCGTCTGCGGCGTTGTCGTCGGCTTGGATGTCACTTTAAGGGCTAGCAAAGAAGGGGACAATTCCCTAAAATCGAGAATCATTGATTCTAAAATAGGGACAATCATGGATCGCATCGAATGTATGCGCGCCTTTGTCGTCACGGTCGGCGAGAACGGTTTCGCCGCGGCTGCACGGGCAATGGATGTGCCGCGATCAAAAGTCAGTAAACAGATTCAGGCGCTGGAGGAAGCCATCGGCGTGCAACTGCTGCAGCGCACCACCCGCAGCCTGCACTTGACCGAGGCTGGCGCCGAATACTTCGATGCAGCACGCGAAGTGCTGGCCTCGCTGGATGAGGCCGAACAGCGTGCGCGTAACGGCATTGGCGAGTTGCGTGGGGTGTTGCGGGTCAACGCGCCGATGTCCTTTGGCTTGCGCCGACTGGGGCCACTGATACCCCTGTTTCATGAGCAGCACCCGAACATCGAGTTGCAACTGGTGCTCAGCGATCAGCAGGTGGACCCCGTGCGCGGTGGTTTCGACGTGACCATCCGCATTGCAAGCATGCCCGACTCGACGATGATCGCCCGGCAACTCGCGCCGGCCCCGCGCATCATGGTGGCGTCCCCGGCGTATCTGGCGCGCGTTGGCATACCGCAGACCCCGCAAGACTTGCGCGCCCATCAGTGCCTCAACTACGGGTATCTGCAAAGTGGCGTCAGCCTGCAGTTGTGCAATGGCAAGGAAACTCAACGGGTCAACGTAACCGGGCCCTTGCATGCCAACAATGGCGACTTGCTCGCTCAGGCCGCCGAAGCCGGAATGGGTATCGCCCTGTTGCCCAATTTCATTGTCGAGGATGCGTTGGCGGCCGGCCGCCTGGTGCCGGTGATGTGCGAATGGCAGGCACCCGCGATCACGATTAACGCGGTGTACCCTTCGGCACGTCGGGTCCCGCAAAAGACCCGGACGTTTATTGAGTTTTTGGTGGAGCAGTTGGCCGAGAAGTAATGCGCACTCCTACAGGGGTTATGTGGTGGTCAGTGGTTTGCGGACACCCAACCGACTGATCCACACCGCCATCAGAATCACCGACCCGCCGAGAAACAACCGTCCCAACGCCTCATGCTGATTCCAGATCAGCAGGTTGATCAGCAACCCCATAGGCACATGCAGGTTGTTCATCACCGCCAGCGTTCCGCCGTTCACCATGCATGCGCCCTTGTTCCACCAATACAATCCCAGCGCGGTCGAGACCAGCCCGAGGAACACCAGCACGCCCCATTGCAGCGGCGCTTCGGGCAGGAAGTTCTGTTTGCCGAACAGCAGGAATGCCGGCAAGGCCACGGCCAATGCGCCGAGATAGAAGTAGCCGAAACGCCGGTAATGCGGCAGATCGCTCGGGTGGCGCGCCACCAGATGCTTATAAAGCACCTGCCCGGCGGCGTAGGTGAAGTTGGCCAGTTGCAGTAGCAGGAACCCCATGAAGAAATCCGGGTTGATCCGGTCGTAGCGAATCACCGCCGCGCCCATCACCGCCACCAACGCGGCGATCAATGCCCACGGATTGAAACGCCGGTTCAGCGCGTCTTCGATCAAGGTCACGTGCAATGGCGTGAGGATGGTGAACAGCAACACTTCCGGCACCGTCAGCACGCGGAAGCTCAGGTACAGGCACACGTACGTCACGCCGAACTGTAACGCACCGATCAACAGCATCCCGCGCATGAACGCCGGTTCCACCGAACGCCAGCGCGTCAGCGGGATGAACACCAGCCCCGCCAGCACGACCCGCACCAGCACTGCGAAATAGCTGTCGACGTGACCGGCCAGGTATTCGCCGATCAAACTGAAGGAAAACGCCTGGATCAGCGTGACAAAAAGTAGATAGCCCATGCTCGCCTCGTTTTGAATGGCGGCGACGATAACGGGTTTTGCCTGGTATCGCGAACAGGCTCGCTCCCACAGGGGATTTGGATGTTTATTAAATCGCGGGCAAAAAAAAGCCCGATCTCGCTAAAGCGTTCAATCGGGCGACAGCACTCAGGAGCAACAAGTGCAAAGGGAGGTTCGTTGCGCGTAAAGCCTTGAAGGGGTTGCGCCAGGTCACTAGACCATCCGGTGATTATCTGGCGATTAAAAGATCAGGCGACCTGGGCAAGCTTGGCGTTCGCCTGGTTCAGGCCCTTCTCCTGGAAGTCGCCGCCCAGGTTCATGCCTTCGGCGTGAATAAAGGTCACATCGTGGATGCCGATGAACGCCATGACCTGACGCAGGTACGGTTCCTGGTGATCCGCCGTGCTACCGGCGTAGATCCCGCCGCGAGCGGTCAGCACGTAGGCACGCTTGCCGCTGAGCAGGCCTTGCGGGCCGGTGTCGGTGTACTTGAAGGTCACGCCGGCACGCAGCACATGGTCAAGCCAGGCTTTGAGCGTGCTGGGGATGGCAAAGTTGTACATCGGTGCGGCCATGACCAGCACGTCGGCGGCCAGCAGCTCATCGGTCAACTGGTTGGAGCGTTCCAGCGAAGCCTGTTCGATGTCGCTGCGTTGCTCGGCCGGTTTCATCCATCCGCCCAGCAGGTTGATGTCCAGGTGCGGCACCGGATTGACGGCCAGGTCACGTACGGTGATCTGATCGGCCGGATGCGCGGCTTTCCATTGGCTGATGAAGGTCTGGGTCAGTTGACGGGAAACCGAGTCTTGCTGACGGGCGCTGCTTTCGATGATCAGAACGCGTGACATGGGATGTAGGCTCCATCTGAGAATGCTGTAAGGCGATGGAGTGAAGGTTAAACAGAGTCATATCGATGAAAAAGCGCAAATAACTGCTATAACCCATCAATAAATTCGTTTATAAGCTGAGCATACCTTGTAGAAGCGAGCAGGCTCACACCTACAAGGAATTGAATTCATTTCGGGGTGCAGGTCAGCTCGATACGCAGCTTGATAATGCTGCGGGTGAACTTCGCGGTGGCATTTTTATGCTTGCCCGCCGGTACATCGATCTTGCGGGTGCGTGGCGCTTCCGGGCCATTAATGAACACCGCTTTGCAGCTGACATCGACGTCGCCGTAGTTAGCCACCCGGATAGAGCCGATGTCGTTATCCGTGTCGAAGGTCTCGTAGTCGACTTTCAAGCCGTTGAGGTCTTTCTGCACATCAATCGGATAAGCAAACGCCGTCAGCGGCAGCATCGCCAGCAGCACACAACAGAATTTATTCATTCAGCAGTCTCCATAAAGGGCTGCCAGCTTAGGACAAGAGGAGCTATTCATGAAAGCGCCCCGCGTGACCCTTGATCAATGGCGAACATTGCAGGCCGTGGTCGACCACGGCGGTTTCGCCCAGGCCGCCGAAGCGCTGCACCGTTCGCAATCGTCGGTGAGCTACACCGTGGCGCGCATGCAGGACCAGCTAGGCGTGCCGCTGTTGCGCATCGACGGTCGCAAAGCCGTGCTCACCGAAGCCGGTGGCGTATTGCTGCGGCGCTCACGGCAACTGGTGAAACAGGCCAGCCAACTGGAAGACCTGGCTCATCACATGGAACAAGGCTGGGAAGCCGAAGTGCGGCTGGTGGTCGACGCGGCGTACCCGAGCGCCCGCCTCGTGCGCGCCCTGACCGCGTTCATGCCGCAGAGCCGTGGCTGCCGGGTCCGCCTGCGTGAAGAGGTGCTGTCGGGGGTTGAGGAAGTCCTGCTCGAAGGCGTGGCCGACCTGGCGATTACCGGTTTTAGCATTCCAGGCTATTTGGGCGCGGAATTGAGCGATGTCGAATTCGTCGCGGTCGCCCATCCCGACCATGCGCTGCACCGCCTCAACCGCGAGCTGAACTTCCAGGACCTGGAAAGCCAGATGCAAGTGGTGATCCGTGACTCCGGTCGGCAGCAGCCGCGCGACGTCGGCTGGCTCGGCGCCGAACAACGCTGGACCGTCGGCAGCCTGGCCACCGCCGCGACGTTTGTCAGCAGCGGCCTGGGGTTCGCCTGGCTGCCACGGCACATGATTGAACGGGAACTCAAGGAAGGCACGCTCAAGCTGCTACCGTTGGATCAGGGCGGCAGTCGCAACCCTAGCTTTTACCTGTATTCGAACAAGGACAAACCCTTGGGACCGGCGACGCAGATTCTCATCGAACTGCTGCGCACCTTCGACACCGCACCGCTGGACGCGCCTTTCGCCGCCCCTGAACAAGCCTGACAAGGAGTGAATGCATGGCCTATTTCGAACATGAAGGTTGCAACCTGCACTATGAGGAATATGGCCATGGCACGCCATTGCTCCTGGTCCATGGACTGGGGTCCAGCACGCTGGACTGGGAAATGCAGATCCCGGCGCTGTCCACACGCTACCGGGTGATCGTCCCGGATGTGCGCGGCCATGGTCGCTCCGACAAACCCCGCGAGCGTTACAGCATTGCCGGTTTCAGCGCCGACCTGGTCGCGCTGATCGAACATCTGAACCTCGGCCCGGTGCATTACGTGGGGCTGTCGATGGGCGGCATGATCGGCTTTCAACTGGCGGTGGACCAGTCGCATCTGCTCAAAAGCCTGACCATCGTCAATAGCGCGCCAGAGGTCAAGTTGCGCAGTCGCGACGATTACTGGCAGTGGTTCAAACGCTGGAGCCTGATGCGCGTCCTCAGCCTGGGCACCATCGGCAAGGCCCTCGGCGGCAAATTGTTCCCGAATCCGGACCAAGCTGATTTGCGTCAAAAGATGGCCGAGCGCTGGGCAAAAAACGACAAACATGCTTATCTCGCCAGCTTCGATGCCATCGTTGGCTGGGGGGTTCAGGAACGACTTTCGAAGGTTGCCTGTCCAACCCTGATCGTCAGCGCCGACCGTGATTACACGCCGGTAGCGCTGAAGGAAACCTATGTAAAACTGCTGCCCGATGCGCGGCTGGTGGTGATCGCCGATTCGCGCCACGCCACCCCGCTGGACCAACCCGAACGCTTCAACCAAACACTGCTCGAGTTTCTCACCGCAGTCGATACCACCCCAATCAGGATCACTGACCCATGCTGAAAAAAATCGCCCTCGTCGCCGGTTCCGTTCTGTTTGCCGCCAACCTGATGGCTGCCACGCCAGCCAAGGCACCGCACGTCTTGCTGGACACCACCAACGGCCAGATCGAAATCGAACTGGACCCGGTCAAGGCGCCCATCAGTACCAAGAACTTCCTCGATTACGTGAACAGCGGCTTTTACAACAACACGATTTTCCACCGCGTGATTCAGGGCTTCATGATCCAGGGCGGCGGTTTCACTCAACAAATGCAGCAGAAAGAAACCAAGGCACCGATCAAGAACGAATCGAAAAACGGCCTGCATAACGTCCGTGGCACCCTGTCCATGGCGCGTACCTCTGACCCGGATTCGGCCACCAGCCAGTTCTTCGTCAACGTCAAGGACAACGATTTCCTCGACAGCGGTGATGGTTATGCCGTGTTCGGTAAAGTCGTGAAAGGCATGGACGTGGTAGACGTCATCGTCAATTCCCAGACCACCACCAAAAGCGGCATGAAAGACGTGCCCGCCGATCCTGTATTCATCAAGTCGGCCAAGGTCATCGACTAAGCTTCACAGGAAGTCTTGAGCGGTTGCCGGCCTCCGGCACCGCTCACACTGTTCAAAGGAGAGCCCGTGCGCGGGCGGAGAACTGATGCTTTATCGCCGTTTTGAAAAATTGATCGACGTCTTTCGTGATGCACCGACGGCGGCTCCGCCGGATCGGGTTCTACCTTTCTATACCTATTACCTGAAGCAGGTCTGGCCGAGTTTCGCCGCCCTGCTGATCGTCGGCCTGTTTGGTGCGCTGATCGAAGTGGCGCTGTTCAGCTACCTGAGCCGCATCATCGACCTCGCCCAAGGCACGCCCAACGTCGATTTCTTCAAGGAACACGGCATCGAACTGGCCTGGATGGCGGTGGTGGCGCTAATCCTGCGCCCGGTGTTCGTGGGCCTGCACGACTTGCTGGTGCACCAGACCCTGAGCCCCAGCATGACCAGCATGATCCGCTGGCAGAACCACAGTTACGTGCTCAAACAGAGCCTCAATTTTTTCCAGAACGACTTCGCCGGGCGCATCGCCCAGCGCATCATGCAGACCGGCAACTCGTTGCGCGATTCGGCGGTGCAGGCGGTGGACGCGCTCTGGCACGTGCTGATCTACGCGATCAGTTCGCTGGTGCTGTTTGCCGAGGCCGACTGGCGCCTGATGATCCCGTTGCTGAGCTGGATCGCCGCGTACATGGGTGCGCTCTATTACTTCGTGCCACGGGTTAAAGAGCGTTCGGTGGTGTCATCCGATGCGCGCTCCAAACTCATGGGGCGGATCGTCGACGGCTACACCAACATCACCACGCTGAAGCTGTTCGCCCACACCAATTTCGAACAGCAGTACGCCAAGGAAGCCATCGAAGAACAGACCGTGAAGGCGCAACTGGCCGGCCGCGTGGTCACCAGCATGGACGTGGTCATCACCAGCATGAACGGCCTGCTGATCGTCACCACCACTGGCCTGGCCCTGTGGTTGTGGACGCAGTCGCTGATCACGGTGGGGGCGATTGCGCTGGCCACGGGCCTGGTGATCCGCATCGTCAACATGTCCGGCTGGATCATGTGGGTGGTCACCGGCATCTTCGAGAACATCGGCATGGTCCAGGACGGTTTGCAGACCATCTCGCAACCGGTCAGCGTGACCGATCGCGATGAAGCCAAACCGCTGGCTGTCGCTCGCGGCGAAGTGCGATTCGAGCACGTGGATTTCCACTACGGCAAGAAGAGCGGGATCATTGGCGACCTCAACCTGAACATCAAGGCCGGTGAAAAGATCGGTCTGATCGGCCCGTCCGGCGCCGGCAAATCAACCTTGGTCAACTTGCTGCTGCGCCTGTATGACGTGGAGGGCGGGCGAATCCTCATCGACGGCCAGAACATTGCCGACGTTGGCCAGGAAAGCCTGCGCGAGCGCATCGGCATGATCACCCAGGACACGTCGCTGCTGCACCGCTCGATTCGCGACAATTTGCTGTACGGCAAACCCGACGCCACCGACGCCGAACTCTGGGAAGCGGTGCACAAGGCCCGTGCCGACGAGTTCATTCCGTTACTGTCCGACGCCGAAGGCCGCACCGGTTTTGATGCGCATGTCGGTGAGCGCGGGGTGAAGCTCTCGGGTGGCCAGCGTCAGCGGATCGCGATTGCGCGGGTGCTGCTCAAGGACGCGCCGATCCTGATCATGGACGAGGCCACATCGGCCCTCGATTCGGAAGTGGAAGCGGCGATCCAGGAGAGCCTGGAAACCCTGATGCAGGGCAAAACCGTGATTGCCATTGCCCACCGGCTTTCAACCATCGCCCGGATGGACCGGTTGGTGGTGCTGGAAAACGGCAGGATCGCCGAAACCGGCACCCACGCCGAACTGCTGGCCCATGGCGGGTTGTATGCACGGCTGTGGCAGCACCAGACCGGCGGTTTCGTAGGAATCGATTAACCCAAAACCACCCCTATTCCTTTGCAGGAGTGAGCCTGCTCGCGATGAGGGCTTCACATTCAACATCTTTGTTGACTGATCTACCGCTATCGCGAGCAGGTTCACTCCTACAGGGACCTTTTACACTCCAAAAACCGCCACAGCCTCTCAACCACGGGCTCTGGCGGTTTTTTACAGGCACTGGAATTCTCAAAAAACCCTGCTGTACTCAGCCAAGGTTCTGGAGATGGTTCTGCAGTCCATCTACTGGATGCGATAGGCAGTAAAACCTCGAAAGGGCACGCTCTCATGTCTCTATTCAAACGTTCTGCGACAGAGTTAGTAGGCACGTTCTGGCTGGTGTTGGGGGGTTGTGGAAGTGCGGTGCTGGCCGCTGCCTTCCCGAATGTGGGAATCGGATTGCTGGGGGTGTCCCTGGCGTTTGGTTTGACGGTGCTGACCATGGCGTTCGCCATTGGCCATATCTCCGGTTGTCATCTCAACCCGGCAGTGTCGCTGGGACTGGTGGTCGGCGGACGGTTCCCGGCCAAGGAACTGCCGGCCTACATCATTGCGCAAGTAATCGGCGGGGTGATTGCCGCCGCATTGCTGTACTTCATTGCCAGCGGCAAACCCGGTTTCGATCTGGCCGGGGGCCTGGCGTCCAATGGTTATGGCGAACACTCTCCGGGCGGCTATTCCATGGCGGCGGGGTTTGTCTGTGAACTGGTGATGACGGCGATGTTCATCCTGATCATCCTCGGGGCCACCGACAAGCGCGCCCCGGCCGGGCTTGCGCCCATCGCCATCGGTCTGGGACTGACCCTGATCCACCTGATCTCGATCCCGGTCACCAACACCTCGGTCAACCCGGCGCGCAGCACCGGCCCGGCCCTGATTGTCGGCGGCTGGGCGATTCAACAACTGTGGATGTTCTGGGTCGCACCGCTGCTGGGTGCGGTGATTGGCGGTGTAACCTATCGCTGGCTAGGTAAAGAAGACACTTAAGGCCCCGGACGAGGATCAGTCTTGCCGATAAGGCAAGGCGGTCCTCGCCTCTTCGGCATAGGCCAGCACCCCGACACGCTCTTGCTGCAGAAAGTCTTTGACCGCCGCCTTCAGCCCCGGGTGACGCAGATAATGCCAGGAATGCGTGATCACCGGTTCAAAGCCGCGAATCAACTTGTGCTCGCCCTGGGCACCGGCGTCGAAACGCTGGAAGCCGTTGGCAATCGCATAGTCCATGCCCTGATAGAAACAGGTCTCGAAGTGCAGGCGATCAAACTCCGCCAGGCAGCCCCAGTAACGACCATAAAAACTGTCGCCGCCCACCAGGCTGAAGGCCATGGCCACCGGCCGTGAGCCCTGTTTAGCCAGCACCACGCGAATTGATTCCGGCATTCGTTCGGCCAACAGGCTGAAAAATTCGCGCGTCAAATAAGGCCTTTGCCGACGCACCGCGTAGGTGTTGGCGTAGCAGGCATAGACGAAATCCCACTGCGCCTGATCCAGTTGCCGACCTTCAAGCCATTCGAAATCAATACCCTGCCCCGCCACTTGCTCACGCTCTTTGCGCATCTGCTTGCGCTTGCGTGAACTGAGGGCGTCGAGGAAATCCTGGAAATCCCGATAGCCGCGATTCTGCCAGTGATACTGACAGCCAATTCGCTGCAGCCAGCCTGGCTGTTCGCTCAACGCAGCGTCGGTAAACGGGTCGGTGAAGTTGATGTGCGCGCTGGACAGTCCTTCGATCTCAAGGTAGCCCGGCAGGCTGTTGAGTAGCTCGAAACCGTCCTCGACACGGGCCGCCAGCAAGCGTGGGCCGCTGACCGGACTGAAGGGCACGGCGGTCAATAATTTGGGGTAATAGTCGATGCCGGCCCGCTCGCAGGCATCGGCCCAGGCGTGATCGAACACGTACTCGCCATAGGAGTGCCATTTGCGGTAACTGGGCAGCGCGGCGATCAGTCGATCACCCTCGATGTGCAGTAAATGCTCGGGCTGCCAGCCGGAATGCGGACCGACACTGCCGCTGTCCTCCAGGGCACTGAGGAAAGCATGGCGCAGAAAAGGCTGACACTCGGGAACGAGCGCATCCCAAGTGTGCGGTGCGATTTCGGACAGATTTTCCAAACGTTGCAGCGGCATCAACTTCCTCTCCACTTCTTGCGTGAAAGCTTCGCGAGTATCGCCTATCGCCGTCCATTCCACACCCGCGTTTCGCCGACAGACCTGCGATGAAAAAGTTCAAACAGCCTTTGGATCGTCATCAAGACGCCATCACTTTGCCACTGCTTTGTCATAAACCATCGCGATACTGGCGCCTGTTTTTAGAGCGCCTGGTTATTACCCGGCCACTGTTTTCCGTCCATCAATGGTCGGTTGTGCCCTGGATGGCTCAGCCATCCACTCTCATCTTCGGAGATTGATATGCGTCTTGCTTCCACGAAAACTGCGGCGGTCCTGTGTGGCGGGCTGCTGCTGGCCATGAGCATTCCGGCCAGCGCCGCAGTCGACGCCAAACTGCTCGACATGCTCAAGGCTAACGGCTCGATTACCAACGCCCAGTACAGCGAACTGCAAGCCGAACTGGCCCGGGATCAGAAAGATCAGCAAATCGCCCGTCAGGCTCAGCAAGAGACCAACGAGCAGATCGCAGCAACTGCGAAGAAAACCGACACACTGAGCGCCTTCGACCAGAAACTGGCCTGGGCCGCCAAGACCCAATTCAAGGGTGACGTTCGTTTCCGTGAAGAAACCGTCCACAACGATGGCGTTCCAAACAACAAAGACCAGGATCGCCAGCGCATTCGTGCCCGCCTGGGTGCCTACAGCGAAATCAACCCGCAAGTCGACACCGGCATCCGTATCGCCACCGGCAGCAACGACGACGCGCGCTCCACCAACCAGGACTTGAACAACTACTTCGACAAGAAGCAGATCTGGCTGGACCAGGGTTACGTCGACTACCACCCGGACGCGATCAAGAACCTGCACCTCGTTGGCGGTAAGATGCCGCAACAATGGGTGAGCATGGGCGACATCATCTGGGATAGCGACATCAGCCCGGAAGGCCTGTCGGCGTCCTACAAGTACCCGCTGAGCGGCAGCACCGAACTGTTCGGCAGCGCCGGTCACTACACCCTCAAGGACAACGTCGACGGCGAAGGCGTGCAGTTCAAGCATGACTTGCGCCTGTATGCCGGCCAGTTGGGTGCGCGCTTTGCCATCACCGACAGCATGAAAATGACGTTGGGCGGCAGCATCTACTCGTACGACAATGACTCCAACAGCGCCTGCCCGACCACTGGCACCGCCACCGCGCCATGCGCCTTGGCCGTCAACGGCAACAGCCCGGGCGAAACGTTCAAGCTGTATGAAGGTTTTGGTCAGCTCGACTTCACCAACCTGCCAGTACCGCTCTCGCTGTACGGCCAGTACGTCAACAACAAAGACGCGAGCAACGACCAGGACACTGGCTGGTTGGCCGGCGTCAAGACCAAGCTCTACGGTTTCGCAGTGGACTACAACTACCGCGACGTGCAACAGAACTCTGTGGTTGGCGCGTTCACCGACTCCGACTTCGCCAACGGCTACACCGGTTCGCGCGGCAGCAAGTTGAAAGTGAGCTACGAACTGGACAAGAACTTCAACCTCGGCGCCACGTACTTCATGGCTAACTCCGACTACACCAACGCCAGCATCAAGAAGACCGACTCCGACATCAACACCCTGCAACTGGATGCCGAAGCAAAGTTCTGATTTACCCCGTTACACGACTCGGGCAAGGAAGCCCGGGTTGCTTTTACAGTCTGGCGTGGATGGGTTGATCCCCATCATCCGTTCGATTCATCCACGCGAGCCTGTTTCTTGCCCCCCGCCAACAATCCCCTCGGCTACGGAATGTCCTTGCGACGTTCGGCAGCCAGACGTTCGGCCAACGTATCGGCGTCCGGCACGACCTCTTCCGGCATGGCGCGCAATGTCGCCTGCATCACCCGCATCTGACGAATGAACCGCCGGCAATTTGGGCAGAACATCAGGTGATGACGCACCATCAGCCGCTCACGAAAACTCAACTGCCCGTCAAGATAGTCGCTGGAACGTGCCACTTGTTCCTTACAGGTCAGCATTCGCCGGTTTCCTCAAAATGTTCTACGGTCGCAAAGACCTTCAACCGTGCCCGATGCAGCAGCACACGAACATTGGAGAGCGAGATTTCCAGAAGATTACAGATTTCTTCCAGCTCCAGCCCCTGACGCTCGCGAAGTAATAACACACTGCTTTGCAGTTCCGACAGGCTGAGCAGCGTGTGTTCCAGGCATTCGCGCAGCTCGTTTTCGGTCAGCAGCGCTTCCGGGGTGTCCTGGTGCCAGGCAAACGGCGCCACCAGCCAATGACCATCACCGGGCGAGAAACGATCATCATCGATGGTGCCATGGGGTGACGGCAGGTCATCGAGGAGCACTTCACGACGGTTTTGTTTGTATCGACCCTTTGCCGCATTCGCGGTGATGGTCAGCAACCAGGTCTTGAGGCTCGAACGCGCCTCGAACTTGCTCAGGTTACGCACCACCGACAGCCACGCATCCTGGACGATTTCGTCGGCATGCCGGCTGCCCACAATCGCATAGGCCACCGCGCGCATGGCGCTCTGGTAAGTGCTGACTAATTCCTTGAAAGCCTTTTGCTCGCCGGCCAGTAATCGCGCAAGCAGTTGCGAATCGTCAGCCGCCATCAATCAATCCCCTTGTTCTGACGTCGAAAATGACGACGGCAAGACTTCGCCCGTTGCGCAGTCCTGCCGTCATTTCCGAAAACTACAGTGTCCTGACTATTTCGACTGTAGGAAACTTCCTACTATCCAACGGAAAAAGTTCGGATCAACGCTTGCGCAGAATCACGCTGCCAATCGAATAACCGGCGCCAAACGAACTGAGCACGGCCAGCGAACCGGCAGCCAGATCATCCTGGTTCTTGTGAAACGCAATCACCGAACCGGCAGAGCTGGTGTTGGCGTAGGTGTCGAGAATCACCGGGGCTTCTTCTTCGGTGGCCTCGCGACCCAGCAGTTTCTTGACGATCAAGTGGTTCATGCTGAGGTTGGCCTGGTGCAGCCAGAAGCGCTTCACGTCACCGATGTTGAGCTTGTTCTCATCCAGGTGCGTGGCGATCAGCTCGGCGACCATCGGGCAGACGTCGCGGAACACCTTGCGGCCTTCCTGCACGAACAGTTTGTCCTTGGCACCGATGCCCTCTTCCGCGGCGCGGTTGAGGAAGCCGAAGTTGTTGCGGATGTTGTTGGAGAACTTGGTCAGCAGCTTGGTGCTGACGATGTCGAACTGGTACTGGGACGTCGCCAGATCCGCACGTTCGATGATCACGGCCGTGGCCGCGTCACCGAAGATGAAGTGGCTGTCGCGGTCGCGGAAGTTCAGGTGACCGGTGCAGACTTCCGGGTTGACCATCAGGATGGCCCGGGCCTGGCCCAGTTGCACGCTGTTAGTGGCGGCCTGAATACCGAAGGTTGCCGAAGAGCAGGCAACGTTCATGTCGAAACCGAAGCCCTGGATGCCCAGCGCTTCCTGGACTTCGATGGCGATGGCCGGGTAGGCGCGTTGCAGGTTGGAGCAGGCGACGATCACGCCGTCGATGTCAGCGGCGGTCTTGCCGGCGCGCTGCAAGGCTTGTTCGGCCGCGCCAATGGCCATTTGGCAGAGCACCGACCATTCGTCGTTCGAACGCTCCGGCAGGCGTGGTGCCATGCGTTGCGGATCGAGAATACCGTCCTTGTCCATGACAAAGCGGCTTTTGATGCCGGAGGCTTTTTCGATAAACGCAGCGCTGGACTCGGTCAACGCTTCGACCTCGCCACGGGCAATGGCCTCGGCGTTGTCGGCATTGAATTGCGCGACGTAGGCGTTGAAAGACTGCACCAGCTCTTCGTTGGAGATGCTGTTGGCCGGGGTGTACAGGCCGGTGCCGCTGATGACGACGTTATGCATGGTCGTTTCTCTAATCTGTTCAGGCAGAAAGCATTGGCACCGACGTACCAACACACAAAGGGTCTGTTCCCGTCACGGGAAGCCAACCAGGCATCGCTTTATTCCGTTCCGCCCGAACCTTGAAGGGCTCAAAACCGCGGGGCCGGCGTTTATAGGCGCGAAGTTTGCCATAAACGTTAGATTTTGGCGCCTTTTGCGCGAGTAACGGCGTACCTAAAATGTGGGAGCGAGCTTGCTCGCGATGAGGCCAGTACATTCAATATCAATGTTGTCTGACAGTCCGTCATCGCGAGCAAGCTCGCTCCCACAGGTTTTGTGGCGAGCCCCGGTTTCAGGGTTCGACCTGAGTCCACTGTTTATTCAGGCGTTTATCGGAGATCGGCACCTTGGTCCCCAATTGTTGGGCGAACAGCGAAACCCGGTATTCCTCCAGCCACCAGCGGTACAGCTCCAGCTGCGGATCGCGCTTGCCTTCCTGGGCATGTTTGCCGGCGCGGGTCTGGTATTGGGTCCAGAGGCCGGACAATTCGCCGCTCCACACCCGATCCCGTTGCACCTGAGCGCCGATTTTCTCGAAACGCTGCTCGACCGCTTTCAAGTAACGCGGCAGTTCCTTGAGCCACACCATCGGTGTTTCACGCACGAAACCGGGATACACCAGATGACTGAGCTGCTGCTTGATGTCGTTCAGGGCCACGGCTTGCGCCAGGTCGATCTTGCCCTTGAAGCGTTTTTGCAGGCCATGCCACAGCTTGAGGATGTCCAGGGTCAGCTTCGCCAGACGCTCGGCGTGTTCGGTCCAGCCGCCACGTTTGCGCTCGGCCAACGCCGCCAGCCTGGCACCATCGCGCGGCAACGGGTCTTCACCGTCGAGAATGCAGCTGTCGAGACTGGCCAGCAGAATGTCTTCCACCAGACTGTCGACACGCCCCATGTCGCGATACATCAGGCCCAGCTCGGTCAGCCCCGGCAGTTTGCCGCGCAGGAATTTCGCCGGCTCCGCCAGTTGCTGCATCAGCAAACGCTGCAATGCTCGGCGATGCTGGAACTCGGCTTCGGCCGGTGTCGAGAAACGCCCTTCCTTGACCATACCGCCCTCTTCCACCAGCGCCGGATAGACCGTCATCGACAGCCCGGCGATCTTCTGCTGGGTTTTCTCGGCAACCGCGGCAAAGACCTTGGCTTCTACCGGCTGCTGGCTTTTCGCGGTTTGCGGTACCGCCAAGGCGGCCTGACTGGCTTCGGCAAAACGCGCGGTCAGTTCCGCCAGATCACGCCCTTCGCCCAGGAACTTGCCCTGGCCGTCGACGATTTCCAGGTTCATCCGCAAATGGCTGTCGACCTGCTGCGACGCTTCGGCCCACGCCTCATCGCTGACCCGCGCACCGGTCATGCGCAGCAATTCGCGGCCCAGCGCCAGCGGCAATGAACCCTCGGCGAAGGTCATGCGCTGCAACGCGGCTTTGACGAAGTCCGGCACCGGCACGAAATTCTTGCGCAACGCCTTGGGCAGGTTGCGCACGAGCGCGATGCATTTGGCTTCGATCACACCCGGCACCAGCCACTCCAGGCGCTCCGGTGGCAGCATCGGCAGCAATGGCGCCGGTACGCGCAGGGTCACGCCATCACGGGGATGGTTAGGCTCGAAGTGGTAACTCAGCGCCAGTTCCAGATCGCCGATGTGCAAGGTGTCCGGGTAATGCAGGGCGGTGACTTCGCTGGCCTCGCGGGCCAGCACGTCTTCTTCGCGCATGATCAACAGCTGTGGGTCTTTCTGACTGTTGACCCGATACCAGCTGTCGAACGTCGCAGTCTGGTGAATCTCCGCGGGCAATCGCGCATCGTAAAAGGCGAACAGGGTTTCCTCGTCCGCGAGAATGTCGCGGCGACGGGCCTTGGCTTCCAGTTCGTCGAGTTGTTCCAGCAGTTGCGCATTGGCTGTCAGGCACTTGGCCTTGGACTGAATTTCGCCGCGCACCAGGCCTTCGCGAATGAAAAACTCACGGGACACCACCGGATCAATCGGCCCGTAATGCACCGGCCGCCGGCCGACCACGATCAACCCGAACAACGTGATCTGCTCGAAGGCCACGACCTGACCGCGCTTCTTCTCCCAATGCGGTTCGAAGTGGTTTTTCTTGATCAGGTGCCCGGCCAGTGGCTCGATCCAGTCGGCGTCGATCTTGGCGACCATGCGCGCATAGAGCTTGGTGGTTTCCACCAGCTCGGCAGTCATCAGCCATTGCGGACGTTTTTTACCCAAACCGGATGACGGGTGAATCCAGAAACGTCGCTGACGGGCCCCGAGGTAATCGCCTTCATCGGTTTTCTGGCCGATCTGACTGAGCAGGCCCGAGAGCACGGCTTTGTGCAGTTTCGGGTAATCCGCCGGTTCTTTGTTGAGGCTCAACTGCATGTCGCGGCAGATCAGGCTCAACTGGCGGTGCGAGTCGCGCCATTCGCGCAGACGCAGGTAATTGAGGAAATTCTTGCGACACCAATTGCGCAACGGACTGGCCGTCAGCGCCTGACGCTGCTCTTCAAAGCCGCGCCACAGATTGACCAGCCCGGCGAAGTCCGAGTCCACGTCTTTCCATTGTGCGTGGGCCTGATCCGCCGCTTGCTGACGCTCCGGCGGTCGCTCGCGCGGGTCTTGAATCGACATGGCGCTGGCGACGATCAGCACTTCCTGCAAGCTGCCGAGTTTCGCCGCTTCCAGCAGCATGCGGCCCATGCGCGGGTCCACCGGCAAACGCGCCAGATTGCGCCCCAGCGGGGTCAGTTGGCTGTTGCGGTCCACCGCCGAGAGTTCTTGCAGCAGGTTGAAACCGTCGCTGATCGCCTTGCCGTCCGGCGGTTCGATAAACGGGAAGTCGGTGATCTCGCCAAGGCGCAGGTGCAACATCTGCAGGATCACGGCGGCGAGGTTGGTGCGCAGGATCTCCGGGTCGGTAAATTCCGGGCGGCCCATGAAATCGTCTTCGCCGTAGAGGCGGATGCAGATGCCGGGCTCGACCCGACCACAGCGACCTTTACGCTGGTTGGCGCTGGCCTGGGAAATCGCCTCGATGGGCAGGCGCTGGACCTTGGCGCGGTAGCTGTAACGGCTGATGCGCGCAGTGCCGCTGTCGATCACGTAACGAATGCCCGGCACGGTCAGCGAGGTTTCCGCGACGTTGGTTGCCAGTACCACGCGACGGCCTGGGTGCGACTGGAAAATCCGCTGCTGCTCGGCTGGCGACAGACGCGCATACAACGGCAGGATTTCGGTGTGTTTGAGCTGGGCCTTGCGCAGCATGTCGGCCGCGTCACGAATCTCGCGCTCGCCGGGCAGGAACACCAGCACATCGCCGGGGCTCTTGCGCTCGCTGCGTTCGAACGCGGCGATTTCATCGAGGGTGGCGAGGATCGCCTGATCGACGGTCAAGTCATCCTCGACGCGGTTGCCCTCTTCGTCTTGCTCCAGGGTCAGCGGGCGATACCAGGTGTCCACCGGGAAGGTGCGGCCGGAGACTTCGACAATCGGCGCATCGTCGAAATGCTTGGAGAAGCGCTCCAGGTCGATGGTGGCCGAGGTGATGATGACTTTCAGGTCCGGACGACGCGGCAGCAGGGTTTTCAGGTAACCGAGCAGGAAGTCGATGTTGAGGCTACGTTCGTGGGCTTCGTCGACGATGATCGTGTCGTAGCGTTCGAGGTAGCGGTCGTTCTGGGTTTCCGCGAGCAGGATGCCGTCGGTCATCAGTTTGATCAGGGTGTTGGAATCGCTCTGGTCCTCGAACCGCACCTGATAGCCGACCAGCGCGCCCAATGGCGTCGCCAGTTCTTCAGCCACCCGACTCGCCACGCTGCGCGCTGCAATTCGACGCGGCTGGGTGTGGCCGATCAGGCCATGCTGGCCGCGCCCGATTTCCAGGCAGATTTTCGGCAACTGGGTGGTTTTACCCGAACCGGTTTCGCCAGCGATGATCAGCACCTGATGCTTGAGCAGCGCGGCTTTGATTTCGTCGCGCTTGGCGGCGATCGGCAGGCTGTCGTCGTAACGAATCACCGGCAGGCTGGCGCGCCGCGCCAACACCTGATCACAGGACGCCTGCATGCGCGTCACCCACAGGGCCAGCTTGGCCTCGTCAGGTTTCTTGCGCAGCTCAAGCAACTGCCGCCGCAGCCGGTGGCGGTCGGCGAGCATGGCGTGATCGAGGTTTTTCAGCAGTTTGTCGATGGAGGGCGATTCGTCGGTCATCGGGTACGCAATTCAGTCGTCTAGTGGCGCAGGGGCCGGATTGTCGCAGATTTGGGGGCTCGGCGACGAATTCAACCTGCCTTTGTGGTGAGGGAGCTTGCTCCCGCTCGGCCGCGCGGCAGTCGTAATCCGGTCATCGAGATTTGTCTGAAGCTGCGCGGTGGATGGTTTTTGGGTCGCTTCGCGACCCAGCGGGAGCAAGCTCCCTCGCCACAGGGGGTTCACTCAGGGGTTTATTCGTTATCCAGGCCTTTGCGGCGATACGGGAATACGTCGATGATTTTGCCGGCACGTATGGCTTCCTGCAGGCTTTTCCAGTAATCGGCGTTGTACAACTCGCCATGCAACTGATCAAACAAGCGCCGCTGCCCCGAGTCAGCAAACAAAAACGGCGGAAACTCCTCGGGAAACACATCCAGCGGCCCGATCGAATACCAAGGCTCCGACGCCATCTCGTCTTCCGGCGTACGCGGCTGCGGGATGTGCCGGAAGTTGGCTTCGGTCAAAAAGCAAATCTCGTCGTAGTCATAAAACACCACGCGACCGTGGCGGGTGACGCCGAAGTTTTTCAACAGCATGTCGCCGGGAAAGATATTCGCCGCCGCCAGTTGCTTAATCGCCAGGCCGTAATCCTCCAGCGCCTCATGCACCTGCGCCTCGTTGGCGTTTTCCAGATACAGGTTCAATGGCGTCATCCGCCGTTCGGTCCAGCAGTGGCGGATCAGCACGGTGTCACCTTCCACCGACACCGTGGACGCGGCGACTTCGAGTAATTCTTCCAGGCACGCCGGGTCAAACTTGCTCAACGGAAAACGGAAGTCGGCGAATTCCTGGGTATCGGCCATGCGCCCGACCCGGTCGACGCTTTTCACCAAGCGATACTTCTCGATCACTGTGGCGCGGTCGACGTTTTTCGACGGAGAGAAACGGTCCTTGATGATTTTGAATACGGTGTTGAACCCCGGCAGGGTAAACACGCTCATGACCATGCCGCGCACGCCCGGCGCCATGATGAACTGGTCGTCGGTGTTGGCCAGATGGTTGATCAGCGCCCGATAGAATTCAGACTTGCCGTGTTTGTAGAAACCGATCGAGGTGTACAGCTCGGCGATGTGCTTGCCCGGCAGGATGCGCTTGAGGAAACCGATGAACTCCGCCGGCACTGGCACGTCGACCATGAAATAGGAGCGGGTGAACGAGAAAATGATCGACACGTCCGCTTCATCGGTAATCAGCGCATCGATCTGAATCCCGCGACCTTCGCGGTGCAGCAGCGGAATCACCAGCGGCCACTGTTCGTCCCGGGTGTAGATACGCCCGACCAGGTACGCCCCCTTATTGCGGTAGAGCACCGAGGAAAACAGTTCGACGCTCAACTCCGGGTCCTTGCACACCCAGTCCGGCAGGTTCTCGCGCAGTTGCGCTTCGAGGCGGTGCAAGTCGCCGGCCAGATCGGCGTAATCCTCACTGAAACGGTAGTCGGCAAAAATGCTCGCGAGCATGCCGGACAACTGGCCCTGAGGTTTGTACGTGCGGGTTTGTGCGGCGCGGGCCCGGCGCAGGCTCGGGCGGGTGGTGTGAATGAACATGCAGCCGTCGCTGATCAGGTCATGGCTGAACAGACCGCAGAAAATCGAGTTGTACCAGGTCTCGGACAATTCATCGTCGAACCGCAGGTCGATCAGCGTGATGTACGCGCTCTTGACCAGCGGCCAGCAACTGACGTCCAGCGTGTCGCTGTCGAACGCGACGCGCAGCCGCTCCACGGTTTCACTGACTTTTTCTTCATAGAGATTGATCCGCGCGGCCGACGCGATTTGCGTCTCCTGCCACTGGGCCTGTTCGAAACGGGCTCGCGCGCCGTCGGTGATCTGGCGGAAATGCTCGCGGTAATCGTCAAAGCCATCGAGGATCATTCGGGCGATATCGGCGGCTGGCCATTGCTGCGGCATGGTGAGACCTCTGCGGGAATTCGTGAGCCCTGAGCTTAGCCAGTGAACCGGGTGCAGGAGAAGCGTAATTTTCCACTCGGGTTATGGCCTTGACGCGAACCGTAGCAGCTGGCGAAGCCTGCGTTCGGCTGTGTAGCAGCCGTAAAACATGAATTTACGGTCTACCTGAAACACCGCATCGGCTGATTTCACGACTGCTACGCAGCCGAACGCAGGCTTCGCCAGCGGCTACAAAGTGCGGTTCGGCTCAACTTATAGGCATCAAGGTTATTTGCCCGTTTTTCGGTTGCCATCAATCAGGCACTCGGCAACACTCTCGTCCCCAGCTAGGAAGGAGAGCACCGTGAACCCCGTCGATATCGTCCGTTTACTGTCACTGGCGGCCATTTGGGGTGCGAGTTTTCTGTTCATGCGCATCATCGCCCCCGTGATTGGCACAATCCCCACGGCGTTTTTCCGCGTGTCGATTGCCGCGACCGGCCTGCTGATTATTCTCGGGCTGATGCGCATCAGCTGGGATTTCAAAGGCAAACTCAAGACCGTGATGCTGCTCGGGGTGATCAACTCCGGGATTCCGGCGACTTTGTATTCCGTGGCCGCCCAGGTGCTGCCGGCCGGGTATTCGGCCATTTTCAACGCCACCACGCCGCTGATGGGCGTGTTGATCGGCGGGTTGTTTTTCCATGAACGACTCACCGCCGCCAAGCTTGGCGGGGTATTCCTCGGACTGTTTGGTGTAGGCGTGCTGACCCGCGCGGGCCCGGTCGCGTTCGACCTGCAATTGCTGATGGGCGCCCTCGCCTGCCTGATGGCCACGACGTGTTATGGCTTCGCCGGTTTCCTGGCCCGCCGTTGGCTCGATCACGCGGGCGGTCTGGACAGTCGCCTTTCGGCGGTGGGCAGCATGATGGGGGCCACGTTATTTTTGCTGCCGCTGTTCGGTTACAGCGTGATTACCCAGCCACCGGCGAGCTGGGGCGGCTGGAATGTCTGGCTGTCGTTGTTGGGGTTGGGGCTGGTGTGTACCGCGCTGGCGTACATCATTTACTTCCGCTTGCTCAGCTCGGTCGGGCCGGTGCGGTCGATGACCACGACCTTCCTGATCCCGCCGTTCGGGGTGTTGTGGGGGGCGTTGTTGCTGGATGAGCCGTTGTCCATGGCGCATATCTATGGCGGGGTGTTGATTGCGGCGGCGTTGTGGCTGGTGTTGAAGCCGGCGGTGGTGAAAGTGGCTGAGGTGACGGCCAAGTAGTGCTGTGGTGCGGCTGATTAAGCCATCGCGAGCAAGCTCACTCCCACAATGGATTTGCGGTGCTCACAAAACCCTGTGGGAGCGAACTTGCTCGCGATGGCGATCGCCCAGGCACTACAAAGCCGACTGACTCACCTCCCCATCCACCAACCGCCGAATCCCCAGCGGATTAGCGTTCTGCAACGCCTCTGGCAACAACGCATCCGGGTAATTCTGAAAGCACACCGGCCGCAGGAACCGATCGATCGCCAGCGTCCCCACCGACGTCCCCCGGGAGTCGGACGTCGCCGGGTACGGCCCGCCATGCACCATCGCCTCGCACACCTCGACCCCGGTCGGATAGCCGTTGAGCAGAATCCGCCCGACCTTTTCCTGAAGCATTTCCGCCAGCCAGCGGTACTGCAGCAACTCCTCGGTCTCGCCAATCAACGTCGCCGTCAATTGCCCGCGCAACCCCTGCAACGCTTCTGCCAACTGCGCACCGCTCTCGACTTCGACGACGATGGTGGTCGGCCCGAACACTTCTTCCTGAAGCCGCTCATCACCCTCGAGCAACAAACTGACATCAGCCTTGAACACCTGCGGTTGCGCCTGATTGCCCTGTTGCGGCCGGCCCGCCAGGTGCGTCAGCCCCGGATGTTCGTGCAACTCGCCAAGGCCCCGGCTGTAGCTGGCCAGCGCACCGGTGTTGAGCATGGTTTGCGCCGGTTGCTGGTTCATGCTGGCGCAAAAGGTTTCCAGAAAGCTGCTGAACTGCGGCGAACGCAGGCCAATGACCAGACCGGGATTGGTGCAGAACTGACCGCCCCCCAAAGTCACCGAGCCGGCCAGTTGCGCAGCGATCTGCTCGCCGCGTACCGCCAGTGCTTCGGGCAACAGGAACACCGGGTTGATGCTCGACATCTCGGCAAATACCGGGATCGGTTGCGGGCGGGTCGCGGCCATGTGGCTCAGGGCATTGCCACCCTTGAGCGAACCGGTGAAGCCCACCGCCTGAATCGCCGGATGCTTGACCAGCCACTCGCCGACGCCCCCGCCGTAGATCATGTTGAACACGCCGGCCGGCATTTCGGTGCGCTCGGCGGCACGGATGATCGCGTCCGCCACCCATTCAGCCGTCGCCATGTGACCGCTGTGCGCCTTGAACACCACCGGGCAACCGGCGGCCAAGGCCGACGCGGTATCGCCGCCGGCCGTGGAGAACGCCAGCGGAAAGTTACTCGCGCCAAACACCGCGACCGGCCCTAAACCGATGCGGTACTGACGCAGGTCCGGACGCGGCAATGGCTGGCGATCCGGCAGTGCCCGATCAATCCGCGCACCATAAAAATCCCCGCGACGCAGGACCTTGGCAAACAAACGCATCTGCCCGCTGGTGCGCCCCCGCTCCCCCTGAATACGCCCGGCCGGCAGCGCGGTTTCGCGGCACACGGTGGCGACAAAATCATCGCCGAGTGCATCGATTTCATCGGCGATGGCGTCGAGGAAGCGGGCGCGCTTTTCCGCGCTCAGGTTGCGGAAGACCGGGTAAGTGGCGGCCGCAGCGTTGGCGGCGGCATCCACTTCGGCTTCGCTGGCCTGAAAAAACATGCCCGGCAGCGGTTCGCCAGTCGTCGCGTCGAGGCTTTGCAATTGCAGCGTGCCGTTGGCGCTGCGGCGACCGCCGATGTAGTTGTGTCCCAGTGGCAATGTCATGAGGGGGTTCCTTTAAAGGCTTAAAGCGCACGCACCTGGCCGATGGCTAACGGCTGGGCGCTTTCGCCGATGCCGTTCACCAGTGGCGCACCAAACTCATCGAGGCTGATCTGGAAGCGATCGCCCGGCTGGGTTTTCACCCCGTCGGCAAACGACAGCGTGGCAGTGCCGAAGTAGTGCACATGGACATCGCCGGGGCGCAAGAACTGCGCGTACTTGAAGTGATGGAATTCGAGGTTGGCGAGGCTGTGGCACATGTTGTTTTCGCCGCTGAGAAATTCCTTTTCCCAGATCGTTTCGCCGTTGCGCTTGATGCGGCTGGTGCCGGCCAGATGCCTGGGCAACTCACCGACACGCAGTTCGGGGCCGTAGGAGCAAAAACGCAGTTTCGAATGGGCCAGGTACAAGTAATTGCGCCGCTCCATCACATGGTCGGAGAACTCGTTGCCCAAGGCATAACCGAGGCGATACGGCAGGCCGTCGTCGCCGATCACATACAGGCCCGTCAGCTCCGGTTCTTCGCCAGCGTCCTCGGCAAACGGTGGCACTGGAAAATCCGCACCGGGGCGCACGACGATGCTGCCGTCGCCCTTGTAAAACCATTCCGGCTGCGCGCCGATCTGCCCGGCGGCGGGCTTGCCGCCTTCCAGGCCCCACTTGAAGATGCGCATGGTGTCGGTCATGCCGGCTTCGACGGCGCCGTCCTGCTGGTGCATTTTGTCCCGCGCCGAGGCGCTGCCCAAGTGCGTCAGGCCGGTACCGCTGATCAGGCAATGGGCCGGGTCTTCGTGATCCAGCGGCGGCAGGACTTTGCCTTGCTGTAACAGTTGCGCGTAATCGGGCCCCGGTTCGGTGCCGCGCCGGGCGACCTCTTCTTGCAAGCTACGCTGGGCGCGGATGGCCGCGAGGGCCAGTTCACGGGTGCTGCCGGTGCCTTTGAGCACCTGGACCTGTGAACCCTCGACGAGGCCGACCTGGCGCTCGCCGGCAGTGTTTTCAAATTGAATCAGGCGCATGACGGCCTCCAGAAAGTCGGGGATGGCGCCGTACGTTAACGGCGCCTCAAGGTCACTCGATGATGTTGAAGTCGCTCAGGTACTCATCGGAGATTTCCAGGCCCAGGCCCGGTGTGTGGTCGTCGAGTTGGATGTAGCCGTTGACCGGTTGCGGCTCGCCCTTGAACACGTAGTAGAACAGTTCATTGCCAACCTCGACGTCGAACACCGGGAAGAACTCGGCCATTGGCGAGGCGGTGGTGGACATGGTCAGGTGGTAGTTGTGCATCTGACCGGCGTGAGGGATCACCGGCACCGACCAGGCTTCGGCCATGGCGTTGATCTTGCGCGCGGCGGTGATGCCGCCGACGCGGTTGGTGTCGTACTGGATCACGTCGACGGCGCGGCGTTCCAGCAAGTCCTTGAAGCCGTAGGAAGTGAACTCATGCTCACCACCGGAGATCGGCATGATCCCCATTTTTTTCAGCTCGATGTAGCCTTCGATGTCATCGGCAATCACAGGCTCTTCGAGCCAGCGCGGCTCGAACTCGGCGAGTTTTGGCAACATGCGCCGCGCGTATTCCAGGGTCCAGCCCATGTAGCATTCGAGCATGATGTCGATGTCTGGACCGGCCAGGTTACGCAGCGCGCGCACTTGTTCGATGTTCTTGCGCATGCCCGCCGGGCCGTCTTTCGGGCCGTAGCCGAAGCGCATTTTCAGCGCGGTGAAACCCTGGTTCAGATAACCCTGGGCCTCTTCGAGGAACAGGTCGAGGTTGTCGTTGGCGTAGAGTTTTGAGGCGTAGGTCCAGATCTTTTCCTTGGTCCGCCCGCCGAGCAGTTTGAACACTGGCTTGTTCACGGCTTTGCCCATGATGTCCCAGATGGCGATGTCGATGGCCGAGATCGCCGCCATGCCGATGCCTTTGCGGCCCCAGGCGTGGCTCTGGCGGTACATTTTCTGCCAGATGTATTCGTTGTCGAACGGGTCTTCACCCATCGCAATCGGTGCCAGGTAAGTGTCGATGATTTCCTTGGCCACGCGAGGCGCCAGGGCGCAGTTACCGATGCCGACGAGGCCGGTATCGGTCTCGACTTCCACCACCAGCCAGCCGTGAAAACGGAACGAGCCCATGGCGTCGCCACGCTCGAACAGGATGTCGCTGGCATTGGTGCAGAAGTGCGCTTGAGGGGGAACGACTTTGCCTTTCCACTCAAAAACGCGGGTACGGATGGCTTTGATTTTCATGAATACAATTCCTTGCGCTGCCGGCTTCTTGTCGTTGTTGGGTCGCTGCTCAGAACCGCATGGGGGGAAGGTTCCAGGCATTCGATGGAGCGACTTTAGCCAGCGCTCGGGGGTGCGGATAATCACTTATGCGTATCCGGCGATAACCTGGGGTGATCGCATTTTTGTATTTTTGCCTAGATGGGGTTATCAGCCCCAACACAAAACAAAGGTGGGAGCGCGCTTGCTCCCACAGGAGATTTTCGTTGTGTTGAAAACCGGGGATCAGTAGGTGTTGGTGCCCATCCGGCACGCGATTTCGAACGCCTGGCGGGTCGCCCCGACATTCGCTTTGCCCTGCCCTGCAATGTCGAATGCTGTGCCATGGGCCGGGGTGGCAATCGGTATCGGCAAGCCGCCCTGCACCGTCACGCCGCGGGAGAAGCCCATCAACTTGATCGCGATCTGTCCCTGGTCGTGATACATCGTCACCACCGCGTCAAAGGCACTGGCATCGCCCTGCACCTTGAGGAAAATCGTGTCCCCCGGGTACGGCCCTTCCGCCGCAATCCCCAACGCCTGGGCGGAGCGCACGGCGGGGCCGATGATGTCCAGTTCTTCGCGACCGAACGAGCCGTTGTCGCCGTTGTGCGGGTTCAGCCCACACACACCGATACGCGGTTTGGCCAGGCCGTTGCGCTTGAGCGCGGTGTCGATCAACTGAATGGCTTCCACCACCCGCGCCTGCGTGAGCATGCCCGGCACTTCAGCCAGCGCCACGTGGGAGGTCACCCGCGACGTCCACAAGTTATCGAGCACGTTGAACTCACAGAACGGCCCGTGGAAATCCAGCAACTCGGCGAACCAGTGCAGCTCATCGTTATGCGCCATGCCAGCCATGTGCAGCGAGGTCTTGTTCAGCGGTCCGAACAGCACGGAGTCGGTGATGCCGGCCTCGGTCAGGCGCAAGGCTTTTTCCAGGGTATCGAGGCTATAGCGACCGCCGATGATGCTGGCTTCATTGCGCGCAAATTCGCCAATGGTGTCGCCGCGAAAGTCATAGAACAGCGGCGTGTCATCAACGAATGACAGTTGCTCCAGCGACTCGACGCGACGGTACGGAAACTCCGTCCCGGCAATGCGCATGCCGCGACGCATTTCTGCTTCGTCGGCGATCAAAATCACCTGGGCCTGACGGCGCACCTCGGGCTCGGCGAGCAGGCGTGCGATCAGTTCCGGGCCGATGCCGGCCGGGTCGCCCAGGACCATCGCGATGGTGGTTTTGTTCATGCTTCACTCCTCAAGGATTCAGGCCGCGCCCGGTCAATGGCGCAAGGCTCGCAGCGATAGACTTGCTGCGCGTTGCTGTAGAAAAGCCGTTGCTGATCGGCGCTCGGAAAATCGGCAACGATGGATTTGAAACCGCTGTAAATGTCGTCGAACGAGCCGCACAGGCTGTCCACGGGGAAGTTGCTGGCGAACATCGCCCGGTCGCTGCCGAACATGGCAATGACTTCGCGCACGATCCAGGCGTTGTCCTTGGCGCGCCAACGCTGGCCGCCCTGGCCCAGGCCGGAAATCTTCACCCGCACGTTCGGCCACTGCGCCAGCCGCGCCATCGCCAGGCGCCAACCGGCCAGGCCTTCGGCACTGCGGTCATTGGGCAATCCGGCATGGTTGAGAATCAGCGTGACGCCGGGAAAGTCCCGGGCCAGGCGTTCGGCTTCGTGCAGGTTCCACCAAGGCGTCTGCAGGTCGAAATGCAGGCCCAGGCCTTCGAGCGCGGCGTAACTGCGGCGCCAGTGTTCATCGCTCATCAGGCTGCGCACATGCCCTACCTGCTCCGGTGCGACAGGACCGCCAGGCTTGTGGCGCACACTGCGCACGCACTTGAAACCCGCTTGCTCAGTCAGCACCGCGATGGCGTCCGGATGGTCGAGCCAGGCTTGCGCGACGATGGCGTTCGGCACGCCGTAGCGCGCGACCAGCCCCTCGATGAAACGGGTTTCGCCAATCGGGTCTTGCGGGTTCCATTCAGTCTCGACGTACACCGTTTGCACGACGTTATGGACACCGGCATCGACGAAGTAGTCATCGGGAAAATAGCGACGCTTGATCGCGCTGTAATCACCGTAGCGAAACGCAATGTTGGCCTCGGGCGCGAGCCACGGATGGTTATTGATCGCCGGGTCCCAGAAATGGTGATGGGCGTCTACGATCGGGCCGTCCCACAACTTAGTCATGACGCACCTCATCCAGGCTGATAAACAATGTGGCCAATACAAAGACCGCCGAGCACGCCGCAAAGAACCCCAGCACCGGCGCGAAACCACCGGCCATTTGCACAATGACGCCCACCAGAATCGGCACCGCGATACCGCCCGTGCTGCCGGCCATGTTCATCACACCGCCGATCAAACCGACCCGGGCCGGCGCCGCCAGCAGCGCCGGGAAGCTCCAGTAGAGACTGCCCCACATCAGGAAAAACGCAGTCATGGCCAACAGCGCCACCGCCGCAAAAGGATCACTCAGGGTCGGCAGCAACAGGAACGCGCTCAACGCCACGACACCGGAAAACGCCAGCAGACTCTTGACTGCCACACCGCGGCTCACACCTTTGCGAATCAAGCCGTCGCAGAGGAAACCACCGGTCAATGAACCCAGCGCGCCGCAGATGAAAATCACGAAGGTCGCCGCGCCAATGCCCTTGATATCAAAGCCGCGAGCCTGCGCCAGGTAACTGGGGCCCCAGGTCAGCAAACCGAAATACACCATCGCCCAACTCGCACGGCCGATCAGCAAACCCGTCAATGAACGGGCCGCAATGCCCAGCCCCTTGACCGGCGCACGGGCGGCTTCGGCAGCCGGCGTGGCGCGTCCGGCGTTGATCTTCTCCAGCTCCTGGGCATTCACTTGTGGATGCGTGGCCGGGTCATCGCGCAGGTAACGCCGCGCCAGCCACGCCAGAACAAGCGTTGCGAGGCCGGCGATCACGAACGCCAGACGCCACGAATCCAGCGAAGCAATCAGGTACGCAATGATCAACCCGCCCACTGCCACGCCCAACGGGCTGCCACTGTCCATCAGCACCGCGCCGCGACTGCGCTCGCTCGGCGCCAGCCACAGGGAAATCAGTTTGCCGCCGGACGGAAACAAGGGCGCCTCGGCGGCCCCCAGTGCGACGCGGGCGAACAGCAGTGACACACCGCCCGTGGCAAAGGCAGCGATGACCTGAAAAGTCCCCCACAACCCCGTGGACCAACTGATCACCCGGTGCGGGCCGAAACGGTCAATCAGCCAGCCGCCAGGAATCTGCAACAGCGCATACGCCCAGAAGAAGCTGCTGAGGATCAGCCCTTGCAGGCTCGGCGACAGGGAGAATTCATGGGCGATGGTCGGCATCGCAATCGACAGCGACACTCGATCGATCAGGTTGACCATGGTCAACGCAAAGATGATCGCGAAAATCCGCCAGCGTACGCTACTGGCGTTGCTCGCCCCGGAGAGCGGGACGGCCGCTACGGTTGATTGAACACCAGCCGATTGAACACCAGCATTGTGCAGATGCAGGGAAGCACTGGGACGAGCCATGGTGCGTACCTCGATTTATTATTTTTGTGGTGACGACATTGCCGCGGCGTGGCGGCGTTGGTGAGCACTATCGAAGGCTCAGTGATAACCGTCTAATCAAAACTTGAAATCAGGCGATAGCCTCGAGTTATGGCATGTCCTGCTTTCAGGCAGCTTTCAACGGATAGCCGCCTTTCGGTTTTCCTCGAAAACGGCCCTGGCACAAAGCCTGGCGCGTTAACGGCCACTTTCACTGCCCAGACCTATAACCCCAGGCTATCGGTGTATGTATTGTTTTGACTAGACGCGGAGCCGGCGGCTTCACACACTCAGGCCAGGCTTGCAGCTTTACCGCATCGACAAGCCGCTCATAACAATTACAAGAAACACAAAAACGAGGCCATTCCATCATGCGAAATGCATTCGTCCGTCGCACCTCCCGTTTGTTTCTCGGCTGCACACTGATCGCCGCTGGCGCACTTCCCGCTCTCGCCAGCGCTGCCTGGCAGCCGGACAAGAACGTCGAAATCGTCGTCGCCGGTGGTCCCGGCGGCGGCACCGACCAACTCGGTCGCCTGATCCAGTCGATCATCACCACCCACAAGTTTCTCGATGTGAATACCATCGTACTCAACAAGGGCGGTGGCAATGGTGCCGAAGCCTTTCTCGACCTGAAGATGAACAAGGGCGACGCGGAAAAGCTGGTGATCGGCACCAACAACATCTACCTGTTGCCGCTGGTGTCCAAGCTCGGTTACCAATGGCAGGAACTGACGCCCGTCGCCGCCGTGGCCGAGGATGACTTCATTCTCTGGAGCTACAAAGACGCGCCATGGAAAGACGCCAAGGGCTTCTACGCCGCGGTCAAGGCGGACCCGTCGAACCTGCGCATGGGCGGCAGCCAGTCCAAGGATGTCGACCAGACCCTGACCTTGCTGCTGAACCAGACCAACGACGCCAAACTCGTCTACATCCCGTTCAAGAGCGGCAGTGAAGCCGCGACCCAACTGGCCGGCAAACACATCGCCGCCAACGTCAACAACCCCAGCGAAAGCATCAGCCAATGGCGCGGCGACCAGGTCGAGCCACTGTGCGTGTTCAGTAAAGAGCGCATGGGCTACACCGAGAAAGTCGCCGGGAATAAATCCTGGGCCGACGTGCCGACCTGCCATGAAGAAGGCTTGGGCATCGACCAGTACCGCTTTCCGCGCACCGTGTTCATGCCTGGCGACGTCACGGCCGAACAGCGCGCGTTCTATGTCGAGCTGATGCGCAAAGTCACCGAGACGCCGGAGTTCAAGGCGTACGTGAAACAGAACGCACTGGTGCCGACCTTCCTCGAAGGCGAGCCGCTGACCGCCTACATTGAGAAAGACACCGCCCGCGTGACCCCGGTGTTCAAAGAAGCCGGCTGGCTGAAAAACTGAGTCGCCAACGGCCGTCCGCATGCGCGCGGCCGTCACCTGCTGGAGGTGTTTGATGTCCCAATCTTCGGATTCACCGGCGCTGGTCGGCACCCGCTGGGTCGAACTCGGCCTGACACTCTTCACCACGCTGATCGGCGCGGTGGTGATGTTCGGCAGCGTCGAACAAGGTATCGGCTGGGGCGATTCCGGCCCCGAGCCGGGTTACTTTCCCTTCTACATCGGCCTGCTGTTGAGTGCTGCCAGTGTCGGCAATGGCGTGTTGACCGTGGTGCGCTGGCAAGCCCTGAGCATTTCATTCGTCAGCCGCAGCGCATTCAAGCAAGTGTTGTCGGTGTTCATCCCGATTGCGCTGTTTGTCGGTGCCATGCCGTTCACCGGTATTTACGTGGCCTCAGCCTGTTTCATCGCCTGGTTCATGTGGCGTGACAACGTCCGCGTCAAACCCTACGGCAAGCTGATGATCGGCACGGTGTCGCTGGGTGCGGTGCTCGCCAGCTACCTGATTTTCGCGCTGTGGTTCAAGGTCCCGCTGGATGCCGGCCCGATGGGCGACTGGATTGCCCTGGCCGGGAGAAATTTCAAATGAGCGAGTTCGATTCCCTGCTGCAAGGCATGAACCTGATCCTGACCCCGGGGCATATCGGCCTGATGGTGATCGGCGTGCTGCTGGGCATTCTGGTCGGCGTGTTGCCCGGCCTCGGCGCCCCCAATGGCGTGGCGTTGCTGCTGCCGCTGACGTTCACCATGTCGCCGGTGTCGGCGATCATTCTGCTGTCGTGCATGTATTGGGGCGCGCTGTTCGGCGGCTCGATCACCTCGATTCTGTTCAACATTCCCGGTGAGCCCTCATCGGTGGCGACGACGTTCGACGGTTACCCGATGGCCCGTGAAGGTCGTGCCGCCGAGGCACTGACTGCGGCGTTCAGTTCGGCGCTGATCGGCGCATTGGCCGGGGTGTTGTTGCTGACGTTTCTGTCGACAAAAATTGCCGCGTTTGCCATGTCGTTCAGCTCGCCGGAGTTCTTCGCGGTGTACCTGTTGGCGTTCTGCACCTTCATCGGCATGAGCAAGAACCCGCCGCTGAAAACCGTGGTGGCGATGATGATCGGGTTTGCCATGGCGGCGGTCGGCATGGACACGGTGTCCGGCAACCTGCGCCTGACCTTCGACCAGCCAATCTTGATGACGGGCATCAGTTTCGAAGTGGCGGTAATCGGCCTGTTCGGCATCGGTGAAATCCTCTGCACCGTCGAGGAAGGCCTGGTGTTTCGCGGCGAGCATGCGCGCATCACACCGATGGTGATCCTGCGCACTTGGGCCAAGTTGCCACGCTACTGGTGGACGATTGTGCGCAGCACGCTGGTCGGCTGCTGGATGGGCATCACCCCTGGCGGCCCGACGGCCGCGTCGTTCATGAGCTACAGCCTGGCGAGGCGATTCTCCAAGAACCGCGAGAACTTCGGCAAAGGTGAACTCGAAGGCGTGATCGCCCCGGAAACCGCCGACCACGCCGCCGGCACCAGCGCCCTGCTGCCAATGCTGACCCTGGGCATTCCCGGTTCGGCCACGGCGGCGGTGATGCTCGGTGGCTTGATGATCTGGGGCCTGCACCCTGGCCCGACGCTGTTCGTCGAGCAGCATGATTTTGTCTGGGGCCTGATCGCCAGCATGTACCTGGGCAACGTGGTCAGCCTGATCGTGGTGTTGGCCACCGTGCCGCTGTTTGCCTCGATCCTGCGGATTCCGTTTTCGATCATCGCGCCGATCATCATCATGGTCTGCGCCATCGGTGCCTATTCGGTGCACAACTCGTTCTTCGACGTGGTGCTGATGCTGGGCTTCGGCGCGCTGGGGTATCTGTTCAAGAAACTCGGTTATCCGATTGCGCCACTGGTGTTGGCGGCGGTGCTGGGCGACAAGGCGGAAGATGCGTTCCGTCAGTCGATGCTGTTTTCTGACGGCCATTTGGGCATCTTCTGGTCCAACCCATTGGTGGGCAGCCTGACCACGGCGGCGCTGCTGATGCTGTTCTGGCCGCTGATTTCCAAGGCGCTGGGCGGCCTGATGGGCCTGCGCAAACCCCACGTCGCCAAACCCAAATCGGTGCTGTGACACAGCAATGCTGGCAACGCCTGACATTTGTTGTCAGGCTTGCCGCAGACTTCCTTGCGAGCCACGGCCCATGACCCGAATTCCTCCTGCCAATGTGATCCACAGTCGACTGCGTCTGCGCCAACTGCGGTTGATGCTGGCGTTGCAGGAATTCGGCTCGCTGCGCCGCGCCGCCGACCACATCGGCATGACCCAACCGGCTGCGACCAAAATGCTCCACGAAGCCGAGGACTTGCTCGGCGTCGAACTCTTCGAACGCCTGCCCCGGGGCATGCGCGCTACCCCGTTCGGCGAAACCGTCATTTACTATGCGCGCATGGTGTTCGCCGAACTCAGCGGCATGCGTGAAGAATTGGTGGCGCTGGAGTCCGGCAACCTTGGCCGTGTCGCGGTCGGTGCGATTCCGGCACTGGCCTCGGGACTGTTGACCCGCACCATCGCGACCTTGAAACAGAGCCATCCGCGGTTGTCCATGAGCATCCAGGTCGACACCAGCGACGTGCTGGTGCAAGCGCTATTGCAGGATCAACTGGATATTGTATTGGGGCGGATTCCGGCCGGTGCGCGGGCCGAGGAGTTGCTGTTTGACAGCCTCGGTGAAGAAGCCTTGTGCGTGATCGCCGGGGCGAAAAACCCGCTGGCGCAGGAGAAACAGCTGAGCTGGGCGGAACTGCAGCACATGACCTGGGTGCTGCAACAGCATCCGAGCCCGATGCGCGCCATCATCAATCAGGTGTTCCACAACGCACGGGTCGACATCCCCAGCAGCATTGTCGAAACCACCTCGATCATGACTTTGCTTTCGCTGGTGCAGCAGACCGATATGCTCGGCGTCACGCCGGTGTCGGTGGTAGAAGACTATCCCGGTCGGGATTTGCTGGCCATTTTGCCGATCAAGTTCGAAGCACGGCTGCCGCCCTATGGGCTGATCACCCGGCGTCATCGCATTCAATCGTCGGCGATGCAGGCGTTCATGAATTCGGTGCGGGCCGAGCACGCGTTGGCCAAATAAAAAGGCCCGGAGCATTAAATGCTCCGGGCCTTTTTCGGTTTACGCGTTTTTACGGAACACGAAGACCAGACCGACGATGATCAGCAGCATGCCCAGCAGACTCAGCGCCGCCAGCCTGTTGCCGAAAATCAGGTAGTCCATCACTGCCGTCACCGCCGGCACCAGGTAAAACAGACTGGTGACATTCACCAGATTGCCCCGGGCGATCAAGCGGTACAGCAGCAACGTCGCCAGCACCGACACCACCAGTCCCATCCACAACACCGGCACGATAAAGCCCGTGCTGTGTTCAAAATGAAACGGCTGGAACGGCACGAAGATCCCGCACAGCAACAGCCCGGCGAGGTATTGCACCGGCAGTGTGCCGAGGGGATTGTCGGTGATGCGTTTCTGCATGATCGAGCCGAACGTCATGCTCGCCAGCGCCAGCAATCCGAAGAGCATCCCGGCCATCGACATGCCGGCCAGGCCGATGCCCTGATACACCACCATGATCAATCCCGCCAGACCCAGCCCCAGACCGAACATCCGGCTGAGGGAGCGCTGACGTTCCATCAGCACCACGGTCAGAATCGGTTGCACGCCCATGATCGTCGCCATGACGCCCGGGGTGACTTTCAGGTCCAGGGCCAGCAGATAGAAAATCTGATAAGCCCCCAGCAACACCACGCCCGTGGCCATCGCATACAACATCGGCTTGCCGCCCTTGGGCAACTTCAGCTTGAGCAAAGGCACCAGCAGCACCAGACCGCACAAGGCGATGGCGAAGCGCACCAGCAGAAAAGCAAAGGGTGACGCATGCGCCAGGCCCCATTTGGAGAAGATCGCCCCGCTGCTCCACAGCAGGACGAACAGGCTCGTGGACGCCGCCGCGAGCGCGGATTGTTTCGAAAGGACAAACATGAATGCCACCTGTAGTCAGGCAAAAGCCAACTCAGCCGAAGCTGAAATTCAGTAGTTTTTTCTGGCGGGCAAAGGGCAACAGCAAAAAGAAGCTGATCAGCCCGAAATGCCAACGCCCGGCGGTGATACGACGGCGTACACCGGCGTGCTACGGACAGGTGGGGGGTAATGACTGATCTGCGCAGGCTGCTGATTCCCGCACGGCAAGACGCCAGCGTTGACCGCTGAATCGACTACCGCGTTGATGTGGAATGCAGGCATTGGGCTGATCTTTTTTGATGAAGTGGACGGTGGGTTGAAATCACCGTGCGCCGACTATAACCAGCGATAGACATCGATTGCAATCACTTGGAAAAAGGGCCGGTAACGACAGCCAAAGAAAGGAGGCCTACTCTGAGAGCCTGCTCGCCGGGCGCCCTTGAAAACGGCGAAAAAAACCGCTCCAAGGAGCGGTTTTTCAGTTCTTGTCAGGCCTCAGCCAAACAGCCAATACCCCAATAACGTCAGCACCAGCACCGCCAACACCGGCCGCAGTACGCGGTAGGCCTTGGGATGACGACGTTTCCACTGTTTAACCACTCCACTGACCTTATCACTGGAGTTCTTGCTCCAGGCATACGCCCGGTTGATCCCGCCCACGCGTTCATCATCAAGGTTTTGAGGGGCTGTGGCGCGGCCGAGCCAACCGCTGACCCAGCGATTGATGCCAGTCATGAGGCGATTACTCAGCGGACGCTCAATGTCGCAGAACAGAATCACCCGGGTTGTCCCGGTTTCGTTCTTGACCCAGTGCACATAGGTCTCATCGAACATCACGTCTTCGCCATCGCGCCAGGCGTAGACCTGGCCGTCAACGAAGATGCGGCAATCATCGGAGTTGGGGGTCGACAGCCCAAGGTGATAGCGCAAGGAACCGGCAAACGGATCACGGTGCGGATTGAGGTGGCTGTCACCTGGCAGTAACGCAAACATGGCACCCTTTACGTTGGGAATGCTGTTGACCAGTTCCACGGTCTTTGGGCACAGGGCTTCTGCCGAGGGCAGAGCCTTGTCGTACCACTTGAGGTAAAAACGCTTCCAGCCTTTCTTGAAGAACGAACCGAAACCGGCGTCGTTGTTCTTTTCAGCCGCGCGAATATAACCCTCATCGAACAGGTGCATGGCTTCGTCGCGGATAACTTCCCAGTTGTCCTTGAGCACGTCCAGTTCCGGAAACTTGCTGCGATCCAGATACGGTTTGGACGGTACACCAGAGAACAGGTACATCAAGGCGTTGTAGGGCGCAAACAGTGCCGAGTGATTGACGAATTGCCGTAACACCGGCAATCGCGCCTTGCCGCGCAAATGGACATAGAGGGTGCTGCCCAGAAACAGCAACAACACCGACGCTTTCGCGGCAAAGGAAAAACTCATCAACGACTCCTTGAGATTTAGGCTCACGCACAACGCCATTCACCCGACGTGGCAGTCGGCCATGATAAACATTACCGACCTCGGGAAAAACCCGCCTGATACAACATTCAGTATTAAGGAATGCGCAACAAAGCACTTCTTAACATAGGGTTCCTGAACGGGGGCTGACCTGAATTCAGCCCCGTCCCTCGTCAATGAACACTCAGTCCACTGACGCGCTTATTGCTGATTCTCCTGTTCGGTAAACAGATCGCTGAACAGCATGCTCGACAGGTAGCGCTCGCCGGAGTCTGGCAGAATCACCACGATGGTCTTGCCCTGCATTTCCGGGGTTTCCGCCAGGCGTACCGCGACGGCCATGGCTGCACCACATGAAATACCGCACAAAATCCCTTCTTCCTGCATCAAGCGCAGGGCCATGGCCTTGGACTCGTCGTCTGTGACCAACTCGACCCGATCAACCATCGCCAAATCCAGGTTCTTCGGTACAAAACCGGCACCGATGCCCTGGATCTTGTGCGGGCTCGGCTTGATTTGTTCACCGGCGAGGGCCTGGGTGATCACCGGAGAACCCGCAGGCTCAACGGCCACCGAGATAATCGGTTTGCCCTGTGTATTCTTGATATACCGCGAAACACCAGTAATGGTTCCACCTGTTCCGACACCCGCCACCAACACATCGACGGCGCCATCGGTATCGTTCCAGATTTCCGGACCCGTGGTTTTTTCGTGGATGGCCGGGTTGGCCGGATTATCGAACTGCGCCGGCATGAAGTACTTGGCCGGGTCGCTGGCAACAATTTCACCGGCTTTTTCAATTGCGCCTTTCATGCCCTTGGCCGGCTCGGTCAACACCAGTTCGGCGCCCAGCGCCTTGAGCACTTTGCGGCGTTCGATACTCATGGACGCCGGCATGGTCAGCATCAGCTTGTAACCACGGGCAGCGGCGACAAACGCCAGGCCGATCCCGGTATTGCCCGAGGTCGGTTCGACAATGGTCATGCCAGGCTTGAGTTTGCCGGTGCTTTCGGCGTCCCAGATCATGTTCGCGCCGATCCGGCACTTGACCGAATAACCGGGGTTACGCCCTTCGATCTTGGCCAGGATAGTCACGCCGCGCGGGGCGATGCGGTTGATCTGCACCAGTGGTGTATTACCGATGGAGTGGGCGTTGTCAGCGAAAATACGGCTCATGGCTGGGTCCTTGTACAGCATTGAATAAGCCCACAAAGGTATGCCTGTTGCCGGTGGTCGTCCAGTTCGACCGAACGTCCTGAAGCAGGCGCAGTCAATGGCTTTACATCGCCAGAGAATTGCCATCATGAAGCGTCGATACAGCTGGCCCCTGTGGACCCTCGCCGGCCTCGTTGTGCTGCTGATAGCCCTGCACATCGCCCTGCCCTACATGGTGCGCGATTACCTGAACGACAAACTGGCGAATATGGGTGATTACCGGGGCCAGGTCACCGATGTGGACCTGGCCCTGTGGCGCGGCGCCTATAAAATCAACGGGCTGAAAATCGTCAAGGTCGACGGCAAGGTGCCGGTGCCGTTCGTCAATGCGCCGCTGATCGACCTTTCCGTCAGCTGGCATTCGCTGTGGTACGACCATGCGGTGGTGGCCCGGGTGCAATTCTTCAATCCCGAAGTGAACTTCGTCGACGGCGGCGCCAATAAGCAAAACTCGCAAACCGGTCAGGGCACTGACTGGCGTTCGCAACTGAGTAAGTTGGCCCCGTTTACCCTGGACGAAGTGCGGATCTATGACGGCAAACTCAGTTTTCGCAACTTCAATTCCAAACCTCCGGTGAACATGAACGCCACGCAGGTCAATGCCAGTATTTATAACCTGACCAATGTGGTCGACAAACAAGGCAAGCGTGACGCTCGCTTCGAAGGCAAGGCCCTGCTGCTTGGGCATGCGCCACTGGAAACCACTGCAACCTTCGACCCTTTAAGCAACTTTGAAGACTTTGAATTCCGCCTGCGTGCCAAGGACATCGAACTCAAACGCATGAACGACTTCGCCTCGGCCTACGGCAAATTCGACTTCAATGCCGGTCATGGCGACGTGGTCATCGAAGCACAAGCGAAAAAAGCCCAATTGACGGGCTACATCAAACCGTTGCTGAAGGACGTCGACGTGTTCAATTGGCAGCAAGACGTGGAAAACAAGGACAAGGGGATTTTCCGCTCCATCTGGGAAGCCATCGTCGGCGGCTCTGAAACCGTGCTGAAAAACCAGGGTAAAAACCAGTTCGCAACCCGCGTGGAACTGAGCGGCAACGTGCATCGCCAGGACATCAGCGCGTTTCAGGCGTTTTTGCAGATTTTGCGCAATGGTTTCATCCAGGCGTTCAACGCCCGGTATGAACGGCCCAAGCCTGAGGCGGGTTAAGTCTGCAAGCCGCCAAGACTGAGTCAAGATGTGACGCCCCATTCAGAGACTGAATAAGTCGTCTGCGTTCACAGTCGACCGGGCAGCGCGGTATAGTCGGGCATCACCATTATTGCGTCCCGCCCTGCCCCGTTCAGGTCGGCGTCACCGTTCGAGGATTAGCAGATGAAGTTCGAAGGCACCCAGGCCTACGTCGCCACCGATGACCTGAAGCTGGCGGTCAACGCCGCCATTACCCTGGAGCGTCCGCTGCTGGTCAAGGGCGAGCCGGGCACGGGTAAAACCATGCTGGCCGAGCAACTGGCAGAATCCTTCGGCGCCAAGCTGATCACCTGGCACATCAAGTCCACCACCAAGGCGCATCAGGGCCTGTACGAGTACGACGCGGTCAGCCGCCTGCGTGACTCGCAACTGGGCACGGAAAAGGTCCACGACGTTCGCAACTACCTGAAAAAGGGCAAGCTCTGGGAAGCGTTCGAATCCGAAGAACGGGTGATTCTGCTGATCGACGAAATCGACAAGGCCGACATCGAGTTCCCGAACGACTTGCTGCAAGAGCTCGACAAGATGGAGTTCTACGTTTACGAGATCGACGAGACCATCAAGGCCAAGAAGCGCCCGATCATCATCATTACCTCCAACAACGAGAAAGAGCTGCCGGACGCGTTCCTGCGTCGCTGCTTTTTCCACTACATCGCCTTCCCGGACCGCGTCACGCTGCAAAAGATCGTCGACGTGCACTACCCGGACATCAAGAAAGACCTGGTCAGCGAAGCGCTGGACGTGTTCTTCGACGTGCGCAAAGTACCAGGCCTGAAGAAAAAGCCATCGACCTCCGAACTGGTGGACTGGCTCAAGCTGCTAATGGCCGACAACATCGGCGAAGCGGTACTGCGCGAGCGCGATCCGACCAAGGCCATCCCGCCGCTGGCCGGTGCGCTGGTGAAGAACGAACAGGACGTGCAATTGCTTGAGCGCCTGGCGTTCATGAGCCGTCGCGGCACCCGCTAAGAGGCTGATGCCATGCTGCTCAACCTGTTCAATGAAATGCGCGCCGCCAAGGTGCCGGTCTCGGTGCGTGAGCTGCTGGACCTGATCAATGCGCTGAAACAACGCGTGACCTTCGCCGACATGGACGAGTTCTATTACTTGTCCCGGGCGATTCTGGTGAAGGACGAAAAGCATTTCGACAAGTTCGACCGAGCGTTCGGGGCTTACTTCAATGGCCTGGAAAAACTCGACGATCACCTTCAGGCACTGATTCCCGAAGACTGGTTGCGCAAGGAATTCGAACGGTCCCTGACCGACGAAGAACGCGCGGCGATCCAGTCGCTCGGCGGCCTGGACAAACTGATCGAAGAGTTCAAGAAACGCCTCGAAGAACAGAAAGAACGCCATGCCGGTGGCAACAAGTGGATCGGCACCGGTGGCACCAGTCCGTTTGGCTCTGGCGGCTTCAACCCGGAAGGCATTCGGGTCGGCGATGCCGGCAAGCGTCAGGGCAAGGCGGTCAAGGTCTGGGATCAGCGCGAGTACAAGAACCTCGACGACTCGGTGGAACTGGGCACGCGCAACATCAAGGTGGCCCTGCGCCGCTTGCGCAAGTTTGCCCGCCAGGGTGCCGCGGAAGAGCTGGACATCGACGGCACCATCGACCACACCGCCAAAGATGCCGGGCTGCTGAATATTCAAATGCGGCCGGAGCGGCGCAATACCGTGAAGTTGTTGCTGCTGTTCGACATCGGCGGTTCGATGGACGCGCATGTGAAGATTTGCGAGGAGTTGTTCTCGGCCTGCAAGACCGAGTTCAAGCACCTGGAGTACTTCTACTTCCACAACTTCATTTATGAATCGGTGTGGAAGAACAACATGCGTCGCACCTCCGAACGCACTTCGACCCAGGACTTGCTGCACAAGTACGGCGCCGACTACAAAGTGATCTTCATCGGTGACGCCGCCATGGCCCCGTATGAGATCACTCAGGCCGGCGGCAGCGTCGAGCACTGGAACGAAGAAGCCGGTTATGTGTGGATGCAGCGGTTCAAGGAGAAGTACAAAAAACTCATCTGGATTAACCCGTATCCGAAAGATACGTGGGGCTATACCTCGTCGACCAATATTGTGCGGGACTTGATCGATGACCAGATGTATCCGCTGACCCTTCGGGGGTTGGAGGAAGGGATGCGGTTTCTTTCCAAGTAATCTTCGCTGCCCTTCAGGCCGCCATCGCGGGCAAGCCCGGCGCCCACAAAGACTGAGGTCGTTCACACAGTATGTGAACCCCCAAAATCCTGTGGGAGCCGGGCTTGCCCGCGATGCTTTTAGCTATTCAGGAAACGATGCAGGTATTGGATCTGCTCCCGATGCGCCACCTCCTGCATCACCGGCCGCAACCGCACCTTCGCCCCCGGCAAGCACTGCGCCAGCCGCGCCAACGCCAGCGGCGTCAACGCCCCCAGTCGCGGATAGCCGCCAATGGTCTGCCGATCATTGAGCAACACAATCGGCTGCCCGTCCGGTGGCACCTGCACTGCGCCGAGCGGGATGCCTTCGGAAATCATCGGTTTTCCCTGGTATTGCAACGCCGTGCCCAGCAGGCGAATACCCATCCGGTCGGCGCGACTGTCGAGGGTCCACACACTGTTGAACGCGTCGAACGCACTCTGCCCACTGAATTCGCCGATCTGTGCGCCCAGCACCAGATCCAGCGGCGAATCATCGGAGAAGTCCGGTCGGTGTTCCGCCGGTAACGCCCGCAACAGGAGCAACGCACTCCCGGCATAGCTCAATTGCGCACCTTTGGCCAACGCCCGGCCCCGCCCATCCAGACCGCCCAGTTCCTCACGGACCACGGTCGAACGGCTGCCCAGGACACTTGGCGCCTCAAATCCGCCCGGTGCCGCGAGATAAGCCCGAGCCCCGAGCAGCGGCTGAGTGAATTGCAATCGCTGACCTTTATGCAGCCGGAAACTACGCCATGGCGCCAGCGCCTGGCCCTCGATTTGAGCTCCCAGATCCGCCCCAGCAAGCGCCAGCACGCAATCTTCTTCAGCCACCGCGGTGAACCCGCCGAGGGTAATTTCGATCACCGGCGCCTTCAGGTCATTGCCCAACAGCCAGTTGGCCCAGGACATTGAACGCCAATCCAGCCCGCCCCCCTGGGTCACGCCCAGATGCCGCACGCCAAAACGACCGGCATCCTGCAACAGGCACAGCGGTGTACTTGCCTCTATTGATAAGCGGCTCATGCCTGCGCCTCCAATGGCGTGTCGTCACCGCCCAGACGGATGAATTCAGCATGGCTGACGGCTTCAAAGCGCACCGTGTCGCCGGGTTGCATCAGGCTGTAACCGTCGCGTTCACGGTCGAACAGTTTGCTCGGGGTGCGACCGATCAGGTTCCAGCCGCCAGGGGATACCACCGGATAGGCCGCGGTCTGGCGCTCCGCAATGCCGACGCTGCCGGCCGCGACTTTTTTGCGCGGGGTATTCAGGCGTGGCGCGGCGAGCACTTCCTCGACCAGTCCCATGAAGGCGAAACCCGGTGCAAAACCCAAGGCAAACACCTGATACTCGCGACCGCTGTGACGACGGATCACCTCCTCCACCGCCAACCCGCTACGCTGCGACAACAGGCTCAGCTCCGGGCCGACACTCAGGTCATACCAGACCGGCAGCACGTGGCATTGACCGCCAGTGCGGGTATTGGGCGACAGATCAATCAACGCTTGAGCGATCAATTCCCGAGCCTGAGCCGGGTTCAGCGCGATCAAATCGTAATGCACCATCAACGTCGTATAGGACGGCACCAGATCGATGAGATGTTCGCCGAACGCGGCCCGCAGATTTTCGCTGGCGGCCAGCATCCACGGCATGTTGGCCTCGCTGATCTCATCGAACAGACGCACCATGAGGCAATCCAGCGCCACCACCTCTACCCGCAGTTTCATGGCGCGCTCTGCTGATCAAGGGCTTCGCGAATCCGTCGCACGGCGGCGACCGAACTGGCGTTGTCGCCGTGCACGCACAGGGTGTTGGCCTGCAAATGCAATGCGCTGCCGTCGCTGGCAGTGAGGTGGTCGCCACGGGCGATGGTCAGTGCCTGCCCGATGATTTTTTCAGGATCATGATGCACTGCGCCCGGCAGTTGTCGCGAAACCAGCATGCCCGCACTGTCGTAGGCGCGGTCGGCGAAGGCTTCGAACCACAAGGTCACGCCATATTCATCGCCCAGTTGCTGCGCGGCGCTGTTGTCACGGGTGGCCATCAACATCAGTGGCAGGCTGCGGTCGTACGTCGCCACGGCCTGCAGCACCGCACGCAATTGCGCCGGATTGGCCATCATGTCGTTGTACATCGCGCCGTGGGGTTTGACGTAGCTGACACGCCCGCCCTGGGCCCGACAAATGCCGTCGAGAGCGCCAATCTGGTAGTGCAGGATGTCCTGGAGTTCCTGGGCGGTGTACGCCATGGAGCGTCGGCCGAAACCGACCAGATCCTGATAGGCCGGGTGCGCGCCGATCTGCACGCCGTTGCTCAGCGCCAGGCTGACGGTCTTGCGCATGATGCTTGGATCGCCCGCGTGAAAACCGCAGGCGATGTTGGCGCAATCAATGAAGGGCATGACCTCGGCGTCCAGACCCATGGTCCAGTTGCCGAAACTCTCGCCGATGTCGCAGTTCAATAGCAGGCGGTTCACGGTGAACACTCCTGTAGGCATTGTTCTTGTCAGATGTAGGCAGATTACTGCGCATCCAGTTGTTTGCCACGGGTTTCCGGCAGGCTCAGCGCGGCGAGGATCACTACGCCGTAAGACACCGCCGCAAACGCCCCGATACCGACGCTCAATGGCACCTTCTGGCTGAGCAAGCCGATCAGCAGCGGAAACAGTGCCGCCAGCGCCCGACCAATGTTGTAGCAAAACCCCTGGCCCGAGCCGCGAATCCGCGTCGGAAACAGCTCAGTCAAAAACGCGCCCATGCCACTGAAGATCCCCGAAGCGAAGAAGCCCAGCGGGAAACCCAGCCAGAGCATCACGCCGTTACTGACCGGCAGTTGGGTGTAAAGCAGCACGATGGTGAACGAGCCAACAGCGAACAGGATGAAGTTCTTTTTGCGGCCGAGGATGTCAGTCAAATACGCGCTGATGACGTAACCGACGTAGGAACCGACGATCACCATCGCCAGATAACCGCCCGTACCGAGTACGCTCAAGCCCCGTTCGTTCTTCAAAAACGTCGGCAACCATGACGTGATCGCGTAGTAACCGCCCAATGCACCGGTGGTCAGCACCGACGCGCGAATCGTGGTGAAGAGGATGCCAGGAGCAAAAATCTCGTAGAACTTCGCCGGGTTGCTCGGTTCCTGTCTGGCCTTGGCCTCGCGGTAGATTTCCGGGTCCTTGACCAGGCGACGAACGAAGATCACAAAAATCGCCGGCACGATGCCGAGAATGAACAGCGCACGCCAGGCGTCTTCCGGTGGCAACACCGAGAACAGCAGCGCATACAGAATCGCCGTCAGCCCCCACCCCAGCGCCCAGCCCGATTGCACCATGCCCACCGCTTTGCCACGGTCCTTGGCGCGAATCACTTCACCCATCAGCACCGCACCGGCGGTCCATTCGCCGCCGAAACCGAAGCCCATCAGGGTGCGGCTGATCAGCAGTTGTTCGTAGTTTTGCGCGAAGCCGCAGAGGAAGGTGAAGAAGGCGAACCACAGCACCGTCAGTTGCAAGGTGCGCACGCGACCGATGCGGTCCGAAAGTATCCCCGCTACCCAACCACCAATGGCCGAGGCGATCAGGGTGCTGGTGTGAATCAGCCCGGCTTCGCCGGTGGTGATGCCCCACATGGCAATCAGGGTCGGCACCACGAAACTGAGCATCTGGGTGTCCATGCCGTCCAGGCCATAGCCGATCTTGCAGCTCCAGAAGGTGCGGCGTTCCTGCTGATTGATGTTGCGGTACCAGTCGAAAGGTCCCGGGCGGGCCGTTGTTTTGGGGATGTCGAGCGTGTCGGGCGCACTCATGGCAAATCTCCGCGCTAGTTTTTATTGGTATTGTTCTGAGCCCCGACGACGCCTATCGTGGGAACCGGATGCGCCGATTTTTGGGTCCGTGGCCCTGCTGCGTCCAACTAATAAAAACCGGGCTTAGGCATAAGAAAAAGTTGATCCCATGAATCTGAAGTTTCTCGAGACCTTTGTCTGGGTCGCTCGACTCAAGAGTTTTCGCCTGACCGCCGACAAGCTCTTCACCACCCAGGCCTCGATATCCAGCCGCATCGCCGTGCTCGAAAGCGAGCTGGGGGTGAAACTGTTTTTGCGCGATTCACGCGGCGTCAGCCTGACGCCCGAAGGCCTGAAAGTGCTCGACTATGCCGAGCAGATGATGGACACCATGCAGGCACTCAAACAGTCGATCGAGACCCGTTCGAGCAAGGTTGGAAGGGTGCGGATCGGCGTCATGGACACGGTGATCCACACCTGGCTGAGCCCGCTGGTGGCGCAGATGACGGACCTCTATCCGTTGGTGGAAATCGAACTGGTGGCCGATACGTCGCTCAACCTCTGCGATCAGCTGCAAAAAGGGTTTCTCGACCTGATCCTGCAAACCGACCTGATGCGCCAGGAAAGCGTGCGCAGCCTGGAGCTGGCCAGCCATCCCATGGGCTGGATTGCGGCGAGCAATTCTTTCTACAACCGCGAGTACTCAGGCATTGCCGATCTGGCGCGCGAGCGGATCATTACCTACTCGAAAAACTCCCATCCGCATCAAGAGGTGCTCGCCCTGATGCAGGCCAATGGCGTGATGACGCCACGCCTGAACTGCGTGAACTCGGTGTCGGCGATCACCCGGTTGTTGCGCGATGGTTTCGGCATTGGCGCGCTACCGCCGGTGTTGGTGGCCGAGGAGCTGGCGCGCGGGGAACTGACCCTGCTGCCCATCGGTCAACGACCACCGGATTTGCAGGTGGTGGTGTCGTGGCGCACGGGTGTTGAATGGGTCGAGGAGATTGTGGCGTTGTGTCAGCAGGTGCTGGAACGGTATGCGCAGGAGATGGGTGAGGATTACATCGTTCTTGCTGACTGAACCCTTGTAACAGCTGCCGAGGCACGAGGCAGCTGTTACACAGATCTGCGCTTTGGTTATTAGAGGCCGCGCACATCCCGGTCTTCGATCGGCCGGCTCTGGCGCAGGCGTTTGCCGCCCAGCACCACCCAGTCGATCAAGCGGAACAGGCATTCGATCCCGAACGACAGCAGCAATGCGCCGCTCATGCCCCAGATCATCGCTTCCGGGGTCAGCAGGATCTGGTAGCTGTAACCATTCCAGGTTTCCTTGCGGATATCCGGGTCAGCAGCCAGTACCACTTGCAGGAAGCGGATGTACCACGGGCCTTGCATCGCCTGGAATTGCTTGTCCAACGCCAGTTGGCGGGTCAGCAAGTTGCTCAGACTGTCGGCATCGCTGCGAAAGATCGGGTCTTCGCTGGCGCGGTAATGGGCGACCAGCGCCTGCATGTCGCCCTTGAAGAACTCGTTGGCCGTGCCCTGGAAACCGCTCAAACCGGTCTGCGCCTCAATCAGGTGCGCCTCGACCCGCTTGGCGTAATCATTGATAAAACCCGGCACCTGGACACCAATCAACAGGCCCGCCGCAAACAACACCAGCCGTAGGTAACTGAGCAACATCGGGGGAGATCCTTATTCGGTCTTGCCCTGGCTGACGCATTCGCCGCGTCGCCAGAGGCTCCATTGGCCCGGTTCGTAACGGGTCCAGGTTTCGTTTTCGGTCAGGGGTTCAGTCGCGATCACCGTCACCACGTCGTTGGGCGTGGTTTCGGCCTGGAAGTCGACGATCACATCGACATCCTTCAATCGTGCCGGGCCGAATGGCGCCCGACGGGTGATTTGGGCCAATTTGGTCGAGCAATAGCAGAACAGCCAGTCACCGTCGCTGAGCAGGCAGTTGAACACGCCTTTGCTACGGTATTCGGCGCAGGCCGCCACCAGGTCTGGCAGCAGCCGTTCAATCTCGACCGGCTCCGGGAACGCGGCGCGCACGCGGTTGAGCAGATCGCAGAACGCCGCCTCGCTGTCGGTGTCGCCGACGGGACGGTAGAAACTGGCGGTCGGTTGAAAGTCCGCGAGCTGGCCATTGTGGGCGAAACACCAGTTGCGCCCCCACAGCTCGCGCACGAACGGGTGGGTATTGGACAGGCAGACCTTGCCGACATTGGCCTGGCGGATGTGCCCGATCACCACTTCACTTTTGATCGGATAGCGCTGCACCAGGTTCGCGACTTCCGACTCGCAACTGGCGGCCGGGTCCTGAAACAGACGCAGGCCACGGCCCTCGTAGAAAGCGATCCCCCAGCCATCACGGTGCGGACCGGTACGGCCGCCGCGCTGCATCAGCCCGGTGAAACTGAACACGATATCGGTCGGCACATTGGCGCTCATGCCCAATAACTCACACATGCTCGGATTCTCGATGAAAAGGCAGGGGCAAGGTTATAAACGCGGCTCGACGCGCAATCGCTGCGGATTGCTCGGCACCGGTGGGCGACCATAACGATCATCGCCGGCACCGCCGAAGGGATGATCATCGTCCGGGTCTTCGGCTTTGGCCGCGGCCTTGGCGGCGGCGGCCTGTTCCTTGCGAGCGTTGGAAGCGCGCTCGATGGGGAAGCGGATCGCCACCATGACCAGGTAAAGGCCGAAGGCGATCATGCCGTACATCAACAGATCGGAAATCGCTCGCCAGGCGTTGTTGCCAACCTTGAACAACAGGTCGAGCGCCGTGATGGCGATAGCCGGCGCGACTTTATCTTTCACTGGATCGATGATGGTCGGGCTGAATAGCAAGACAGCCACCAGCAGCCGCAGCGGCTCGCGCAGCCAGCGCCACATCCAGCGGGTCAAGCGCATCCACACCAACAGGCAGCCAAAAGCGGCAAAGGCGTAGCAGCCCCAAGCGATCAGATAGTCGTTCTCGGTCATGGTGTCCATGGCAAGGCAGGCAAAGAGGCGCTTATAGTAACGACTTTTCGCAGATCAGGCTTGCCCCAATACCAGCCGGTCAAGACACCCAACCTGTGGGAGCGAGCTTGCTCGCGATAGCGGTGTGTCGTTCAACACTGATGTTGAATGTAATGGCCTCATCGCGAGCAAGCTCGCTTCCACAGGTTTTGCACTGAGTCCAGAGCTGACTGTGGTCTGCAACGCCCCTATTTCTTACATTGCACGAGAGCCATCCATGCCCTTATCCGCCAACGTTTCCGCTGCTCCGATTGCCCGCAAGGCCGAGGGCGATGACCCGTATGCCTGGCTGCAGGAGCGCGACACCGATGCGGTGCTCGACTACCTCAAGGCTGAAAACAGCTATCAAGAGGCGTTGACCGCCGATCAGGCCGGCCTGCGCGAAACCCTGTTCGAAGAGATCAAGGGCCGGATTCTCGAAACCGACCTGTCGCTGCCCTCCCCTTGGGGCCCGTACCTGTATTACACGCGGACCACCGCCGGTGACGAATATGCCCGGCACTACCGCTGTCCACGCCCGGCTGATGACAGCCTGCAACTCGACGAAAGCCAGGAACAGTTGCTGCTGGACCCGAACGAACTGGCCAACGGCGGCTTCTTTTCCCTGGGCGCGTTCAGCATCAGCCCGGACCACCAACGCCTGGCCTACAGCATCGACTCCACGGGCGATGAGATTTACACGCTGTTCGTGAAGGAACTGTCCGACGGTCGAGTCAGCGAGCTGGAGTTCCAGGATTGTGACGGCAGCATGACCTGGGCCAATGACAGCCTGACCCTGTTTTTCGGCGAACTGGACGACACCCATCGCCCGCACAAACTGTTCCGCTATCGACTGGACGGTACAGCCGCCGAAGAAGTGTTCCATGAAACGGACGGACGCTTCTTCCTGCATTGCTACCGCTCCAGCTCCGAACTGCAACTGCTGCTGTCCCTGGGCAGCAAGACCACCAGTGAAGTCTGGGCGCTAGACGCCGCCCTGCCGCATCAGGCCTTCACCTGCCTGGCGCCACGGGTCGAGGACCATGAATACGACGTCGACCACGGCGCCCTCGACGGCCAATGGGCCTGGTTCATTCGCACCAACCGCGACGGCATCAACTTTGCCCTGTACAGCGCGGTCGATACCGGCGTGGCGCCGACCGAAGCCGACTGGCAGAACCTGATCCCCCACAGCGACAGCGTGATGATCGAAGGCATGAGCCTGAACACCGGCGCCATGACCCTGAGCCTGCGTGAAGGTGGCTTGCCGATCATTGAAGTCCACCCACAAGGCCTGGCGCCTTATCGCGTGCAATTGCCGGACGCGGCCTACAGCCTGCATGTCCAGAACAGTCTGGAGTTCGTCAGCGACAGGATCCGTCTGCGCTACGAAGCCCTGAACCGTCCGGCGCAAATCCGTCAGCTGGAACTGAACAACGGTGAGCAGAAAGTGCTCAAGGAAACCCCGGTGCTCGGCCCGTTCGACGCCGATGCCTACGTCAGCCAGCGCCTGTGGGCCACCGCGCCGGACGGGACACAAGTGCCGATCAGCCTGGTGGTCAAACGCGAGCACCAGGGCCAACCCGTGCCGTTGTATCTCTACGGCTACGGCGCCTACGGCGAAAGCCTCGACCCGTGGTTCTCCCACGCCCGCCTGAGCCTGCTGGATCGCGGCATGGCCTTCGCCATCGCGCATGTGCGCGGCGGTGGTGAATTGGGCGAGGCGTGGTATCGCGCCGGCAAGCAGGAGCACAAGCACAACACCTTCAGCGACTTCATTGCCTGTGCTGAGCATTTGATCGCCAACGGCTTCACCACCGCGCCGCAACTGGCGATCAGCGGCGGCAGTGCCGGTGGCTTGCTGATTGGCGCTGTGCTCAATCAGCGCCCGGAATTGTTCGGCGCGGCGATTGCCGAAGTGCCGTTCGTCGACGTGCTCAACACCATGCTCGACCCAGACCTGCCGCTGACCGTCACGGAATACGACGAATGGGGCAATCCGCAAGAGCCGGACGTTTATGATCGGATCAAGACCTACGCCCCCTACGAAAACGTCACCGCGCAAGCCTATCCGGCGACCCTGGTGATCGCCGGCTACAACGACAGCCGTGTGCAGTACTGGGAAGCGGCCAAGTGGGTGGCGAAATTGCGCGCGACCAAAACCGACAGCAATACCCTTCTGCTCAAGACCGAACTGGGCGCCGGGCATGGCGGGATGAGCGGTCGATATCAGGGATTGCGTGACGTAGCGCTCGAATACGCATTTTTGTTCAAGGTTTTGGGCATGGCCTGAGGAACTTGGCCCGGTGTGCCGGTCTTAAGACCAGCCCCCGGGCCCGGTACAACACCTATCTCCTGTAGGAGCCGGCGGTGCGACGATTCGACCTGCCCGCGATTGGGGCATCACATTCAATATTGATGTTGAATTTGATGGCCTCATCGCGAGCAAGCTCGGCTCCTACAGGGATTAGTGGAGAGCTCAGGACCTTGACCAGCAACAGACACAAGAAAAAGACCGTGACGACATGTCAGAACCGACCTTACTGAACAACGAAATTCGCGATTGGCTGATGGACTGCGGCCTGTTCGACCAATTGCTGCCCGCCGACTTCGCGGCGGCCTCGGGTTACTTCAGCATCAGCACCGTGGCGCAGGGCGAGGAGATTTTCCACGAGGGCGATGCCGGCAGTTTCATGTGCATCATTCACACCGGCCAGGTGGCGGTGCAAAAAACCAACGGTGACGGGCAGCTGGTAACCATGGCCACATTGCGCAGCGGCCGCTCGTTCGGCGAGATGGCCGTGCTGGATGGCGAACGACGCTCAGCCAGCTGCGTGGCCGCCAGCAACTGTCAGTTGCTGAACCTGGGCAAGGACTCGCTGGAAAAGATGATCAACGACGCGCCGAAAATCGCCGCCAAGATCATTCGCGCCCTCGCCGTCTCCCTTTCCAAACGCTTGCGCATGGCCGACGGGCAACTGCTTGAGCAGCAGGTTTAACCGCCCGGCGATTTGGCTTTCGACGGGTTTTGCTCGATCCTCGGCACGGGCTGGTCTTTAGTCGGCGGGCTGGGCATTTCAATCGGCACCAACGGCGGACCACCACTGCCCGGCCCGGCTTTTGGCAAGGACGGCGCAGTGATTTGCGGGTACGGGGTCGGTGTCGCGGTGCCGGGCGAACCGGGCATGGGCGCGGGGCTGACAGGGATGGATTGCAGCGTTTGCGCCTGCACAGCAGTAATCGAGAGCGCGGCCAGAGCAATGGCCGTTAGAATAGTGCGCTTCATCAATGGCTCCGTTGGCCTTGTGGTCACTTTCAGGCTACTCCCAACGGCGTCCGTTTGCCCTCACCGTTTTTGCCAATCCTTCTCAAGAGAGCCCCATGAAACGTTTCGTTCTGCTCGACACTGCCCCTATCCCTGAAAACGGCGGTGCCCTGTGCCTGTTCGAATACGGTGAGGATTTCGTCATCAAGATCCAGGGTGGCGACGGCGGGCAACTGATGAACACCCGCATGCACGGCTCCGAAGATGCGTTGGCCGAGATTCCGTGTCGCAAAGTCGCCGGCCGGCCGAATTCTCGCGTGCTGATCGGCGGTCTGGGCATGGGCTTTACCCTCGCCTCGGCGCTCAAGCATTTGGGCAAGACGGCCGAAGTGGTGGTCGCCGAGCTGGTGCCGGGTGTGGTGGAGTGGAACCGAGGTCCACTGGGCGAGAAGGCCGGCAACCCGTTGCTCGACCCGCGCACCGTGATCCGCATGGAAGACGTGGCCAAGGTATTGCAAGCCGAGCCGCAAGGCTTCGACGCGATCATGCTCGACGTCGACAACGGCCCCGAAGGCCTGACCCAACGAGCCAATAGCTGGCTCTATTCCGCCGGTGGCCTGAGTGCCTGCGCCAAGGCCCTGCGGCCCAAAGGCGTACTGGCGGTGTGGTCGGCCAGCGCCGACAAGCAGTTTTCCGACAAATTGAAGAAGGCCGGTTTCAAGGCCGAGGAAGTCCAGGTCTTTGCCCATGGCAACAAGGGCACGCGTCACACCATCTGGATTGCCGAGAAGCTCAAGGGCTGAGCTAAACTCACGTCATAACCGTCATTAGTCTTTTTTACAAAGGTGAACCCATGAGTTCGTCCACCCCGACCAATACTTCGAAGCTGGACCGCATCCTCGCCGACAACCAGCGCGACAAGGAAATGGGCTACCGCGACAAGGCCCTGAAGATGTACCCGCATGTGTGCGGCCGCTGCGCCCGTGAGTTTTCCGGCAAGCGCCTGAGCGAACTGACCGTGCATCACCGCGACCACAACCACGACAACAACCCGCAAGACGGCTCGAACTGGGAACTGTTGTGCCTGTACTGCCACGACAATGAACACTCGCGATATACCGACCAGCAGTATTTCGGCGAAGGCTCGCTGAGCACGCCGAAAATCGCCAAGGCAACGCATAACCCGTTTGCGGCGTTGGCTGGGTTGATGAAAAAAGAAGACTGAAGTCGACTGACCCCATGCCTGATCATTCCCACGCACTGCGTGGGAATGCAGCCCGGGACGCTCTGCGTCCCATCTAGAGCCGAACGCAGAGCGTCCGTTGAGGCATTGCCACGCGGAGCGTGGGAATGATCACTGAACACCCCTCCCCCAATCCCCGTATAATCGCCGTTTTTTCCCCGAAGGCACCCCGCTCGTGGCAGATAAACGGTACAGCTGCATTGGTTTGTATAACCCCAAATCACCGGAAAACGTCGGTTCGGTCATGCGTGCCGCCGGCTGCTATGGCGTGGCGTCCGTGTTCTACACCGGCAAACGTTATGAACGCGCCGCCGACTTCGTGACCGACACCAAGCGCGTCCACTACGACATCCCGCTGATCGGCATCGACGACCTGAAAAAAATCCTGCCGCTGGGCTGCGTGCCGGTGGCCGTGGAACTGGTCGAAGGTGCGCGCTCCCTGCCGGAATACACCCACCCCGATCGCGCCCTCTACATCTTCGGCCCGGAAGACGGCTCGCTGGATAAAGAGATTCGCGACTGGTGCGAAGACGTGGTCTACATCCCGACCACCGGTTGCATGAACCTGGCGGCCACCGTCAACGTCGTGCTTTACGACCGCATGTCCAAAGGGCTCAACACCCGTTCCGGGGCGAAATTTCGCTGATTCGACGCACATCCGATGGAACAAGCCGCCCGCCCCGGCAGTCAGCTTAACTATCCACGACGACGCAGCCCTTCCTGCCAGGAGAAAGATCATGAGCGAACTCAAACGCGTAGAACGCATTGAATCCACCCCGTTCCAGAGCCGTTCCGAGCACAACGTTTACGGTTGGGAGCGCGCAGGCTCCGTGGCCGGTGGCGTAGTGATGATGGGCAAGGGCCTGCGTCGCGGCGGGATTTTCGGCTTGATTCAAGTGGCGATCGGCGGTGTGGTACTGGCCCGCGGGATCACCGGGCACAGTTCGGTCAAAAGCATGATCGAGAAGAGCCGCCAGGACATGGACAACGTGCGGGCGAAAATTGAGCGGGCCGGGGAAGAATTGCGCACGTTGAAGGCAAATGCCGAGGCGGCGACCAAGACGGCTACGGTGACGGGGAATGATTCGTTGAAGTCGCCGAAGACAGGGGTTTGATCCAGAAAAAGTATTGAGGCTTAGGGCCTCATCGCGAGCAGGCTCACGCCTACAGTTGATTTGTGGTGTACACAAAATCCTGTAGGAGTGAGCCTGCTCGCGATGGCGGTATCATTGGAGCAACTCGGTATCGAGAACTTTGGAAGGCTCGCCAATGACGCTCTCGGCGAGCTGAACAAACTCCTTGGTATCGACACTCTCCAGATGCATCGCCCCGCGTAACACATCATCCAGCGATCGCTTGTTACGCGTCTTCAAGCGAATTTCGCGATCCAGTTCCTGTAGCATCACCACCGCTTTCGACACTTGCGCCGGACTGATCTGGTCGCCACGCACGGTCGTGACCTTCTGGCTGTCCTTGACCAATTTGCCATGCAGGCTTTCATACCGTTCATCGCTCATGCCGCCGGCGCGGCGCACCAGTTCGATGGAGTAGTACTCGGCAAACCCTTCGCTGATCCATTCGCTGCGCTGTTTGTCGTTGATCCGTGCGAACACCTGCGCCAGTTCACGCACCAGCGCGCTGCTGCCGTTTTCGCTGACCAGCGCAAGACGTGTATTCAAGTAGATCGACTCGTGCGCGGCCTGGCTACCGCGCCACATCGGGTCGTTGGCGCCGACAATCAGCAGTTTGCCTGGATGACGCGGAAACACAGCTTGCACTTGCGGCCAGACGAAGGTCAAAAGCGTCAGCACGTCCATGCGGCGCATGCCCTGGCCCTGAGGCGAAGTGACGGTGACTTCGGTTTCGCCCAATCGGGTGCGCCGGCTGCCGAGATGACCGGCGAGCATCCAGCCGGTGGGCCGGTCGAACAATCGGGACACGTTGTCGATGCGAAATTTATTCTTGCCGATTCGCGGCCAGGCGGTTTCGACGCTTTTCCAGCCGGTCGGCAACTCGAACTCAAGGCGCGAAACCAACTCGATGCCGTCCTGTTGATCGAGTCTGGCGGCGGGCACCAGGTCATCACCACGCATCAACGCCCAGGTCGGTGTCATGCGCGTATCGAAACTGCCGTTTTTGCGCCCGTGGCTGATACGCACGCGGTAGGTCAGGCTGGCCTTGTCGGCGGCAGGATGCCAAACACCCCGTGCGGCTTTGCCCGGCGTGAGTTGCCATTGGCCGTCGGCCTTGAAGTCGCTGTAGTGGCTGCCGTCGCCCAGGTCAAAATCCAGGCTGCGCACCGCCGAACCCTGCGCCAGTGTCAGGCGTACTTCCGCCTGATCGCTTTGCGGCAACAGGCGCACGTGGTAATCCAGATCGACTTTCTTCGCCGCCCACACGGGCGAACTCAGGGCCACTAGCCCGACTGCCAACGCCAGCCGCCATCCCACAGCCATACACACTCCTTAGTGAAGCTGAATCTGTCAGCCATTAACCCGCGCGGAATATCAGGTGATCTTCCCAGTCATCTTCAGGCACGCTGCCTTCGGCGAGCATGCGCCCGGATTGTGAAATTCGTTGGTGGTGCACCGCATCGCGGTCGCCGCACACCAGATGGTGCCAGAGCGGCAAGTCCTTGCCTTCACTGACCAGGCGATAGCCGCAGGTCGGTGGCAGCCATTTGAACTCGTCGGCCTTGCCCGGCGTGAGCTGGATGCAGTCCGGGACGAAATCACGCCGGTTGGGGTAATCGGTGCACTGGCAGGTTTTCAGGTCCAGAAGTTTGCAGGCGATGCGCGTGTAATAGACGCTGTTGTCGTCTTCATCTTCGAGTTTTTGCAGGCAGCACAGGCCGCAGCCGTCGCACAGCGACTCCCATTCCTCTTGATCGAGTTGATCGAGGGTTTTGCGTATCCAGAACGGTTCGACTTTGGCGGCCATGGCTCAAGCATCAACATCAGGTGGTGAAAAGGCCGCCAGTCTAGTGCCAAGGCCCTTGCGGGCCAAGCATTGGCGACTGCCGGTAGAACGGACTTGTCAGTTTTTGCGCCGCCCAGTAGGGTTTTGCGTCGCTCCCTCACTTCAAACGTAGCAAGGAATCTCTTGATGAGTGCCAATCCACGCGTTGCCGACTATGCCATTCACCCGCAATTCACCGATCGCTGGTCGCCCCGCGCGTTCACCGGCGAAGCGATTCCTGAAGAGACCCTGCTGAGTTTCTTCGAAGCTGCGCGCTGGGCACCGTCGGCCTACAACTCGCAGCCTTGGCGGTTTCTCTACGCGCGTCGCGACACGGCAAACTGGGAGCGTTACCTGGGACTGCTGAACGAATTCAACCGCAGCTGGGCACAACACGCCTCGGCGCTGGTGATCGTGATTTCGAAAACCACCTTCATCGCACCGGGCGCGACTGAAGAAACCCCGGCGCTGTGGCACACCTTCGACACGGGTTCGGCGTGGGGGCACCTGGCGTTGCAAGCGAGCCTCAGCGGCTGGCACACCCACGGCATGGCCGGTTTTGATCAGGAGCTGACCCGCAAGGAGCTGAACATTCCGCAAGGTTATGCACTGCACGCCGCCGTGGCGGTGGGCAAACTGGGGGATAAGGCGACGCTGGCGGATTACCTGCAAGCGCGTGAAGAGCCGAGCCCGCGTCGCCCGTTGAGCGAACTGGCCGCTGAAGGCGACTTCACCCTCTAACAACACCGCAAAACCGATGTGGGAGCGAGCTTGCTCGCTCCCACATTTGATTGAGGGTGAACTCAGTAGCCGCGCTCGAAATCCACTTCTCCGCGCAGCGCTTCACCCGCCTCGTAAGCCCGCAGGTTCTCGACAAACAAATTCACCATCATCGATGGCGAGGTCGGTGCCGAGCTGTGACCGGTCAGCAGCAAGCCCCAGGCCGTCCAGAACGGATGACGTTGCGGCAGCGGCTCCTGACGGCAGACATCAATTACCGCGCCCGCCAGATGCCCTTCTTTCAAGGCTTCGACCAGATCGGCATCGACCACCGCCACACCGCGACCGACGTTGATGAACAACCCGGTCGGCTTGAATTGCTTGAACAGTGTCGCGTCGTACAGGTCGTGGGTGTTCGGGGTATTGGGCAGCAGATTGATCACGTAATCCACTTCGCCGACCAGACGCGGCAAATCCGCCAGCGCGCCGACTTCGATAAACGGTGCCTGCTCGCGAGCTTCGCTGGCAATGCCGTACAACTCGACGCCAAACGGCAGCAGAAACTTCGCCACGGTCTGGCCGATGTCGCCGGTGCCGACGATCAACACTTTGCGCCCCGCCAGGCTTTGGCCCTGGCGGCTGTCCCATTTGCGCTCGACCTGACTGACCAGCCGCGCCAGCACTTCGCGTTCGTGGCCGAGCATGTAGGTCAGCACGTATTCGGCCATGACCTGGCCAAAAATGCCGACCGCGCGGGTCAGGCGATAGTGACGGGGCAAGCCGTCGACCAGCAGCGGCGTGATGCCCGCCCAGGTCGATTGCAGCCATTGCGGCTCATGACCCTGACGCAACAGGGTGGCCAGCAGATCCGGTTGACCCAGCCAGACCGGGCAATCAGCCGCCAGACGGGCCAGTTCAGCGGAGTCGCCACTGGTGAGCACTTCCAGCTCAGGTGCCGCCTGACGCAGCAATTGTGCATATACCGGGTGGTCGTGTTCAGCAATCAGAACGCGCATGTTTCAAACCTTTCAAAAGCCGTGCAGACGACCGCCGAGCGAGTATGGTTCCCTCGTCGCGGTCATCGCCAAAAATCATTCCAGTGTTTCACACAGACGCTGAACAGAGCCTGTCTGCCGCTTACATCGGGTCGTTGCGGCGCAGCAACTCTTCCGGCAAGTGTTCGATGTATTCGTCTTCGGCCGGTGGCATTTGCAGGTGGTAGCCCTGCTTTTCGAGGTTTTCCAGGACCACCGTGATGTCCTCGCGCGACAGCTTGCGCTCGGGGGTCAGCACCAGATCGAACGCGTGGTGCGGTTTGCCGAAGGCGGCCATCAATGATTCCGGGACGCGCTCCAGTGCATCGCTTTTGAGCACATAGAGGTACATCTCGTTTTTTTTCAGGCTTCGGTAGATCGAGCAAATACGTTTCAAGGCTGTTCTCCGGCGGTGGCCAGGCTGTCGAGCAATGCCTGGCCCATCAATTCGCGGCGCCAGCCACGCAGCGAATCAGGCAATTGGTATGGACCATTGGGGAAGCCGCTCTTGAGCAGCGCTTCCAGGGTTTTCTTGCGCAGCATCAGTTCCGGCGCGATGTTCAAGCGTTCGGCTTCGGCCTGACCAATGGCGCGCAGCTGTTTGACCAGCACGGCGGCATCCACCGGCAGCGGCTCCGGCACAGCAGGCGGCCATTGATCGGGCGACACACTGCCGGCGCGCTTGATCAGATCCAGCAGAAACTCGCCATCCTGACGCACGGTGCGCGGGTGCATGTCTTCGATTTTCGCCAGCGCGCCGAGGTTGTCCGGCTGAGTCCGCGCCAGCGGCCACAGGGAGTGCTCACGGACAATGCGGTTGCGCGGCAAGTCACGGGCACGGGCCTCGCGCTCACGCCAGGCGCACAGTTCACGCAACACGGCGAGTTGGGCGCGGGACAGTTTCCAGGCCAGCTTGGCATCGCGATAAACCTCGTACGGGTCGACCTCGCGGCGCAGGTTGGCCACCAGCTCAGCGCCGTCGTCCAGGACCCAGTTGTATTTGTCCTCAGACAGCTTCGGACGAAGCTGTACGAAAACCTCCGCCAAGTGCAGAGCATCTTCGGCGGCGTAGCTGATCTGGGTGTCGGACAGCGGACGTTGCAACCAGTCGGAGCGGGTTTCGCCCTTGGGCAGGTCGATGCCGAGCACCTCTTGCACCAATCGCGAGTAACCCATGGAGAAACCCAGGTTCAGGTAGGCGGCCGCCAGTTGCGTATCGAACAGCGGCGCCGGCAGGCTGCCGGTCAGGCGCAGCAAGACCTCGAGGTCTTCACTGCACGCATGCACGACTTTGACCACCGCCGGGTTTTCCAGCAACGCGGCCAAGGGCTTCCAGTTGTCGATGGTCAGTGGGTCTATCAGGTAAGCGCGTACGCCATCGCCGATCTGCAGCAGGCCTGCAATCGGGTAAAAGGTGTCGACCCGCATGAATTCGGTGTCGAGGGCAACGAATGGCAGTTGCTGCCACTCGGCGCAAAACTGACCGAGGCTATCGTTGTCGCGAATCCAGTGAATATCGATGGCCACACGGCTCTCCCTTGAAGAATGGCGCGCAGTATATATCGCCCCCGGCGATTTCCGCGCATCACTGAACAAGAGCTTTAGCGAAAAGACCTGCCCGACAGCAATAAATGTCTGACAAGCGGAGACTAACTGGTCTTACTGAGTACGTAGACCCGCATCCACCTGCAACCCGGCAGGACGTCCTGATGGCTCAGCACCCGGAAACCGGCTTGCTTGAAGTCCGCTTCAATCTCGGCCTTGCTGACCGGCTGCGGGGCGTTAACGGCCTCCGTCTCTGGTCGGCGCAGATTAAAATAGCCGTCGATCCGAGCCGCCACAATTACCGTATCGCGACTGACCCGGTGGAATTCCTGGAGCATGACCATCCGATGTTCGGCGCAGGTGATGTGCTGAAACAGTTGCATGCAAAAAATGCAGTCCACCGCATTGACGGACAAGCCCAGGCTGAACGCTGAGCTCTGAAAGGTCTTGATCCGCTTGAGCAGGCTTTGCGGATGGTGAGTCTGCGCATGGTTAAGCATGTCCTGGGACGGGTCCGACGCGAGGATCACGCGGTTTGCGTGCTCGGCCAGCACCGGCCAGAAGCGCCCGGCACCGCAGGCCACGTCAAGGATCAACCCCGGCTCGCCCGCCACCTTGAGCGCATTGCGCACCAGGTTTTCCTCGCGCCAGAACGCCAGGCGCCCCATCAGGCTACGCGGTTGCGGCTGACGGCAGACGCGGGCGTGTTCCTGATCGTAGCGCCGGGCGAACTCAAGCTCGATGGCGGATGTGGGTTGCGCAGACATGTGCAATTGACCCTTGATGATGACTCTTGCGACCGCAAGTTAGCGGCCAGTGTCTGAAAAAGTTGAAGCGTTCAATCCTTGGCCAACACGCCGTCGACCACCGCACCGCGACAGCCGGCAAACATATCCAGATCCTGGTTGTAGACCTTGCTGTTGACTTCCAGCAGCCCCAGCATCGAATGAAACAGGTTGTCCTGGCTCAATGGCTTGTCGCGACTCAGTTGCAGGCAATGTGTGTTTACCGAGAACGACTTCTGATAACTGTCGGAGAACCACGCCAGCATGGCCACGTGTTTCTGTTGCTCCGGCGCCAGCATGTAAGGCGTGCCGTGCAGGAACAGATTGTATTCACCCAAAGATTCGCCGTGGTCGGACAGGTACAGCATCGCGGTATCCACTTTCTCCTGGTTCTTGCGCAACAGATCGATCAGGGTCGACAGCACGTGGTCGGTGTACACCAACGTGTTGTCGTAACCATTAACGATACTTTCGCGACTGCAATTGTTCAGCGCGTTACTTTCACAAACCGGCGTGAAATGCTCGAACTCTTTCGGGTAACGCTTGAAGTATTCAGGGCCATGGCTGCCCATTTGATGCAAGACCAACACGGTGTCTTTATCGAGTGTGTCGATGAAATGTTGCAAACCTTGCAGCAGGATTTCGTCGCGGCATTCGCTGTTGGCGCACAGCACCGGGTCTTTCAGGTTGCTTACGTCGTCGATGGTGACCCGGTCGCACGTGCCTTTGCAGCCCGACTGGTTGTCACGCCAGATCACGTCCAGGCCGGCCCGTTTAAGCACATCGAGCAGGCCCTCTTCATTCTTCGCCTTGCTGGCGTTGTAGTCCTTGCGGCCCATGTTGGAGAACATGCACGGCACGGACACGGCGGTTTCGGTGCCGCAGGAATGCACATCGGTAAACGAAATCAGGCCGGCTTCTTTACTCAGCTTCGGGGTGGTGTCGCGGCCATAGCCCAGGATGCCGAAGTTCTCGGCCCGGGCGCTTTCGCCCACCACCAGTACGGTCAGGGATTTGCGGCCATGGGATTGCCAGACCGGGTTCTTCTGCGCGTCTTCGCCGATTTTGACAAAGGGTTGATGGGCAGACGCAACCTGTTCACGCAAGTAACCAGCGGAGGCACCAATGTAGTTGCTCGGCACAACCATCAGGCGCAACTCATGGTGATTACGGAACAAAGAAGACAAGCCCTGATAGTTAATCAGGGCCACGCCGCCTATAACGACAGCGGACACAACACTTACCAACACCTTGCTTAATAACTCGTGGTGCCAGCGACGATAACTGATCGGTGTCTTCCACAATAACAACGACGGCAAAACACCCAGGAACAGGATATACGCCAACAACTTCAACGAGAGCAAGTCTCTTACTTCCGTCGCATTGGTTTGTGCAAAGTTACGCAACATGCCGGTGTCAATCAGTACACCGTATTGGCTCATGAAGTAGGCCACCCCGGCGCTGATCATGAAGATCAGCGTCAGGACCGGCTTGAGCACACGCTTGAACGCCAGAAAGGTCAGTATAATGTTGAAAGCCGCCAGAATCATCGCCCCGAATGCCACGCGCACGACGATGCCTTTACCGTCGGCTGCGGTGATTTCAAACAGGTGCTGCCACAACACAAAATTGAAGGCAGTTAACAAAAAGGCGCTGGCAATCAGTGTCACCCATTCCGGGCGCACGGCTTTAATCTTCAACATGGTGATCGGCTGTTCCTGAAAAGAAGTGCCTACGGCAAATGTGAAAATTTCATTGACCGTGACAACACTAATGTTAAGCAGCCAACCATCAATTTTTTGTGAAAAAGAAGCCAACGAATAGTTGGCTTATTAAACCTGCGACCAACGTTATGAATAATTGAGAATGGTTCAGGCCTGGTTCAGGTACCAGCGCCAGTCCTGCTCGCCGACCTCGCCCATGAACTGTCGATACTCGGCGCGCTTAACGGCCAGGTAGACGCCCAGAAAAGGTTGTCCGAACGCTTCACGCGCCCAGGTCGAGCCTTCCAGCGCGCGCAACGTGGTCAGCCAATCGGTCGGTAACAGCTCCGTGGCCTGGGCGTACCCGTTGCCTTCCACCGGCGCACCCGGGTCGAGTTGTTCGCGAATACCGCGATGGATACCAGCCAGTATCGCCGCGGCGGCCAGGTACGGGTTGGCATCAGCGCCGCAAATACGGTGTTCGATGTGCCGGGAAAACGCCGGCCCGCCAGGCACGCGCAGACTCACCGTGCGGTTATCCACGCCCCAGGTCGCCGCCAGGGGCGCATAGCTGTTGGTCTGGAATCGCCGGTAGGAGTTGGCATTCGGGCAGAACAACAGCAAAGAATCGAGCAAGGTACTGAGCATGCCGCCGACCGCTTGCCTGAGCAACGGCGTGCCGTCCGGGGCTTCGCTGGCGAACAGGTTGTTGCCCTCTCTGTCAGCGAGGCTGACATGCATGTGCATCCCCGTGCCCGCCAGATCGTCGAAGGGTTTGGCCATGAAGCAGGCCGTCATCCCGTGCTTGTGGGCCACGCCCTTGACCAATCGTTTGTAACGCACGGCTTCGTCCATTGCCTGTAGGGCATCGGTGCGATGTTCGAGGGTAATTTCCACCTGCCCCGGCGCGTATTCGGAAATCGCCGTGCGCGCCGGAATGCCTTGCAGCTTGCAGGCGCTGTAGAGATCGGCCAGAAACGGTTCGATCTGCTCCAGTTCACGCAAGCCATAGACTTGCGTCGTGCGCGGCCGCCCGCCATCGACATCCCGCGCCGGTTGCGGCCGCCCGTTGCTGTCGCGCTGCTGATCCAGCAGATAAAACTCCAGCTCCGCCGCCATCACCGGGTAGTAACCGTCGGCTTGCAGGCCTTCGATCACTTTCGCCAACAAGTGCCGGGGATCGGCGATCGTCGCCGGCATGCCTTCTTTGGGGTGCATGCTGACTTGCACCGCCGCTGTCGGAATCAACCGCCACGGCATGCGCGTCAGGCTGCCGCTGATCGGGTAAGCACGGCAGTCAATGTCGCCAACGTCCCAGACCAGTCCGGAGTTTTCCACGTCGTCGCCATTGATGGTCAGGCCCAGAATGGTGCTCGGCAGCGGCCGACCGCTCTCGTACACCGCCAGCAGTTCATCGCGATGCAGCAGCTTGCCCCGTGGCACACCGTTGTTGTCGAGGATGAACAGCTCGAACATTTCAATGTCCGGGTTCTGTTCGAGAAAGGTCAGGGCTTCTTGCGGGGAGGCGAACGAGGTCGTGGCACAACTCATGGGTATTCTCTTTTTCCGCGTCAGGCAAACGCGCAGGCGTCGCCGAGGTGATCCAGCGCATGGCGCGGGACCTGTCAGAACAATCAACGGGAAATACAGGAATCCGGGGGGCGTGCGTGACGGCAATGCCACAGCGCCCAGAAGGCCAGCTCGGAGGGAAGTGCGACGGGACAATCGCCCATAGGTAAAACCGTAGAGGACAGATGAGCGGCAGCGTCACACGGGCGGTCAGGTCTTTAAATCGGGATTTGAAGAACCTTGGTTGCAGATGGACTAAACAATCATCTCCAAACACCCTGATGGCTGAGGTATTTAATTTTTAAATAGTGCTGCGGATTATCTGATTTGCGGCCGCCAGCCCTGGCGTGCCTAATCGGGGCCTTGTTTTTGAAGGCCTGTTTGATGGAAAACGTTCGCGCGACGACCCGCCCTGCCCTTTGGCTGATGTTCAGCATCATGCTCGTCGCTCTTAACCTGCGTCCGTCGATGGCGGCGGTCGGGCCCTTGCTGTCGTCGATTCGCGCGGACATTGCGCTGAGTTTCAGCATGGCCTCGCTGCTGACGATGCTGCCGGTCATGGCCATGGGCCTGGCGATGTTTTTTGGCTTGCGGGTCAGCCAACGCTTCGGCGAACAGCGCACGGTGGTGCTGTCGCTGTTGATCATTGGCGTGGCCACGGCGTCGCGACTGTTTCTCGATTCGGCCGTCGAACTGATCCTCAGTGCGGTGCTGGCCGGTGTCGGTATTGCGCTGATCCAGGCCCTGATGCCGGCGCTGATCAAGGCCCGGTTCAGTGACAACGTCGCCCTGTGCATGGGGCTTTATGTCACGTCGATCATGGGCGGCGCGGCGATTGCAGCCTCGTTTGCGCCGCTGGTCATGAACCAAAGTGGTAGCTGGCGCCTCGGCCTGGCGATCTGGGCGGCGCTGGCCGTGATGGCCCTGCTGCTATGGTCTGGCCTGCGTGGCGAATCTACGGCACGCTCGACGCAATCAACCCGCCGGCCGAGTTTTTTCGCCAATTCCCGCGCCTGGTTACTCGCCATCTTCTTCGGTCTGGGCACCGCGTCCTACACCTGTGTGCTGGCCTGGCTCGCGCCTTACTACGTGGAACAAGGCTGGAGCGAGCAACACGCCGGGTTGCTGCTGGGCTTTTTGACGGCCATGGAAGTGTTGTCCGGGCTGGTGACGCCTGCCATTGCCAATCGCAGTCGTGACCGGCGTCTGGTGCTGGTGGTGTTGCTGGCGCTGATCATGGCCGGCTTCTGCGGGCTGATTCTCTGCCTGCAACAGTTGAGCCTGCTCTGGCCGTGCCTGCTGGGGCTGGGCATCGGCGGGCTGTTCCCGATGAGCCTGATTGTATCGCTGGATCACCTCGATGACCCGCAACGCGCCGGCGCCCTGACGGCATTCGTGCAAGGCATCGGGTACTTGATCGCCGGCCTTTCACCGCTGATGGCCGGAATGATTCGTGACCAACTGGGCAGTTTCGAATGGGCCTGGTGGGCGCTGACAGGGGTCGTTGGGTTGATGATCCTGATGGTCCTGCGCTTCGACCCGCGGCATTACCACCAACACATCGACTGATCGGCGCAGAAACTTCCTACAAGGCATTCTCCTGGCACCATCGTTCCGTTAGGATCTTTCGCACACGTTTGCGCATTGATCGCGCACGGAACACAGCGAGACAGAACGGATGCTGAACAGTAACTTGCTTCGAAAGCTCGACATGCAGGACCTCATGGTGTTTGTCGCCGTGTACGAGCAAAGCAGCGTCACCGGTGTGTCGGAGGCGCTTTGTGTCAGCCAGTCCACGGTGAGTTACTGCCTGAAAAAGCTGCGGACCAGTTTTGAAGACGAGTTGTTTATCAACTCCCGCACCGGCATGCGCCCCACCTACAAAGCCAGCACCATGTACGCGCATGTGCTGAAAATTCTCGAAAGTATCAACCTGTGCCACGCCAGCACCCAAGCGTTCGACCCGACCTTGCAAGCGGTGACGTTCAACATTTGCGCGCCGGAGTACTTCGAGCAGTTGATTCTGCCGCGTCTGCTCAAGCGCTTCGATTTCGCCGACCTGCCGGTGATGGTCAACATGCACAAGTTCGAAACCGACATCCCGGTCGACGAGTTGCGCGATGGCCGCCTCGACCTGGTGATCTGTTTCGGCCCGAATTTCCATCGCAGCCACACCGACTTCAAATCCCGGCTGTTACTGGAAGATGATCTGGTCTGTGTGTTCGACAAACGCGCCACGCCACTGGAGTCACGGCTGAGCCTGCAAGCCTTTGTGCAACGCCGGCATGTATTTCCAACCCCATGGACGTCCAGCACCAACATGGTCGACGGCTGGCTGGCGCAACAGGCGCACAAGCGGCAGATTGTCGCGCGAGCCAACAGCTACAGCGCGGCACTGAAGATGATCACTGGCACCGACTACATCCTGACCCTGCCCCGCCGTATCCAGCAATTGCTCGCCAACGAGGCGATCTTCAATCATTGCGAAGCGCCCAATGGCCTGCCGGGTTTCACCCTGGACATGCAGTGGAGTCAAAGTGCCGATCAGGACAGTGCCAACACCTGGCTGCGCGAGCAGGTGATTGACGTCTGTGCCGAGCAGGTGGCCTGAATTCAGGGGGTGATGGCGGTCTTGGTGTAGGACTCGCGATCGATATCGAGGATTTCCACGCACAACTGCACTTCGACACCGGTTGGCCATTCGCACAGGTCCTGGACCACCGCCAGCAGGCTTTCCGACAGCTGCTGTTTGATCTGCGGTGAGCGACCGCTCAACAGCGCCAGTTTCACATGCACAAACGCCCGTTCATTCAACGCAGTGCCGACCTTGAAGGTCTCGACCTTCAGTGCCCGACTCTTGATGTCGAACTCTGCCGCAAACTGACCGGACGCCACCAAGGCATTATTGAGCCGGATCAACGCCACGTCGGCGTTCAGCCCAGGCAGGTTGGCGGTGTATTCCATGTGCACGTGTGGCATGACGCGGCTCCAGATAGTGGGCAGAAAGATCCTACGTATAACACAGCGCTGTCTGACTCACTCGGGCAGCGGCAAGGGTGGACGTTCACTCATGAACACCTCCAGGCGCGAACGCAACCAGCGTTCGGCGGGGTCGGTATCGACATGGCTGAGCCAGACCATCGACAGGTCCAGGGTCGGGGTCTTGAACGGGAACGGTTCCTTGAACAGCAAACCGGTAGCCGCCATGGCGTCGGCCGTGTAATCCGGCAGGCTGGCAATCAGATCGGTGCCCGCGAGCAAGGCCGGCAACGAGCTGTATTGCGGCACGGACAGGACCACCTGACGCGTCCGGCCAATCTCGGCCAGCCACTCATCGGCGTAACCACTGACGTTCGCCGTGTGGGAAACCAGCACATGAGGGCGTGCGCAATATTCATCAAGCGTCAGCGGTGTGTCGGACGCATCGGCGCGCAGGATGCTTGGCTGAATGTGGCGCAACAATTTGCGCTTGGCGTTGGCCGGCAGGCCGCGGGTCTGGCTGATGCCGACCGTGATGTCGCCGGACGCGAGCAAGTCCGGTATGCGCCAGTAATCGACGTGCTGAACCACAAACACCACCTTCGGCGCTTCCCGGCGCAAGGCGCGCAGCAACGGAGGCAGCAGGCCGAACTCGACGTCATCTGACAGCCCGATGCGAAACGTCATGGTGCTGCTGGCCGGGTCGAAACTGTGGGTCAGGCTCAACGCCACCGACAACGAATCCAGCGCCGGTGACAGGTACTGAATCAACTCCTCGGCGCGGGCCGTCGGTTCCATGCGGTGGCCGACACGGATGAACAGCGGATCGTTGAACATCGCCCGCAAGCGGTTGAGCGCCGAGCTGATGGTCGGCTGACCGAGAAACAGCTTCTCTGCCACCCGCGTCACGTTGCGCTCGAGCATCAACGTTTCGAACACCACCATCAGGTTGATGTCCGCCTTGCGCAGCTCATTACGATTCATTCCTTGCCCCCGGTCCCCAACACATGAGGCAGTGTAGAAAGGCCCGAGGGAGGCGTCTATGTCCAGCGGACATCAATTGACGGTCAAGGACTTCAAACCGAGTGCGAGTATTCGTGCGTCCTGCCCTATCCCGAACTGTTTGGGGGTGACCGCATCGGCAAATTGAAATTGCAGCCTCAGCACCCCCTGACTCGATACCCGTTGCTGCATCTCGTGCGTGATGGGCACGTCGATAAAGTTGCCATCGGCTTGCTCAAGCCGGGTATTCAGCGCCGGCATGCCATTGATGCTGATGACGACACTTTGCCCTGCATGCCCTGGTGGTAGAAACGCCGTGGCCTCCAGACGCAAGGAATGCACCGGCGCCGGAACCCGGAACATGACTTCAGCTTCGGGACCTTCGGACCAGGTGCCCCAGAGCTCCGAATCGGACCAGCCCCTGGCCAACATCGCCCGCCCCTGGCTGCCATAGGCAAATACGGTTTTTTGTCCGGAATCGAGGGATGGAATCAGCTCCAGCGGGTTGACCTGCGGTGTGGCCTGCAAGCAAGTGCTGCAGCGTTTCCAGCCCGGCGCCAGCACCGTAAAGCCATCAATCCGGGTAAACAGGTCCGATTGGGCATCAATATTCATCACAGACTGGAGCAGCGCACGCTCATCGAGCAGGTACAACGAATCGGCATCATAATTTCCCGACTCCATTTCACGAGCCGTCTCCTGCTCGGATTTGATCCAGTTGACCGTGTCCATCCGCCCAAGGTAAACGGCATTCGTCGCCAGGCCATGGACACCGGCAAAATCAGCCACCGCCATCCAGTGCGGGGAGAGGTTCTGCGGAACAATCCAGCGGACATTCTTGTAATGAGCTGCGGCGCTTTCCCAGAACGGATCAATCATGGGCGAGGTCCACTTCGCGGCCGGCGCGACCATCAACTGCTTGCGTACCCCCTCCCAGCCCGCATGGGTGTCCAGCACCTGAATCAGCAACGCCAGCGACATCAGACTCACGGCGGTTCGAGGTGTGTTGGCCCGGATCACCAGGAAAAGGATGGTGAAGATAATCGCGTAGTAGACCGGCCAGAACATCCGTCCAGATGCACGGAAGACATTGGCGATAGAGATCACTACCGGGGGCAACGGATAGGTGAGCTCGAGCGAGCCCATCGCCACATGGTTTGACAGCGAAAACAGGGTAAGCCCTGCCAGTGCCAGAAACAGCAGCGGTTGCCGCCCCAGTCGCTGGCGAAAACCGGTTTTACCCTGCAGCAAGCCCACCACGGCACAAATGCCCAGCGTGATCACCCCAAGACCGAGAAACAGAAATCCTTCGCCGTCACCGAACCCTTGAACACCGGGTAAATCCTTCAATACATAGGACCACTGCCCCGGATCGATCAGTGACAGCAGGTTCATGGCGTACATGCCAAAACCATCGGAAATCGCGCCACTGCCCACCGAAAAATAGCCCGCCTGCCAGCAGCAAAAACTGACCAGCGAAAACAGCCCGATCAATTCGATGGCAGCCGACTGCAGCGTCATTTTTTTCCTGAAATAACCAGCCGTGAGATCGGCGATCCAGATCACGGCAACCATCGCCAGAAAGTACGCATGGATCAACGCGGCCGCCGCCAGCAAGGCGCCCCAGGCCAGACGACGACGGCGCAAATTCGGGTGCAGCCCCAGATACAACGAAGCCAGCACCAGAAAATGCCCACCGAGTGACAAATGGAACGGCATGCGCATGATCATCGGTGGCGCGAAGACAAACAGCGCCGTTCCCACGGCACGTACGCCCACATGGGAAGAAACCAGCCCCAGCAGTTTCCACGCGAACCAGGCCTGCAAGACGAAGCAGGCGAGGAACCACAGCCCGAAATACTGGAAAGGCATCGGCAATAGCGAGGCAAACGGTTTGAACAAGAGGGCCAGCAGCGGGTTGGAATCAGAGAAAATGATGCCGTTACCCAACTCCAGCCCGTAGGAAGGATTGAGCCCGACAGGAAAGGACCACGGCGACTGACGGAAAAACACCCAGCCCAGATAATGCGTCGCCGGATCACCGTTCCCCAGCCATGCAATGTTTTGCGGGTTCAGCGCCCTCGGCCCAACCACGATGAAAAAAGCCACAACACCGATCAATACGGGCAGCAGATTGAGCGGCAGGCGTTTAACAAGATCCTTCATCGGTACGTCCAGAAGTTATGCAGTACAAAGGTGAAGGCCGGAATCGTCAGCGCCACGGCGCCAATCCCCAGCAAGTAATGCAGCCCGGCCATCTGCGCGGCCCAGGCCACCAGCATCGCCAACAGAAAACCGGCGCCGGACACCATCATGAAACGCAGCAGCGTCCGGCCGTGCAATCGTGCGGAAAAACTCCAGGTGGTATTGATCACGTAGGACACCACGGTCGCCACGGCAAACGCCACGCCGTTGGCCAATGGTGGCAACGGCGACACGTAATTGATGAACAGCACGGCCACCAATGCATGCAGGGCGGTGACGAACAACCCGGTGACGGCAAAGCGCAGGCCACGCTTGATCAGGGCGGATTTTTCGGTTGACGTCACGGTTTCTGCGCCAGCACAAACACCGTCAACCCGGCCAGACGATTGGCCTTCATGAACGGCAACTCGATGTTGCACAAGGTCTTCAACAGCGTGTTCACCAGCGGGTGATGCTGCTTGAGTTGCGAACGTGGCGGCGACGGTTGCGCGCCTTTGGGCAGCAATCGCAACGTGGCGGCAATCGGGAACACCAGGCCGAAATAGTAAGTGCCCTGCTGCACCGTCAAGCCGGCCGCTCGGGCCACGGTTTCCAGTTGCGCCAGGGTGTAGCGGCGTTTGTGCTCGAGAAACTCATCATGCCCGCTCCAGAGAAAACGGAACGCCGGCACCGTCATCAGGAATCGGCTGCCAGAGGGGACTTTGTCGACATAGGCCTTGAGCAACCCGACGTCGTCGTCGACATGCTCCAGCACGTCCATCAGCAACACCAGGTCGGCGTCCACCGCATCGATTTCGCGCCGGTAATGCACCGGTTTGCCGGCGGTGCTGGCGTCCGAGTCGGCGTCGTAACTGATGTCCACACACCACGCTTCGCTGGCCGATGAATGACTCAGCAGATGGTGAGAAAAGAACCCGGAGCCTGCGCCCACATCGAGAATTTTCCTGATCGGAGTGCTGCCGAGCAACCGTGTGGTCGCCGCCGCTTTGGAGGCGTAATACCAATGCTGATTGATGCTTGAACCGAGAATGTCGGTTTCCTTGAGATCCACGGTTCAGTCCTTGGGGTCATAGACACGCCGCACCAGATACACCGGCCGGCGTTTCGATTCGATGTAGGTTCGGCCCAGGTACTCACCCAGCACCCCGATGCCGATCAATTGCAGGCCGCCCAGAAAGGTGACCGCCACCATCAACGAGGCATAACCCGGAAGGTCGATACCGGAAATCAGGGTGCGCACGATGATGAAGATGGCGAACGAGAAGGAAATCAGTGAAACGAGCAGCCCGAGGTAGGTCCAGATCCGCAGCGGTTCAGTGCTGAAACTGGTGATGCCCTCCAATGCGAAGTTCCACAACCGCCAGCCATTGAACTTGGTCGCTCCGGCCGCCCGCTCCGGGCGCTCGTAGTTGACCTGGGTGGTGCGAAAACCGACCCAGGCGAACAAACCTTTCATGAAGCGCCGGGACTCGGGCAAGGACTGCAAGGCATCGATCACGCAGCGGTCCATGAGGCGGAAATCGCCGACGTTTTCCGGCAGGTGTTGCTCGGCGATTTTGTTGTGCAGGCGGTAGAACCAGTTGGCCGAGGTCTGTTTGGCCCAGGAGTCGGTGTTGCGACTCACACGATGACCCAGCACCACTTCATAACCTTCACGCCAGCGGGCAATCATCTCGAGAATAACCTCGGGCGGGTCCTGCAAATCAACGTCGATCGGCACCACGACCTGGCCGGTGGCGGTCTGCAAACCTGCGGTCAACGCGGCTTCTTTGCCGAAATTGCGGCTCAGGTCAACGATGCGCAGGCGCGGGTCCGTCAACTGGCGTTCCAGCAAAAGATCCAGTGTGGTGTCGGTGCTGCCGTCATTGACGAACACCAGTTCCAGACCGATCAGCGCCTCGTCCTTGAAGACGTCATTGATCCGCGCGAGGAACAAGTCGACGGTGGCGGCTTCATTGAACACCGGGATGACGAGCGATAACGCCAAATGCCCGGCCAGTTGCGTTCCGTGCTGATGAGTCAATTGATTGCTCTTTTTTATAGTGGTTTTTCTACAATCCGGGGTCGTCGACAGTTTCTCGACGCCATGAGTCGAGTCGTATTAAGCAGGACCATGGGAGGTGATGCAAGGGCGAATCAGAGGGGGTTTTGGCCATTCCCACCGGCCTGCCGGCGCTGGCAGAAATATTTTAAAATGCCTGGAAACAAATGCCCGGTGGCCAAAAAAGCCAGCTCCGCTAGGCTTGCCCCCGACGCGTCACACAGGTTGTCGCAATAACCCATCGCATGGAGCGAGCAGTATGTATTTCGAGATTTACAGGCAATCCAAGGGCACCCCGAGCACCGGCAAAGGACAATGGCGCTGGCGGTTGAGGGCGGGGAATCACGAGACCATCGCCAGTGGCGAGTCGTATGTGAACAAGGCCGATTGCCTGCATGCCATCGGGTTGATCAAAGGGGTTGAGGGTGAGACGCCGGTGAAGGAGATTTAAGCCTGATAGGCATTGCCCAGGCTGCCCGGCTGGGGTAGGTGGCGAGCCATTGGTTTTTTGGCTGGATTCACTGTCCTCATCGCGAGCAAGCTCCCACAGTGGATTTGCGTCGTTTGCAAAACCTGTGGGAGCGAGCTTGCTCGCGATGGGGCCGCAAAGAACACCATCAAACGCCAGGTAAAAACCCGCCTCAAACCGGCAACGGATACAACGCCTCATCAAACTGCGCCAACCGCGGAAACTGCATCGGCTGGTCATCGCTCAAGTGCTCCAGTCGCTGCTGATAGCTCACCAGGAATTCCTTGCGCGCCTCGTCGCTGATGTACGGCACATGCCACGCCACAAACGGTTCCAGCACGTCGAAGCCGACATACGCCAGCGTGCCGCGCAGGATCGGCCGCAGCATGTCTTCCAGAGGACCATGAATCGCGCCGTCACCGAACATGTGTTCGCGCCCGCCCAGGGTCACGGTCACCAGCGCCTTCTTGCCGCTCAAGCCGCCCTGATCGTAAAAGCGCTTGCCGCCGTAGCAGATCCCCGACACCAGCACCCGGTCGATCCAGCCTTTGAGCATGGCAGGCGCCGAGAACCAGAAAATCGGGAAATTGAGGATCAGCAGGTCAGCCCACAACAACTTGTCGAGCTCTTGCTGGATGTCCGGCGCCAGCGACTGGCTTTTCACACCCAGCCGTTGCTCCAGCGCATACACCAGGTACTCCGGGTTCTCCCGCGAAGAAAAGTCATCGGCACTCGCCACCGGGTTCCAGTTCATCGCGTACAAGTCGCTGACCTGCACCTCATGCCCTTGGGCTTCAAGGGTGGCGACGGCCTGGTCACGCAGGGCGGCGGTGAAAGATTGCGGTTCCGGGTGAGCGTGGACGATCAGTACTTTCATGACAATTCCTTAAACATTGACCAACGTTGAGTTTGAAGTCGCAAATGCAAGCCCGTCCATCGAGCGGTCACACCTGAATCGCCTTCACTTCAACGAATTCGTTAAGCCCTTCCTCGCCCCACTCCCGGCCATTGCCCGATTGTTTGTAGCCACCGAAGGGCGCCTGATAATTGAACGCTGCGCCGTTGAGGAAGCACTGCCCGGCACGCAACTGCCGCCCCAGGTGCAAGGCGCGTTCGGCACTGCCGGCCCAGACACCGCTGGACAGGCCGAACGGCGAATCGTTGGCGAGCTGAATCGCCTGCGCTTCATCGGTGTAGGGAATCAGGCACAGCACCGGGCCGAAGATTTCTTCCTGGGCGATGCGCATCCGGTTATCAACATCGGCGAACAGCGTCGGGCTGACGTAGAAACCACGCTCGAAGGCGTCGGCCGTATCGCCGCCGCACACCCGCCGCGCGCCTTCCTGCTGGCCGACCTGAATGTAGTCACGCACGGTGCGCCGTTGCGCCGCCGAACACATCGGCCCAAGGAAACTCTGCGGGTCCAGCGGATCGCCCATGCGCAGGCTTTGGGTTTCGGCGATGGCCAGTTCCACCGCTTCGGCGTAACGACTGGCCGGCAGCAACATGCGAGTCAGCGCGGTGCAGGTCTGCCCGGAGTTGATCATCACGTCTTGCACGCCGTAGCGCACAGCAGCGGCGAGGTCGGCGTCTTCGGCAATCAGCAGCGGCGACTTGCCGCCCAGTTCCAGGCACACGCGCTTCACCGACGGCGCGGCGGCTTGTGCCACGCGAACCCCGGCGCCGGTGGAGCCGGTGAACGACACCATGTCGACATCCGGGTGTTTGGCCAGCGCTTCACCGACCTTCGAGCCCGGCCCGCTGACCAGGTTGAACACGCCGGCCGGCAAGCCGATGGCTTCAATCATCTGCGCCAGCAAAAAGGCGTGCAGCGGGGTTTCCTGGCTCGGCTTGACCACCACCGTGCAACCGGCAGCGAGCGCCGGGGCGAGCTTGCCGATCAATTGATGCAGCGGGTAGTTCCACGGATTGATGAAGGCGCACACGCCCACCGCTTCGCGAATCACCAGCGAGTTGCCGACCTCACGCACTTCGTCCATCAGGCCTGCGAGTTCGACGTACTGCTCCAGCCCAGTGATCGGGCCGTCGACCTGCACCGAGCGGCACCACTGCACCGGCATGCCCAGTTCAGTGGTGATAACCGAAGCCATCTCATCAGCCCGCGCGCGCAACTGCTCGGCGAGGGCGCGGATGTAACCGGCCCGCACACTCGATGGCGTGCGCGACCATGAGCTGAACGCTTTGCGTGCGGCGGCCACCGCGTTGTCGACATCGCGCTCATCGCCCAGCGGCACTGAACCTGCGACTTCTTCCGTGGCCGGGTTGATCACCTCGGCGATGCCCTGCCCCGATGGGGTTTGCCAGCGGCCATCGATAAACAGCGCTTTATGGTTATGCATAAACCTGAGACTCCAGCAATTCAGTGGCGCAACGGGTGATGCGCTGGCAGGCGTCACGCAACGGCTCCGCGCCCAACACCAGCCCCAGGCGAATGTGCCCGGCAGCGCTCGGACCGAAGGCTTCACCGGCCAGCACCGACACGCCATGGCGGTCGAGCAAGCGGTCGGCAAACGCCTGGGCGCTGAGCCCGGTGTCGCGGATATCGACCATCACGAACATCCCGCCATCGGGTTTCAAGGCCTTCACGCCGGGGCAATCAGCCAGGCATTCGCAAACCAGATCACGGCGTTGGCGATAGGCTTCGCGCATGGCCTCCAGCTCGGGCAAGTTGCTTTCCAGTGCAACGACGGCGGCGTCCTGCACGAAGTCCGGCAAGCCATAGAGCATGCACAGCGCGAGGTTTTCCAGGTGCGCCGCGAGCGCCGGTGGTGCCACCGCCCAGCCGATTCGCCAGCCGGTCATGGCGTGGGATTTCGACAGGCTGTTGAGCGTCGCGGTGCGCTCGGCCATGCCCGGCAAACTGGCCGGGCTGACGTGCTCGCCGTCGAACAACAACTCGCTGTAGACCTCATCGGAAATCAGCCACAGGTCGTGGGCGATGCACAGGTCGGCCAACGCCTGCCAGGTGGCGCGGGACAAACTGGCGCCCGACGGGTTGTGCGGACTGTTCAGCGCCAATGCCCGAGTGCGCGGGGTGATGCGGGCCGCGACGTCTTCAGGCAGCACACGGAAACCGTTTTCGGAGCGCACCGGCACCGGAATCACCACAGCGCCACAGGCACCGAATACCGCTTCATAGGTCACGTACATCGGCTCGGCGACAATCACTTCATCGCCAGGGTTGAGCACGCACTGGGCGACGCTGAACAACGCGCATTGCGCGCCGGCCAGGACAATAACCTGATCGGCCGAGACCTGTTGACCACTGCGGCGGCCGTAGTGCCTGGCGATGCTTTCACGCAAGGCGCGCTTGCCACGCACGTCGGCGTAGTGGGTGTTGCCGGACAACAGGCTGTCGATGGCGGCCTGCACGATCGGCGCCGGGGTGTCGAAATCCGGGTCGCCAACCGACAGCAGCAGAATGTCTTCACCCTGCTCCTGCAGCGCGAGTGCGCGGTAATGGATGTCCCACGCGGCAGCGCCGTCACCGGCGATACGTTGAGTCAGATCGGAAAAGCGCATGGCGATACCTCTGCCAGAAAATGAAAATCAGTGCGCGCACGCGTGCTTGAGTTCGATCAGGGTCACGCCGTTGCGCTTGAAGCCGTGGCGCAGATCGGTTTGCAACTCGGCGAGGCTTTGCGGCTGGCTCACGGTGCAACCGAAGGCGCGACCGAGGGCGGCGAAATCCGGGTTGCGCGGCAGTACGCCAATCGGTTCGATGTCGAGCCCGAGCATGTCATCGCGAATCTGCCCCAGCGCGTCGTTGTTCCACAGCAGCACCACCAGCGGGCTGTCGAGCTCTTCGACGGCGGTCGCCAGCTCTTGCGCGGTGTAGAGGAAACCACCGTCGCCGACCAACACCAGCCCTGGCCGCTGCGGAGCGCCGAACTTGGCGCCGATGCCGGCCGGCAAGCCATAGCCCAAGGTGCCGTAACCGGTCGGGTGCAACCAGCTGCGCGGTGCCAGGCTGTTGAAGGCGTAGTTGCCGGTGTAGGCCAGTTGGGTCATGTCGGTGCTGATGAACGCGTCGGCCGGCAACTCGGCGGCGATACGGTCAAGGATCGCCTGGTGGATCGACTGCAACGGGCCATGGCTTGCCTTCACAGCTTCGCGCAAGGCCCCGACGGCAGAAATCGCTGCGCTGGCATCACGCGCGGTGGACGGCAGACGTTCCAGCAGCGCGACGAGGGTTTGTTGGGCATCACCGTGTAATGCCACCGCACACGGGTAGAAATCGTTGAACTTGCGCGGGTCGATGTCCACGCGCAACAGTTCGGCATTCAGCGGCAAGCGCTCGCGCCAGAAATCGGTGTCGGCCATTTCAGTGCCGACCGCCAGCACTGCATCGGCCTCGGCGATCAGGTTCCAGCCGGGTTCAACGCACAGGGTCGAGCCCGCGTTCAGCGGCGCATCCGGCGGCAACAAACCTTTGCCGGCGACGCTGGTGAACAGCGGCGCGGCGAGTCGGGTGCTGATCTCTTGCAGCGCTTGTTGCGCATTCAACGCGCCGCCACCGGCAATGATCATCGGCCGCTTGGCGTTTTGCAGCTTGGCCACAGCCTCGTCCAGGGCGGTGGTTGAGGCGGCGCCACGACCTGGACGACGGACCACGTCGTTGCTCCAGTCGCGGCTGATTTTTGCCGACAACACGTCCAGCGGCACCGAGATGTGCACCGGGCGTGGACGCTCGCTGTCGAACACCGCGTAGGCCCGGGCGATCAGTTCGGGCAGGTCCTCGGCGCTCAATGCGACCGCCGAGAACGCGGTGATCGGTGCGGTGATCGCGCGTTGGTCCTGGGTCTCGTGCAGACAACCCCAACCCTTGCCGAGGCTGGCGGTGTGGTTGACGCTGGAAATCACCAGCATCGGAATCGAGTCGGCATACGCCTGGCCGATACCGGTGGCAGCATTGGTCACGCCCGGCCCGGTGATGATGAAGCACACGCCCGGTTTGCCGCTGACGCGTGCATAGCCGTCAGCCATGAAACTGGCGCCCTGCTCGTGGCGGGTCAAGACGTGGCGTATGCCGCTGCCGGGCAAGCCGCGATACAACTCCAGCGTGTGCACGCCGGGAATGCCGAACACGGTGTCGACGCCGTAGTTGGCCAGCAGACGCACCAGGGCCTGGCCACCGGTCAATGTTGTGGTTTGCATGTTCACATCCTCACTCGTGGCCAAGGCGAATCAACGCATCGACCGCAGTCGTGCCAGCGGCACCGACCAACAATGGGTTCACATCGAGTTCCAGCAACTGCCCGGCGTTTTCGCAGGCGTAATCGGCCACCGCACGGATCGCTGTCACCAGCGAATCCAGATCCGCCGCTTCGCGTCCGCGAAACCCTTGCAGCAACGCCGCACTGCGCAGGCTTAAAACGGCCTTGCGAATGGCGCCGTCGGTGGTCGGCAGCAGCAGGCTGCAACTGTCTTTGAGCAATTCCACCAGAATCCCGCCAGCACCGATAACCAAGGCGAGACCGAAGTCGCTTTCGCGTTTGATACCGACGATCAATTCAGCCAGCGGCGGTTTAGCCATCGGCTCCAGCAGCACGTGATCGAACGGCACCTGCGGCGCGTACTCGGCAATGTTTGCGCGCATTTTTTCCAGGGCGGCGCTCAGGGCCGTGGCGTCCTTGAGGTTCAGCGCTACGGCACCGGCTTCGGTTTTGTGTGGCAGTTGCGCGCTGACCGCTTTGAGCACCAACGGATAACCCAGTGCGTCGGCGTCACTCAGCGCGTTGTCCGGCGTGCTCATTACGCCGTTGGGCGTCGGCAGGCCGAAGGCATGCAATGCTTTTTTCGAATCCCACTCGTTGAGCAATCGTCCTTCGCCAACCAAGGCGTGCGGACAGTGCGGCACCAGCGCCGACTCACCGAGCGCCAGCAGCGCCTGACGATTGCGTTGATAACCGGCGATTCGTCCCCACGCCGCCAAGCCGTCTTCCACGCCTTGCAACGCAGCGACGCCTTGCGCATGCAGACGTTCACGAGCGTGAGCCGGAAGCAATTCGGGAAACGCCGAGGTGACGAAACCGGTCTTGCCGTGGCGCACCAGCGCGGCGCAAAACAGCTCCAGCAGCAGGTCGCATTCCTTGCGCTCCCCGGTGAACTCAGCCGGGTAATCAAGCACCAGCATCGCGGCGTCGGCTTCGGTGCGCAGGGCACTGTCGAGCATGCGGTTCAACGCTTCGCCGTCACCCCAGATCGCCGTGGTGAAATCCAGCGGATTGACCAGGTTGGCGTAGGTTGGAAGGACCTGTGCCAGTTCCCCGACCTGGCCTTCATCGAGCTTGGGCAGGCTCAAGTCATTGCGTTCGGCGTAGTCGGCAATCAGCCCGGCATCGCCACCCGAACAGGCCAAAGCGATCAGGCTGTTACCCGCCGGCAACTGGCCGCAGGCCGCGGCTTTCAGGGTTTCGACAAAACTCACCGGGCCACTGACGCGGATCACGCCGAGGCGCGCAAACAGGCTGTCGTAGAGCGCGTCGGAGCCCGACAGCGAACTGGTGTGACTGAGCGCCAGTTCGGCACCGATCTGCGACACGCCGGTTTTCAGGGCGATGATCGGGATGCCCTTCTCCAGCGCCTTGTGTGCGGCACGGGCGAAACCCGGCACGTTTTTCAGGCCTTCGAGGTGCAGGCCGATGGCCGTGACGCGCGGCTCATCGAGCAACACGTCCATCAATTCGGCAATGCCCAGTTGCGCCTGATTGCCGACCGACGCCATGTAGGCCACCGGCAGCGAGCGGTCGCTCATCGACAGGTTATAGGCGAAGTTGCCGCTCTGGGTCAGCACGGCAACACCCTTCTCCACCGGTTTGCCGCCATGGGCCACCGGCCACAGCGCGGAGCTGTGCAGGTAGTCGAGCAAGCCGTAGCAGTTGGGGCCGAGCAACGCCATGTTGCCAGCCGCTTTGAGTAACTGTTGTTGCAAGGCCTGGCCTTCAGCGCCGGTTTCGGCAAACCCGGAGGCGTAGCAGATCGCGCCGCCCGCGCCCTTGGCCGCCAGTTCGGCGACGCAGGTCAGGGTCAGTTCGCGGTTGGTCGCGATGAACACCGCGTCCGGGCCGCACGGCAGTTCGGCGATGTTGCGCACACACGGCACGCCTTCAAGTGTGTCGTGCTGCGGATTGACCAGCCACATCTCGCCTTGGTAGCCACCTTCGGCGCAGCGCTTGAGCGCGCGGGCCATGCTGCGGCCACCGACAAACGCCAGATGGCGCGGTGCGAGCAGGCGTTTGAGGTTGTCACGAATCGTCTGCGACATAAACATTCTCCGGGCCGATCAGCGCAACAGCGGCCGCAGCAATTCGCGGGAAATGATGTGGCGCTGGATCTCCGAAGTGCCTTCCCAGACACGCTCGATCCGCGCGTTACGCCAGATGCGCTCCACCGGGCATTCATCCATCAGGCCCATGCCACCGAAAATCTGCACCGCCTCATCAGCGACCTTGCCGAGCACTTCACTGGCGAACAGTTTGGCCATGCCGGCTTCGCCATCGGTCATGGTGCCCTGGTCCATTTTCCACGCGGTGTGCAGGGTCAGCAGTTCGGCCGCGCGGATCTGCGTGACCATGTCCGCGAGCTTGAACGAGACACCTTGATAGGTGCCGATTGGCTGGCCGAACTGCTTGCGATCCGCCGCCCATTGCAGCGACACATCCAGCGCCCGTTGCGCCTGACCGACGCAGTTGGCGGCAACCATGACGCGCCCGGCAGTCAGCCAGGCGTTGGCCACGTCCCAGCCCTTGCCGACTTCGCCCAGCACTTTGGACGCGGGGACACGGCAATCGTCGAAGAACATTTCGTAGGTGTGGTAACCGCGGTTGCTCACGCACTTCGGACCGCGGCGGATGGTCATGCCCGGCGTGTTGCGGTCGACCAGGAACGAGGTCACGGCATTGCGCTGGCGGCCGTTGTGCTCGTAGGTGTCGGTCACCGCGAAGACGATGGCGAAGTCGGCGTGGCCGGCGTGGCTGATGAAGTGTTTGCTGCCATTCAGAATGAAGTCATCACCGTCGCGGACGGCGCGGGTCTTGATCGCGTTGGCGTCGGAACCGGCACCCGGTTCGGTCAGCGCGAAGCAGTCGATTTTCTCGCCCTGGATGCACGGCAACAGGTAGTCGTTGATCTGATCACCGGTGCAGGCCATGAGGATTTTCGACGGCCGGGCAACGAACACATGCAACGCCCAGGAGACCTTCGACAGCTCTCGTTCGATCAGCGCCTGAGACAGGTAGTCCAGACCGCCGCCGCCGACTTCTTCCGGCATGTTGAAGGCATAAAAACCGGCGGCGATGGCCTTGCCGCGAATCTGTGCCGCCAGCTCCGGGGAAACTTCGTCGGCACGGTCGACCGCTTCCTCATGGGGCAGCAGTTCCTTGGTGACAAAACTGCGTACCGCGTCCACCAACATTTCTTGTTCTTGGGTCAGTTGGAAATTCATGGGGCTACCTGTTGTTCGTGTGCTGGAGGTGGTGTCGGGACTTAGCGACCGATGAAATTGGCCGGGCGTTTTTCGATCGAGGCGCGCAAGGCTTCGTTGCCGTCTTCGCTGCGGCCGCACAACAGGCCGGCGGCGAGTTCGGCTTGCAGCTGCTCGGGCAGGCTGCGCTGAGCGCCTTCACGCATGAGTTTTTTGGTCTGGGCGAAGGCGAATGTCGGGCCGTTGGCCAGGCGCGAAGCAAGTTCAGTGGTGACGTCGAGCAGTTGCTCATCGGCGCAGACTTCGCCAACCAGGCCGGCGGCCAACGCGCGATCGGCGCCCCACAATTCGTCGAGGAACAACAGGCGTTTGGCTTGTTCAGTACCGATCAGCCGAGGCAGATGCCAACTGGCGCCAGCGTCCGGCGAGTAAGCCATGCTGGTATAGCCGGCCTTGAAGCGCGCCGATTGCGCAGCGATGCGTAAATCGCAGCACAGCGTCAGGTCCATGCCGGCGCCGACGGCAGTGCCGTTGATGGCGGCGATGGTCGGTTTTTCCAGGCTGTACAGACGACTCATCAAGGCGTGAGCGGTTTCGGTCCAGCCGTAGGTTTCAAGGGCGCCACGGGCTTCGGCTTCGGCCCATTCGGCCAGGTCGGCACCGGCGCAGAAACTGCGACCGCTGCCGGTCAGCACAACGACTCGCACGGCGGGGTCGGCGTTGAATTGGTCCAGCAAGGCGTGGAGGTTTTTCAGGGTCGGGATGTCCAGCGCATTGCGCTGGGCCGTGCGATTGAGGGTGATCCAGGCAACGCCGGCTTCAACCTGACTGAGCAGAGAAGATTGAGTAGTCATGCGAATCCTCGAATTATTGTGATTGGTCTGAGGTGATGCGACTTGAGGCCATACTAAACGAGTGTTCAGTAAGGCGGCAATCGGCAGGAAAATGCGCTGTAACAGCTTAAAAAGCTGTCTATCTGATTGTATTTAAAGGATTTATTTTATTTATCCAGCGCCATGAAGATAGCGCTGTTACAACTTCGAACAACTGCCTACAGCCCACCGCAAAACAACTGTGGGAGCGAGTTTGCTCGCGATTGCGGTATCCCATTCAACATCTCTGCTGACTGATCGACCGCTATCGCGAGCAAGCTCGCTCCCACAGGGAATCGTTTGGAATCAAGGAATTAAACGGTCGGCAAACTCGGTGCCAACACCGCTTCGCGCTTGCGATGAATCAGGAAGTACGCGCCGTAGCACAACGCAATAAACCCAAAGCCCCAGTACAGCGAAGGCCGTTGCGTTTCATCCAGCGCGAGAAACACAAACAACGAGCAGCACAACGCAATGCACGTCAGCGGCAGCAGCGGGAACCACGGCGCCCGGTACTTCAGATCACTGAGCTTGCCGCCATCACGCAGATACGCCCGACGGAATTTGTACTGCGCCAACGCGATCACAATCCAGGTCACGGTGCCGGACATGCCACTCACTGCCATCAGCACCATGAACAGCGTGTCTGCCGCGACAAAACTGGTCATCAGCGACACCAGTGCAAAGCACAAGGTGATGCTCAGCGCCCGCAGTGGTACGCCGCGCTTGCTCAAAGGCGACAGGCTTTTCGGCGCCATGCCGGTCTTGGACATCGCCCACAGAATGCGCGTCGAGGCATACAGGCCGGAGTTGCCCACCGACAGAATCGCCGTGAGGATCACGAAGTTCATCAGGTCAGCGGCATAAGGAATGCCGACCATGTCGAACACCTGCACGAACGGACTTTCCATCAACCCGGCCTGCTGCCACGGCACAATCGCCGAGAGCACCACAATCGCCAGCACGTAGAAAATCAATACGCGAAACACCACGTTGCGCACCGCGCGCGGGATGCTTTTTTCCGGCTGATCGGTTTCGCCGGCGGCCACGCCCATGATCTCGCAGCCCTGGAAGGCATAGACCACGGTCATCATCACCGCGAACACCGCCGACAGGCCGTTGGGGAACAGTGAGTCGCCGATCAGGTTGTTCATCATCGGCGCCGGAGCACCACTGGTCAGCGGGATGGCGCCGAAGATCACCAGCACGCCGACGACGATAAAGCCCAGAATCGCCGCGACCTTGATCCCGGAGAACCAGTATTCCGCTTCACCGAAGGCGCGGGTCGCCAGCGCGTTCAAACCGAACAGCACCACCACGAACAGCGCCGACCAATACCAGATCGGCACCGCCGGAAACCAGCGCGTCATCAACATGCCCGCCGCCGTAAATTCCAGGCCCACAGTGGTCGCCCAGCTCATCCAGTACACCCAGCCGATCATGAAGCCGGTGGCCGGCCCGATGAATTTGGTGGCGTGGGTTTGAAACGAGCCGGACACCGGCATTTGTACGGACAGTTCGCCCAGGCAGACCATCACCAGGTACATCAGGAAACCGGCGACCAGATACGCCAGAATCGCGCCCACCGGCCCGCCCTGGTTGATGGTCACGCCGGAGCCCATGAACAGCCCGGTGCCGATCACGCCGCCCAGCGACAACATGAAAATGTGCCGGCTTTTCAGGGCGCGGGTGAGTTGGATGCCTTTGGTTTCGGTAGATTCGCTCATGTTCGCACCTCAATAGTCAGCAAGGTGTGCGGCATGGCGCGGGGAAGGATCAGCTTTACGGCAGTTCATTATTATTATCTCCAATAAGCTTCGAAGACCGCGCTGTGGCGGTTGCCTCGATTATTGGAAGCGCATGTAAGGTCCGATTGACCGTAAAGATCAAAGTTGTAAAAAGTCGTAACGAACTTGTACGTCAGCGGGACAACAACTCAGCCAGCGTCTGTTGCGAACGCCGCAATTGCGCATGAAGTTGAGAAGCCAAGGTCCGCATCGTCTGCTCATCATTGACCATCGCGGCCTCTTCCAAAGCGCGCAGCACATTGGCCAACGCACGAAAGCCCAATGAGTCGCTGCTGCCGGCCAGTCGATGGGCCAGGTGGGCGACTTCAGTGCAATCGTCAGCCTCGATGGCTTCGGTGAGTGCGTCACGATGCTGATGGATCGAGTCACGCAACACCGCCAGCAAGCCCTGCAGTTTCTGTTCCCCGAGCAAGGTCCGATGGGTGTACAGCAGCGGCCAGTCCATCGCCTCGTCATCTGGTTGCGATGTGGACACCGGCAGTTGCCCGGCCAGCACTTGTCGCAGGTTTTCGAGCTTCAGCGGCTTGGCGAGAATGCCGTCCATGCCGGCCTCCAGATAACCGCGCATCAAGGCCGGCTGCACGCTGGCGGTCAGGGCGAAGATCCGCGCCTGACGGTTCGGGCCTTGGGTGTGGCGGATCAGCTTGCACAGCTCGACGCCGCTGATGCCCGGCAGGTGCACATCGAGCAGGATCAAATCGAAGGCTTGCCCGGCACACTGCGCCAGCGCCTGCTCGCCTTCTTCGGCAAGCCAGACCTGATGCCCGTCACGCTGCAACAAGCCGCTGACCACTTCGCGGTTCAGCGCCACATCCTCGACCACCAGCACCTTCAGCGCCTGCACCGACTCGCTGCTGTGCGCCACCGTGGTGAGGCCGGTAGACGCCTGCAACGTCAGTTCGAACCAGAAACAACTGCCCCGCCCGACTTCGCTTTCGACGCCAATCCGCCCGCCCAACTGCTCGACCAGATGCTTGCTGATCGCCAGCCCGAGACCGGTTCCGCCAAAGCGTTGCGCCACCTCTTCGCTGGCCTGGGTGAAACGTTCGAAGATCTTCTCCTGCATGGCCGGGGCGATGCCAATGCCGTTGTCTGTCACGCTCACGCGCAGCCGTTGCCCGGTCTGTTCCGGACCTTGAGCCAGCAGCGCGACGTCGACCTCAACCTTGCCGCCTTCGGTGAACTTGATCGCGTTGGCCAGCAAATTACTCAGCACCTGACGCAAGAATTGCTCGGCTCCGTGATAGCGCTCGGCGACCTGTGGATCGATTCGACAGTGCAGCGTCGTGTCGTTGCTCAGCGCGCGCGGTTCCAGCAGCGTCAGCACCTCATCGAGCAATTGCCGGACCGAAAAGTCGACCGGTTCCGGGTGACTGACGCCCTCCTCCAATCGCGCGAAATACAGCACTTCGTTGAGAATCGACAGCAGCCCTTCGCCCGCCTTGTACAGCGCATCCAGACGTTTGCCGTCACGCTCATCCAGACGTGCGCCGCGCAGCAATTCGGCCATGCCGAGAATGCCGTTGAGCGGGGTGCGCAACTCGTGGCTCATGGTCGCCAGAAAACGCGACTTGGCGAGGTTGGCGGCCTCGGCTTCGTCCTTGGCGCGCATCAGGCTGGCGGTGCGGCGCTCGACCAGCCTGAGCAATTCATCACGGTTGTCTTGCAGGGCCAGCCGATCGGTTTCGCGGCGGTCAATGTCGCTGAGAATGGCCCGGCGCATGTCGTCCAGCGCGTGGGCCACGGTGTCGATTTCGTCTTCGTGAACGTGCCGGCGTTTGTCCAGGTGCAACGGCTCGTGCCAGTCACCGGCAGCGATGCGTCGGGCAAACTCGGCCATGACTTGCAGGTGCCGGGTGACCAAGCGGTAGAACAGCCCCGACAACGCCACGGCCAGACCGCACAGAAACACGCTCATCCACAGCAGGCTGGTCAAACCGGTGGCGAACAGGCGCTGATGCACCGCGCCCAGATCGGTGCTGACCTCCAACTGGCCCAAGTGCCGTGAAGGCCCGGTTGGTGGTTGATAATCCAGTTCAAAACGCTCGATGCGCAACGGCCCGATCGGGTCGGCATTGCCTTGCAGCAGATCGAAATCGGGGCTGATCAGGTGCACCCGCGCCACATCGGAAAAGTCCACCAGGCCCCGCAACTGCACGTTCAGTTGTTCCTGGTTCAAGTCCCAGAGACTGCGCTCCAGACTGGCCAGGTAACCGGCCCGAATCAGCTCCATGCGCGAGTCGATGTCGCGCATCTCGCGGCGGTATTCGAAGTACAGCTGCACGGTGCTCGCCAGCACGGTGAAACACAGGCTGAACAACAGAATAAACAGCAGCAGACGTCGCAGTAATCCACCCGGACGCGCGCGGATCATTTGGCGTTCGCCGGCAGGTTGACCATGTCACGGTAGGTGACTTCGCTTTCATTCAACCACTGCTCGACTTCTCCAGCATCGACCATGCGTTTCAGTTGCGCGTCGATCTGCGGCATGCGCTTGGCCAAGGGGGACTTGCGCGATATGGCCACCCGCAAATAGTCGACGCTCAAGGCATTCGGTAGCGCGACGATGTCTTGCGCGCCCGGCAGGTTCTCGACGTACAGCTGACCGGTGCGTCGTTCCGAGGTGATGAAATCGATACGTGCGCGGATCAGTTTGCCGAAGTTCTGGCCGCTGTCAGAGACCCATTCGATGTTCTGGTGTTGCGCGACCAAGCGATCGAAATCGACGCCGTAACTTTCACCGAACAGCAACCCGCCACGGTAATGGGCCAGGTCCTCCAGACGCTCGAATTTCACCGGGTGCTGACGATTGATGAACAACGCTACCTCCTCGCGCAACACCGGCACCGTCGAAAACACCATGCTCTGCTCCCGTTGCGCGGTGCTATAAGCCAACACCACATCGACCCGGCCTTCAGCGACGTCGAGCAGGCAGCGCTTCCAGTTGCCCAGCACGACGATGTCGACGTCATAACCCAGTCGCCCAAAGAGGTTTTTCACCACGCTCGGGGCCAGGCCGCGTACTTGTTTGCCGTCACTCCAGGAGATCGGCGGGTAGACCGGGTAGTCGCAGTAGCGCACTTTTTCCGCGGCCATCGCGCGGGTCGCGGCCAGCGCCAACAGCAGGCCAAATACCCGCCACATCGGGTTCAGGCCGCCACGCTGGCGGTGAACAGGTAACCGGCGCCGTGAATGGTAATGATCAATTGCGGCTCGGCCGGGTCGTCGTGCAACTTGCGGCGCAAGCGTCCGACCAGCACGTCGATGGAGCGATCGTTGGGTACCCATTCGCGGTTGCGGATCTGGTCCATCAATTGATCGCGGCTCAAGGTGTGGCCGCTGTTGCGCAGGAACACGCTGAGCAATTGGTACTCGCCGTGGGTCAGCAGGGTTTCGGTGCCTGTCGGGTCGATCAGTCGTCGGCGGTCGGTGTCCAGCGCCCAGTCAGCGAACTGTTTGACCGGTTTGGCGACGGCTGCCACCGGTTGCGGCGTTTGCGCGTGACGCACCCGGCGTATCAGGTTTTTCGCCCGGGACACCAGTTCGCGAGGGTTGAGCGGTTTGATCACGTAGTCATCGGCGCCGCATTCAAGGCCGACGATGCGGTCGATTTCGTCGTTGCGCCCGGTGATCAGAATGATCCCGACTTCCGAACGCACCCGCAGCTCCCGGGTCAGCGTCAGGCCGTCCTTGCCCGGCAGGCGGATATCGAGCATCACCAGATCGACCGTCTGGCTCGCCAGGAACGTGTCGGCCAGCTCCGCCGTGGCGGCGCAATGCACCTCGTAACCTTCCTGGGACAAGTAGGCCTGCAGCAGTTCGCGAATCAACGGATCGTCGTCGACGATCAATACCCGAGGAGTCATCGCATGGTGTCCCGCGTGTGCCCGAAGGCGTGTTTCTTATTAGAGTGTTTTGTTGCTGTGGCGCCAGAGAGTATCGACTGCTGAACGACTGATCAACAGCCCGTCGTCTGGACGCAAAACCGTTGGCGACCGCCCGCTTGCAATCCGTCGACCCAGGCTTCGCAAATCTGGATGCCCTGCTCCGGCGTGAACGTGCCGGGGTTGAGGCCCGACTCCAGCCACAAACCGTCGAGCAAGGCGCTGAGGCTGATGGCGGCGAGATCGGCGTCAAAATTTTCCCAGTTTTCTTCCTGTGCCAGATCGGTCAGGACCTTGCGCAGGATGCCGCGGTACTCGCCGTAGGAATGTTCGTGTGCGAGGTTGATCGACTCGGCGGTACGCACCGCGCCCCAGAATGCCAGCCAGGCGTCGATCAATTGCGGATCGAGCAATTCGGCGGAAAACGAACCGCGGAAGAATGCCGACAGTCGTTCGCGGGCGTTGGGTGCCGCATGGGCCATGGCCTCGCGCAGCAGGCTCATGACGCGGCCGGTGATCGCGCGGTAGGCCTCGGCCACCAGTTCATCCTTGCCAGAATAGTGATGGCTGATCAGCCCGACCGAAACACCGGCCTCGGCGGAAATCTTGCGGATCGAGGCGCCCTGGAAACCGTGGCGCTTGAGGCACACCAGCGTCGCCTCGATCAGATTGGCCTTGCGCAACTCCGGCTCCATGCGGGAAAAACGGGCTTCCTGACTCATGCGCGACACTCTCCGTGGGATCAATCGTTAGGGACGCGGTGGGTTAATCCGCGCGCTGAACGACTGTACAGCAAGAGGGTGGAAAGTCTCTAGTCGGTTGCAGGGTTCTGAGACGGTGTCGCGCCCATCGCGGGCAAGCCACGCTCCCACATTTGATCTGAGTGCCCCCGATTATTTGTGCCCGACACAAAACCCTGTGGGAGCGAGCCTGCTCGCGAAGGGGCCAGCCCGATCAATAGAGGAACATCGGTCAATCCCGATAACCCGGCGCCACCCGATCAAGCAATCGCAGCATCGCAGCCCAAGCCAATTGCATGGCATCCGGGTCACTCAACTCGCCTTCTTCCAGCGGCCGGCCAGGGTCATTGAACTGGCGCTCGGTGTGTTCGCAAACCTCCGCCGACGGCAACACCAACTCACCCGCTGCCTGCGCGGCAAGCTGAATTTCGCAAGCTTTCTCCAGATAATACATGCGTAAAAACGCCTGGCTGACGGTCTCCCCCACAGTCAACAAACCATGGTTGCGCAGCATCAACACCGGCTTATCACCAAGGTCCCGCACCAGACGTTCCTGCTCACCCATGTCCAGCGCCACCCCTTCATAATCGTGGTACGCAACCCGGCCATAGAACTCCATCGAGATCTGGTTCACCGGCAACAACCCACACTTCAACGCCGCGACCGCACATCCGGATTTGGTATGGGTGTGCAGCACGCACTGCGCGTCTTCACGAGCCCCGTGAATCGCGCTGTGAATCACAAACCCCGCCGGATTCACCGGGTACGGCGACGCCTCCACGGCATGGCCATCCAGGCCAATCTTCACCAGGTTGGACGCGGTGATTTCATCGAACATCAACCCATACGGATTGATCAGGAAGTGATGCTCAGGCCCCGGTATCCGCACCGAGATGTGGGTAAAGATCAGATCGGTCATGCGAAAGTGCGCGATCAATCGGTAGCAGGCGGCCAACTCCTCACGCAGGTGTTGCTCGGTGGCGCTGCGCTGAGAAAACGTGGCGATCTCGTTCATTGTTCTAGGTCTCCAGGCTGATCGACTGCGCGAAACAGTAAGGCTGGACGCGCTGCCACGTCCAGCCGCTTGCGATTACTTGCTGGCCCAGGCGTTGAAGCGCTCTTCAAGTTCTTCACCGTGATCCACCCAGAACGCCACGTCCATAGACAGCGCACCCTTCAGGTTTTGCGGCGCGGTGGGCACCCATTGCGCGAGTTTGCTGTCCAGTTTGGCGGCGGCTTCGGTATTGGTCGGGCCGTACGGAATCTGCTCGACGTACTTGACCTGAGCATCCGGCTGATTGGCGAAGGCGATAAAGCGCTTGGCCTGATCGACATGTTTCGAGCCTTTGATGATCGCCCAGTAATCCATGCCATACAGACTGCCCGGCCAGACCAGCCCGAGGTGACTGCCGTTTTGCGCGGCCGCGGCCACACGTCCGCTGTAGGTCGAGGTCATCACCACATCCCCGGCCATCAGCCATTGCGCCGGTTGCGCGCCGGCTTCCCACCACTGAATGTAAGGCTTGAGCTGGGTGAGTTTGGCGAAGGCGCGGTCGACACCTTGCGGGGTGTTCAACACGGAATACACGTCCTCGACTTTCACCCCGTCGGCCAGCAAGGCGAATTCCAGGTTGTACACCGCGCGTTTACGCAGGCCACGCTTGCCGGGGATTTTCTGCACGTCCCAGAAATCTGCCCACGACGTCGGGGCCTGCGCCAGTTTCTGCGTGTCGTAGGCAATCGCCACGCTCCACACCAGCGCCGCCGAACCGCACGCCTGTGCCGCATCGGGTATCAGTTGATCGACGCGGCCGAGTTTGCTCCAGTCGAGTTTCTCGTACATGCCTTCATCGCAGCCGCGCATCAAGTCCGGGCCTTCGATCTGCACCACGTCCCAATCAGCATTGCCGGTATCGACCATCACTTTGATCCGGGCCATCTCGCCGTTGTATTCACTCTGGATCAGCTTGCTGTGATCCGCGACGCTGAACGGCTGGAAAAACGCCACATCCTGGGCTTTCTGGCCGGCACCGCCGTAACCTACCACCACCATGTCCGGTGCTGCCTGAGCGCTGCCCAGGCCCATGGCCAGGGACAGCATCAAGGGATAAAAACCGTGCTTGAGCGTGTTCGATTTCATCAGTGGTTCCTCTTGCAGGTGCCACGCGACTCAACGCCGCCGTGACCCTTTTTTATTGTTGTGAGGTTCGCCCCAGGTGCGGGCGCCAAATGAATCTACTGTGAGCAACAGTAAAAAAACAAGTTGATTTTTTACTGAAGGTAAATTTCTATAGGCAAATAATAACAACGCCGAAAACCCGGCCTTTCGGCTTCAGCCTGCCCGGAGTACCCGCACCATGCCGTCCTCTTCCGCCGCTTTTGCACACCTGTTCGAACCCTTGCAGCTGCGGGGCAAACGCCTGAAAAATCGCATCATGTCCAGCGGTCACGACACGTCGATGCCCACCGACAACCTGGTCAACGAGCAACTGATCGCCTATCACACCGCGCGAGCCGAAGGCGGTGTCGGGCTGATCGTGCTGCAAGTGGCCGGGGTGCATGACAGCGCGCGGTACACCTCGCACGTGCTGATGGCGACCGATGACGCGTGCATCGAGGGTTATCGAAAGATTGCCGAGAGCTGCCACGCACACGGCACCGTGGTGCTGTCGCAGATCTTCCACCCGGGGCGCGAAATCATGGAGTCCAGCGATGGCCTGCTGGCCGTCGCGTACTCGCCATCGGCGGTGCCCAACGAACGCTTCCGGGTGATGCCGCGGGCGCTGGATCAGACGATGATCGACGAGATCGTTGCCGGTTACGGGGCGGCGGCCCGACGCTTGTATCAGGCCGGAATCGACGGCGTCGAAGTGGTCGCCAGCCACGGTTACCTGCCGGCGCAATTCATCAATCCACGGGTCAACCGTCGCACCGATGGCTACAACGGTGAGCTCGACCAGCGCCTGCGTTTTCTGCGCGAAGTGATCGCCGCCGTGCGCGCCAACACCGACGAGCATTTCATCATCGGCCTGCGCATCTCCGCCGACGAACGTGATCCCGAAGGGCTGACCGAAGACGAATCCTTATCGGCCGTGCAATCGCTGCAACCGCTGCTGGATTACGTGCACATTGTTGCCGGCACCTCGGCTTCCTTGGGCGGCGCGGTGCACATCGTGCCGCCGATGGCGATCGAAGCGGCGTACCTGGCCAAGGAGGCCGGAACGTTCAAGGCCGGCCTGTCGATTCCGCTGTTCGTCACCGGGCGCATCAACCAGCCGCAGGAAGCCGAGTTGATTCTGTCGCGCGGTCAGGCCGATGTCTGCGGCATGACCCGCGCGCTGATCTGCGACCCGCAAATGCCCAACAAGACCGACACCGGCCACGTCGAAGATGTGCGCGCCTGCATCGCCTGCAATCAGGCCTGTATCGGTCACTTCCACAAAGGCTTGCCGATCTCCTGCATCCAGCACCCGGAAACCGGGCGCGAATTGATCTTCGGCCAACGGCAACCGGCGAAGCAACGTAAACGCATCATGATCGCCGGCGGTGGCCCCGCCGGCATGAAGGCTGCTGCCGTCGCCGCCCAGCGCGGACACGACGTAACTCTGTACGAAGCCAACTCGCAACTCGGCGGCCAGGTTTTGCTCGCGCAACTGTTACCAAAACGCGCTGAATTCGGCGGCGCCAGCACCAACCTGCAACGGGAAATGGAACTGGCCGGCGTGCGCGTGGTGCGCAACACCCGCGTCGACCGGGCGCTGGTTGAGCGCGAACGGCCGGACATGGTAATCGTCGCCACCGGTGCCGAACCGTATTGGCCGGCGTTCGAGCGCGGCGGTAACTTGCAGGTGGTCGACGCCTGGCAAGTGCTGCGCGACGAGGTACAAATCGGTCGTTCGGTGATGGTGGTCGACTGGCGCTGCGACTGGATCGGCCCCGGCATCGCCGAACGCCTGGTCCGCGCCGGGCATCAAGTGCAACTGGCGGTCAACGGCACCCATTGCGGGGAAAACCTGCCGCTGTACGTACGCGATCAACTGGCCGGCGAACTGCACAAGCTCGGCATCCCGATCACCCCCTACGCCCGCCTCTATGGCTGCGACGACAACACCGTCTACCTGCAACACACCGCCAGCGGCGAGCCGATGATCTTCGAAAACATCGACACCCTGGTGCTCTGCCAGGGCCATCAACCCGTCGATACCCTCGGCGCAGAACTGCAAGGACTGGTGGAGTTTCGCCGCATCGGCGACTGCCTCGCCCCGCGCACCGCCGAAGAAGCCATCTACGAGGGTTTGAAAGTCGCCTGGGAGCTTTAAGGCTGTTTATACTCCGGGGTTTTGCGAACCCCGGTTTGGAGCACGCCATGAGCAACAGCAGCAAGATGCAGCCTGCCACCGGCGCGCCCATACAGGACGCCGCCACGCCTTCGGCGGAACCGCATTTTCTCGGCACTCGGATTCGAGGCTTGCGCAAACGCCGGGGCATGACCCTGGCCGAACTGGCGCAGATGAGCGAATTGACAGCGGGCTACATCAGCCAGCTCGAACGCAACCTCGCCTACCCTTCCATCCCGGCCCTGTTCAACATCGCCCGGAGCCTGGGCGTGACCATTCAATGGTTCTTCGCCAGCGAAACGCAAACGGCGCCGGAAGATGACGGCATTGTCGTGCGCAAAAACACCCGGATGAGCGTGCATTACGAAGACGGCATCGTTGATCACCTACTGACGCCGCAGCCGAATCGGCAACTGGAGATGCTGCACTCACGGTTTCCGCCGGGGGCTTACAGTCAGCAAAGTTACAGCCATGAAGGTGAAGAGGCGGGGTATGTGCTGTCGGGCAGTTTTGAGTTGTGGGTCGGGGAACGGCACTTTTCGCTGGGTGAAGGGGATAGCTTTAGTTTTTCCAGCCAGGAACCGCATCGGTATGGGAACCCCGGGGAGGTGGATGCGGTGGTGATTTGGGTGGTGACGCCACCTACGTTTTGAGGGTTTGGCATTGGCCGCCGAATGTCAGCTCACAGGCTCTTCTGTTGAGTTGAATCATCAGCAGACAGGATGAGCGGCGGCTGCGCTACCAGCTCTGAATCGGTATCAGCGTTCGCTTGAGGTTGGGGTTTGGCGGTGAACAATGGGGCTAATAGTCGCCGTATACCTTCTTCAATGAATGAAAGAAGTCCGAAGGTGATGAAGCCGAAAATCAGCCCGGCGACCAGAATACTCAGCGGGTGTATTCGGGAGGCGTCAGTGCTGTCCATCATGTAAAAGAAAGCCTGAACACCGGCGGCTACGCAGGCCGCTACGGCTGTTATCAGCTTCACAGACAACCAAAGCCGTTGCCATTTGTTCATGCGTCCTCCGTCATCCGGATATTTGTTGTGTATTGCATGATAGCTAATGACGTGGATTTGCCTTGTTTCCTGAATTTGGAATGGTGCTTCGCGGTTATCGCTTGGCGGTAGTGATACCGGATTGGTGGACTATCACGGTCGTCATTCGGTACCGCGTGCTAGGCGGGTCGAGAGATTGGCACGCGTATCCAGATAATCAGTGACGGCCACTTCAAATGCTTCTCGAAGCTCCCGTACTGACTCGCCATGAAAGCCAACGATATCCTTGATGCACGTGATGTGGCCGACAAACAGGCTGTCTTCGTCGCTGTATTCAATGCGGGCGGTATAGCCTTGGTAATTCATCACATTCACGGGGTGACTCCTGCTTGTTCAAGGAAAATTCGCGCACCACGATCCAGCTAGTTTTTCTTATTTGAGCGTCTAACACCCGCGGCTCCGAGCAGTCGCTCCATGTTTGGCGTTCAGGTTTTCTGTTGCGCGGTTAGCAGACTATCCGAGTGACTCTTGATGAAGTTGTAGGCAAAATCCGAGAGTTGCGTAAGAGGGTACGCTTGCTCTGCTTTTGGGCAAGTTACCTCCTTGTTGGTCATATCTGCGTCGGGATACTCTCCAGACGTCGCTGCACATTCAGCGATCGGGAGTGAGACCCCGGGTACCAATCAAGGCGCAAAGCGCCACAGAACCCATCGCGGTGTTTTTTTCGACTGCGATACGGTTTTATGGCGGCTGTGCGTGGAAGGCCTTCGGGCCTACCGGTTGCCTTGATTGCCGGGTCTCACACCACGCACGGCTGCCACCCAAGCTTTTGAGACGGCTAAGTGGCAGTTCCTCAAATCAAGGGAACTGATAATGAACAAAATAAATCCGTCTAAAAATCATCCTTTCGCTCACCGCTGCTCTGCACAACATAGCTTCCCGCTTCGTCGCCCTCACCTGTGCATCAATGGAGGTGGCAAATGAGCGAATCAACGGAAGCAAAAACCATTGGCTTCACCCCTATCTATTGCTCAGACAATGCAATGTTCCACGTCAGCGCGGGTGTGCCCATCAGTGTTGCATTGGCACAGGCCTCGGACTTCCTGTTCCTGGCCAAGGCACTCACAGAGGACGCAGCTTATGCAAAAGACACCGACCGTCATGCTTGGGCTGCGCACTATTTGACTTCGATGGGAAAAGCGCTAATCGATGATATGGTGAAGGCTGTTTCGCCACGGCCTGTTCGGAAGAGTGAAAAGACAGCAAGTTAGTGCCCCGCCACTCTGAGTATTCGCCCGAGATATCAGGGGCTTCCAACTCTGGTTGAAAGCGCAGCTAAAAATTCCCTGAGCGAAACATCAGAAACGAAAAAGCCCCGTAACTTTTCAGCTACGGGGCTTTTTCTATGTATGGCGGAGAGATAGGGATTCGACCCCCTTCTAGTATCCCTGTAGGCCGCTTAAGGCCAGAAATTACGGTACTTTCATCTTTTGCTCATGGCGGTCTGCGGCCTATGGCGGCCCTGAGTTTGCCCTAAACCTCCTCATCGCTACCGCTGCTATGCAGTCCGTCCGTCTGTCTGCTAGCAAAATGGGTACACTTAGCCATCACACACAAGGAGCGTTACCGATGCAAATGAGTGAAGCGGTAGAAGTGATTCAGGTCGCTGGTGCTAGCAGTGCCAATACTAAGCTCGCCGAAGGTTGGAAACTGTTAGCTGTCACCTCAGCCGGCAACGGGCAGAACGATGGAAAAACATTCGTTTGGTATGTTCTGGGCAAACCATCCGCTCCAGCTGCCCAGGCACCGCGATCACCAAGTGCACGGACGATCGAGGCCATGGCCGCAGCCCAAGAAGCCCTCAAAGACGTCGAGTAGCCCCGAGCGAGCGATACCAGCGCCGCCAGCATGAATGGAGAGGAATGAGACTTACTGCCGTCCTGCCCTTTGCCGCTGGAAGGCGTATAAGTAGGCGAAGTGATACTCAAAGCAGGATGACTAGAATGGATTTAGATGAGTTTTTACGGGCGCCTCGCGAAAGTCTAAACATAGAACTAAAAGCCTGGATTGATCCCTCAACCCCAGAGGGAAAGGCAAAGATTGTTAAAGCTGCAATTGCTCTGCGAAATTTCAACGGTGGGCACCTGGGGATCGGAGTTTCCGATGAGGGTGTTCCGTTAACCTCAGAGGCTCCAGAAAATTTAGATAACCAGTTTCACCAGGATACGATCCAAGCTCTAATTACTCGACATTCGTCAGAGACCTTTGAAATATCTGTCGAATTCGGAAACTTTCAGGGAGTGCGATTTCCATTCATAGTGATTCCGTCCGGAGCACGAACTCCCGTTGCTGCTAAAGTTGGAATTTTAGATCTAAGGGTTCCACCAAGAGAGTTAGTTAAAAAAGACACGGTCTACGTCCGAACCTTAGGTGCGAACAACACACCTAGCACCGCTGCAGCACTATTCAGCGACTGGCCGCAAATTATGAATGTGTGCTTCGACAACAGAGAAGCAGATATCGGAAACTTTGTAAGACGACACCTTACGGGTTTAGATATCCCAGGTTTACTCGCACAATTTGGCGGTGATCCGATAGAACCAGAGACAGCAGTAATTGATGCCTTTCTAAATGAGTGCCGTCAAAGATTTCTAGAAATTCCGAAAGCTGACGATGTAAGGGATCTGGGTCAAGGACGGGTTGAGTTCGCATTCATAATCAACAGTGCAGAGGTTCGGCAAGGGGTAAGAGCCGATGATAATTTCTTATCTTCGTTCATGTACGCTAACCCTCATCACTCCGGGTGGCCTTTGTGGATGGATACGCGCGGCTTTTCTCAACCTCGTGATAGACCAAGAACTCGCTCGGGAGGCTGGGAGGCGCTAATCGAGGATTACGTCGGCTCATTCATAGTACCCCATTTAGACTTTTGGAGAGTCGAACCCCCAGGTCGCTTTTACCACGCTCGCGTTTTACTAGATGATGCGATCGCCATTAAGAATGGTAAAGAACCCAACCAGTTTTTCTCCATGGACTTTGCAATTAGCGGCGTAACAGAGGCTATATCGGCAGCGATTTCTTTCGCTAAATCCATGGGGTTTCGAGCTAACGATACAACTTTGGAATTTGCATTCCGCTGGAGTGGATTAGCTGGACGACAACTCAGCTCATATAATGTAGGGCGTTACTTCTCTCCCGGAAGAATATGTAGCGATGAAGAAATAGTTAGCCACATCAAAATCCCCCTCGACCTCGCCCCTTCATCAATACCATCGTTAATCCCTGACGTAGTTGGCGACCTCTTTAGCTCATTTAACGGAATGAGCTTTTCAAACACCGCTATTGAAGAGATAGCGAGCGAGCAATTGAACAAAAAGGTTTAAACCACATCTACTTTTGACACGAACCCTCAGCATCAAGCTTCCCAAGCTGATAACGAGGGTTCGATTCCCTTCACCCGCTCCACTATTTTCAAGGCCTCCAGCCTTCTTCGCGTCAACCAGGTGTCTATTAAGATGTCTGTTTCCGTTTTTATCAGACTCCGAACGAATAGAAGCAGACACCAGCGCTTCAACAACACCCGAACCAGCAGTAAGAAATCCATACCGCAATCTGAATGATTCGTGCGTCTATACGCGTAGCCCGATACGTAGCTTATTGTAGGAAAAATCTGATTTTTCACCCCGCCAGTATCCCCGTGCCGATTTTCACATTGAGGTAATCAAGCGAATCCTTCACCATCCTTCATCCTGAGTCGTTTCAATGGATGGAATTCAAGGCATGCTGGACGCTAACGCAATCCATATTTTCCTCACACTGGAAGGCGTTTCCGCCGACCTACAAGTGCTCAGTTTCGTCGGCCGTGAAGCCCTCAACCAGCCGTTCTGTTTCGACATCGAGCTGGTCAGCGCCCGCCCCGACCTGAAACTCGAAGACATTCTGCACAAACCAGGTTGCCTGACCTTCGGCGCAACCGGCAAAGGCCTCATCCACGGCCTGGTCTATCGAATCGAGCAAGGCGACTCGGGTAAAAAACTGACCCGCTACAGCATCAGCCTGTGCCCGCAATTGGCGTACCTGCGCCACAACCACGACCAGCAAATCTTCCAGCAGTTAAGCGTGCCGAAGATCATCGCGCAGGTCCTGGAAGCGCGCGGCATCCTCGCGGACGCCTACAGTTTTCAGCTCGGTGCGGTTTACCCGGACCGCGACTACTGCGTGCAGTACGACGAATCCGACCTGCATTTCATCCAGCGCCTGTGCGAAGAAGAAGGCATTCACTTCCACTT
>NZ_AZVV01000021.1:0-96318 GCF_000514395.1 Pseudomonas sp. URMO17WK12:I12
AATACTAATTGCCCGTGAGGCTTGACCATATAACACCCAAGCAATTTGCGTCGAAAGGCCAGATTGCGGTGTGTGAAGACGATACAAAGTCGAAAATTCGAAACGAAACACACAAATCTATTGCATACCCATTCGCTGGAGCGTGAACCGAAAGGTAAACGACCTGGCTACCGAATTTCTTGACGACCATAGAGCATTGGAACCACCTGATCCCATCCCGAACTCAGCAGTGAAACGATGCATCGCCGATGGTAGTGTGGGGTTTCCCCATGTGAGAGTAGGTCATCGTCAAGATTAAATTCCGAAACCCCTATCTGCGTATGCAGGTAGGGGTTTTGTTTTGCCTGCGAGAAAGTACTCGCCCTTAACGCACAAATTGGCGCAGTTATTTTTGACCCATGCCTCTAGAATAGGGCCAACTTTTTCGGAACAGAGCCTTTATGTCAGATCCGGTTGACGCCGCAAGGCTGTCAGAATTACCGCTGGACGATTTGGTTGCGTGTCATGAGTGCGACTTGCTGATGCGCAAACCCGAACTCGCCCATGGAGAGAAAGCGCTGTGTCCGCGCTGCGGTTATGAGCTCTACGCCCATCGGCACAACGTCGTACAGCGCAGTCTCGCTTTGGTGATCGCCGCTTTATTGTTGTACGTGCCGGCGAACTTTTTACCCATCATGCAGCTCAATCTACTCGGGCAATCGTCAAACGACACTGTCTGGAGCGGCGTTGTGGCCTTGTTCGACACCGGCATGCAAAGCGTCTCGGTGATTGTGTTCCTGTGCAGCATGGGCATCCCGTTGCTTAAGCTGCTCTGCCAATTGGCCGTCTTGTTGAGCATTCGCTTTGATATCGGACGCAGCTACGGCCTGTTGCTCTATCGCATTTATCACCATCTACGGGATTGGGGAATGCTCGAGGTTTACCTCATGGGCGTGCTGGTTGCGTTCGTAAAACTGGCAGATATGGCAGCCATTAGCGTAGGCCTTGGTCTGGTGTGCTTTATCAGTTTGCTGTTGGTTCAGGTCGGGTTGGAGGTTGTGATGTCGCCTCATCAGATCTGGCAGGCTTTATCAGGAGAGGATGCCCATGCGGGCGATTGATGCAGGCATTCTGATTTGTGCGGAATGCCATGAGTTGAACAAGCAGGAAGCTGACACCGACGAGCAAGTCTGCACTCGTTGTGGTGCGCTGGTTCATGCCCGTCGCCCAAACAGCCTGGTGCGTACCTGGGCGCTGCTGGTAACTGCGGCCATTCTCTACATTCCGGCCAACGTGCTGCCGATCATGACCATCAACTCACTCGGCAAGGGCGCCCCCAGCACCATCATGTCCGGCGTGATTGACCTGGTTCATTACGGCATGTTTCCCATCGCGGCAGTTGTGTTCATTGCCAGTATTCTGGTGCCGACGTTCAAACTGGTAGGCATCGGGTTGCTGTTGTTTTCCATACAGCGCCGCCAGCCTCTCTCGGCTCGCCAACGAATCTGGATGTACCGCTTTATCGAGTTCATCGGCCGCTGGTCAATGCTGGACATCTTTGTGATCGCCATCCTGGTGGCGGTCGTGAATTTCGGACGGCTTGCCAGCATCGAAGCCAATCTTGGCGCTATCGCCTTCGCCAGTGTGGTGATTTTGACGATGCTTGCTGCAGTTTCTTTCGATCCCCGACTGATTTGGGATAACACGGAGTCGGACGACGACCATGACTGATTTGCCTACAGCGAAAACCCGACCGGCCTCGAACTGGTCAGCCATCTGGATTCTGCCTCTGATCGCTTTGATCATCGGCGGCTGGCTCGGCTGGCGTGCCTATAACGAGACCGGTATCGAGGTTCAGGTGCGCTTCGAAAGCGGCGAGGGCATCCAGGCCAACAAGACGGAAGTCGTCTATAAAGGCATGTCCGTCGGTAAGGTTAAAGCCCTGAAACTCGATGACGAAGGCGCTTCCAAAGGCGTGATCGCGACCATCGAGATGAACAAAGATGTCGAGCAATACCTCAGGACCAGCACGCGCTTCTGGCTGGTCAAACCGAGCGTGACGCTGGCCGGTATCACCGGTCTGGAAACCTTGGTGTCGGGCAATTACGTGGCGATCAGTCCCGGTGAAGGCGAGCCCACTCGCAAATTCAAGGCGCTGGCTGAAGAGCCGCCCCTGTCCGACGCCAAACCGGGATTGCACCTGACCATCAAGGCTGATCGCCTCGGCTCACTGAACCGTGGCAGTCCTGTGTTCTACAAGCAGATCAAAGTCGGCCAGATCAAAAGTTATGTGCTCTCGGAAGACCAGAGTACGGTCGAGCTCAAAGTGTTCATCGAGCCCACCTACGCCAATCTGGTGCGCAAACACACGCGTTTCTGGAACGCCAGCGGCATCAGCATCGACGCCAACCTGTCGGGTGTGAAAATTCGCAGTGAGTCGCTTGCCAGCATCGTCGCCGGGGGGATCGCGTTCGCCACGCCGGAGAATCGCAAGGACAGCCCACCCACCGATCCGAGCCTGCCGTTCCGTCTCTACGAAGACTTCGACGCTGCTGCCGCCGGTATTCGGGTCAAGGTCAAACTCACCGATTTCGAAGGATTGCAGGCTGGCCGCACGCCGGTCATGTACAAAGGCATCCAGGTCGGCAACCTGAAAGCGCTGAAGATCGATCCGGACCTGTCCGGTGCCACCGCCGAATTGACCCTCGATCCATTGGCCGAAGATTACCTGGTCAGCGGTACTCAATTCTGGGTGGTCAAACCGTCGATTTCCCTCGCGGGCATCACCGGCCTGGAAGCGCTGGTCAAAGGTAACTACATCGCCGTGCGCCCTGGCGATAAAGGCTCCCCACCCCAACGCGAGTTCGTGGCACGGCCCAAGGCGCCACCGCTGGACCTGCGTTCGCCGGGCCTGCACCTGGTGTTGTTCACCGAAAACCTCGGGTCCCTGGAAGTTGGCAGCCCGATCCTCTATAAGCAGGTCAAAGTCGGTTCGGTGCAGAGCTATCAGTTCTCCAAGACCAAGAAACAACTGGTGATCGGCGTTCACATCGAGAAGGAATACGAAGGTCTGGTCAACGCCTCGACGCGCTTCTGGAATGCCAGCGGTATCACACTCACGGGTGGACTGACCGGCGGAATCCAGGTCAAAAGTGAATCGCTGCAAAGCCTGATGGCCGGTGGTATCGCCTTTGAGACCCCGGAAGCCAAAGCCCCGCTGCAAAAGAAGATCCCGCGTTTCCGTCTGTTCGCCAACCATGACGAAGCCAATCAGAAAGGCACCGTGGTCACTATCAAGGTCGAACGCGCCGATGGCCTGCGTAACGGCACACCGGTGAGATTCAAAGGGCTGGACGTCGGCAAGATCGAAGACGTTGACCTCACCGATGATCTGCAATCGGTGATGCTCACCGCACGAATCACCGAAGTGCCGGAGCGCATTGCCCGGGTGGGCACTCAGTTCTGGGTGGTCAAGCCTGAGTTGGGGCTGATCAAGACCCGCAATCTGGAAACGCTGGTGACCGGTCAATACATCGAAGTGCAACCTGCTCCGAAGAACCTCGGCCCACAGAAGAACTTCGTCGCGTTGGCCAATCCGCCAGAGACGGCCAAGCAGGAAGCCGGTTTGAGTCTGGTCCTGAGCGCCGCGCGCCGTGGTTCGCTGAAAACCGGTGTGCCGGTGACGTATCGCGAAATCACCGTGGGCAAGGTCACTGGATATGAACTTGGCCAGACAGCGGATCGTGTGCTGGTGCACATTCTGATCGAACCGAAATACGCACCGCTGGTGCGCAGCGGCACGCGTTTCTGGAACAGCAGTGGTTTTGGTTTTGACTACGGCTTGTTCAAAGGCGCAACGGTGCGCACTGAATCGCTGGAGACCCTGATTCAGGGCGGTATCGCCTTCGCCACCCCGGACGGCGATCGCATGGGCAGCCCGGCGCGAGCTGAGCAAACCTTCCCGCTGTTCGAAAAGTTTGAAGATGAATGGCTGACCTGGGCGCCGAAAATCGCAATCGGCAAATAGTTTATTGGTGCCTGTGATGCCGCCATCGCGAGCAAGCTCGCCCACATTGAATTGTGTTTACACAGATCTAATGTAGGAGTGAGCCTGCTCGCGATGAGGCCCACAAAAAAGGCCGCGATCCATTGGATCGCGGCCTTTTCATATCTAACGGATTAACTCAAACCGCATCCAGCTCCGGTTCATCCGCCTGCGCCACAACGCTCGCCTTCACCTCGTCATGACGGCGAATGTACTTCCAGTCGGCCTCATCGATGTAGATCCCGTTCGGCCCGCTGCCACCTTCCAGGTCAATCGCGACACTGGCGCAAACCTGCGGCTTCACACTCGCCAGGATCGGCACGAAGCCCAGTTGCAGGCTGGTTTCCAGCAACGCTGCCTGGTTCTTCTCATCGATGTCCGCCGCCTCGTCGAGGTAGTACGGCAGGCGCACGCGACCGGCCTGGTCGCGGTCCATCAAGTGCAGCAACAGGTACATGTTGGTCAGCGCCTTGATGGTCATTGTGGTGCCGTTGGACGCAGCGCCGTCGATGTCGGTGTGGATGACTGGCTGACCGTTGACCTTGGTGATCTCGAACGCCAGTTCGAACAAGTCCTTGAGGCCCAGCTGGTTGTGGTTGGCGGCCACCAGCCGCGCCAGGTATTCCTTGGCTTCTTCGTTCTTGTTGTCCTGATCGGCACTTTGGCTCAGGTCGAACACGGAGAGGGTTTCGCCTTCTTCGTATTGGCCGGCGCTGTGGATGATCTGGTCGATGTGCTTGAGCGCTTCCTTGTTCGGCGCGAGCACGATGCGGAAGCTTTTCAGGTTGGACACCTGACGCTTGTTGATCTCGCGGTTGAACAACGCCAATTGATGCTCGAGACTGTCGTAGTCGCTACGAATGTTGCGCAGGGTCCGGGCGATGTCCGTGACCGCCGCCCGACGTGCCTTGCCCAGCGTCAGGGCTTCGTCGGTGCGGTGCGCGTACGCGTTGATCAGCAGCTGCAGGCGACGCTCCATATCGTCTTCGCTGTCGAACTTGGCCACACCCTTGAGGCGGACCTGCGCGTACAGCGCCTCGATCTGACCGTCGCTGCGCAGCAAACCCTGCCAGCTGTCTTGGTAGTCATTGAGCAGCGGCAGCAGGTTGTCCATGGAATCGTCGATCGGGTCCATGAACGGTGTACCGAACGGCAGGTCTGCCGGCAACAGCTGACGGCGGCGCAGGGCGTCGTCGAGGGTGCGTTGCTTGGCTTCCATGTCGCCGATCTGACGGCCGACCAGTTGTAGCTTGGCCGACAGTTGCTGGACGCGTTCGGTGAAGGCATCGCTGGAACGCTTCAATTCGTCCTGCGCCGCTTCCATCTGTGCCAGTTGCTCAAGCTTGTCGCCTTCCTCAGCGCTCAGGGTTTGCGCGCGACGGAAATCTTCCAGGGCTTTCTGCGCATCCAGCACTTGCTGGTACAGCGCTTCGGTCTGAGTCTTGCTCGCGGCGCGGTCGGCGGCCACGGCTTGTTGGGTCTTGAGTTGCTTGAGTTCTTTGTCCAGGCGCTCTTTCTGATCGCGCAACGCGGCGCGGTCAGCCAATGCTTGCAGCGCGGGCGGCTCGATGTGCGAGATGTCGATGGACAGGCCCGGCACTTCGAAGCGCTCGCCTTTGAAACCGTCGAGGATCAATTCCATGGATTTGACCCACTGACCGTCCTCGTCCAGCGTGATGCCGTGTTCGCCCAGCGGCAGGCTGAACAAGGCGCTGTTGAACAGACGCATCAGGCGCTCGACGTCCTGTTGCGAGAACTCTTCGCGCAGGCGGGCGTAGCTGTTGTTGTCGGCGTGATCGAGTTGCTGCTTGACCGACTTCAGGCGTTTTTCCAGGTCACGCAGACGCTCTTCCAGATCTTCGGCAGAGAACTGCCGCGACTGTGCCAGCGCACCCGCCAGTTCATCGTGCGCGTCCTTGGCCGCCAGCAGTTGTTGCTCCAGCACTTTGACGTCATCGACCAACGCGAAGCGATGCTTGAGCACCGACAACTCGCCGAGCCAGCGCTGGATGCCGGTGATTTCCCGCTCCAGGCGCATCAGTTCTTGTGTGCCGCCACGCTGATCGTTTTGCAGCGCGTCCTGCTCGTTGCGGTAATGCTCGGCCTGAATCGTCAGTTCTTCCTTGCGCGCACTGGCGTAGTCCGACCAGGTGCCAAGCAGGGAATCGAGCAGCGGCGAGATGCGGTGCAATTTGCCGCGCAGGATATTGCGCTGGGCCACGCCGGCGGCCAGTGCTTCAACCAGCGGGCCGGCAGTGACCAGCGAGTTGTAATCCTGCTCCATGCGCCGTACATCGCGGAACGCTTCTTCGCACGCGGCGATGTAGTCGACGCTGCCGGAACGCAGGCTGTGCTCAAACGCATCGAGGAACAGTTGCTTGAGCTTGGCCGCGGTGATTTCGCGCATGTGCAGCAGGTTGATGAACAGTGCGCGGAAGGTCTTCAGGCTCTGCTCGCTGGTGGAACGCAGCGGGATCAGCGTCAGGTCCAGCGGGATCGAGGTGTGACCGCCGACCAGCAAACGACGCAGCTCATCAGGCTTCAACTCGTAGGCTTTGAGGCCTTCGCGTTCAAGGTTGGTGAACAGTTCTTTCTGGCGCAGGCAGGTGTCGTTCTTCTGGTAATGCGCCAGATCCAGCTTGCCGGCATAGGCAAAGAACTGGTGACCGAAACCACCGCCCGGGCCGCGACCGACCACGCCGATCACGTGCGGGCCGTGGGGCAGCGACACTTCAACCAGGATGTAACTGGTGTCCGAGGCGAAGTAGAAGCGTCGGGATTGTTCCAGGCTGTACTTGCCGAAACTCATGTCCGACATGCGCGCCAGGATCGGGAACTGCAAGGCGTTGATCGAGGCGGATTTACCGAGGTTGTTCGCGCCATAGACCGACAGCGGCTCTTCCAGCGGAAACAGACCGAGGCTGTAACCGGCGGTGTTCAAAAGGGCAAAACGGCGAATGCCGTAGCGTTCCTTGCTCATGCGTCGGTCTCCTGTTCTTCGGCAATGGCGCGGGCCATGGCGTCTTCTTCGCTTTCTTCTTCGAAGTCACTGAGGTCCAGCGGATCGTCGGTTTCCAGCAATTTTTCATCGCTGTCGTCATCGATCAGCACGGGGACCGGCAATGGCAACACGCTGTGCAGGCTGGCCGCCAGATCACGGTCCTGCTGGACCGACAGGCAGACATCGAGGAAGCGGTGCATCGGCGGCAGGAAACGGTAGATGCCGTTTTCCTCGCCGGCGAAACCGAGCTGGGTCATGCGGCGCATGATTTTTTCTTCGAGTTCTTCGACGGTCTGTACTTCGGCCTGGATAAACAGGTCGCGGTACTTTTCGAGCAAGGACGGCAATTCATCGCGGCCGAGGCTGCCGCCGTCGAGTACGGCGACCGGGTCGCGGCCCTGATCTGCCAGATGCTCGACGAGGATGAAGGTGAACAGCGCCAGTCGTTGCGCGGTTTTGTTCACCGCGGCAGCAGCAAGGTCCGGCACGAAGTAGTAGAAACCACGGGTGTCACACACCAGCTCAAACCCCAAGGCCTTGAACAGCGTGCGGTACTGGTCCTGGAAGTTCGACAGTTGCGCGTACAGCTCCGGGTCGCGGCGGCTGACGTGGTAGCCCTTGAACAGCTCGCGAAAGATCGGCGCCAGCTGGGACAGTTCGTTTAGATCAAGATGCATGTGGGATGCTCGCAGAATCCTCGGCGGCGTCGCCGGCCGAGAGCAGGGCGAAGGAGCGCAGGCTGACCTGATGCTCATGAGTGTGGTATTCGCGGCGTTCCAGACGCTCACGTTTGAAGCGTTTCTCCCGCGACAGGCGCGAGAACCAGTACAGCAATTCGTCGGTCGCGCCGTCCGGTTCCTGCTCCAGCAGCCAGGTCATCAGGTCCGGCATCGGCAGGGCGTCTTCACAGCGTTCGAGCATTTCGCGAACGGTACGAGGCGCGCGCGGGGCTTCGCCTTTCTGGGTCTTGTGCGCTTTGGGGAAACGCGCCGGTTTCGGTTCGAAACGGGCCAGCGCATACACGTAGGCTTCGACCTGACTCGCACTGCCGAGGAACGTGCTTTGCGGGCGGGTGAACATCGGCATCGCGGCTTGCGGGACGGCATCGATGCCTTTGCGACGAATGGCCGACAAGGCCAACGCGGCGCCACGGGTCACGGCATTGTGGCGACGGGCTTCTTCACGCAGCGGCAGCAGCAGTTCGCGGGCATGACGCAGGGTCAATTGGGCGCTGGTCTGCATTTCGAGGATACGGGCGTGGGTACGCAGCAGCATGTCGTCATCGACCAGATGGCCAAGACGCTGCTGCTCGCTGAGCATCTTCAGCAGCACGGTTTCGACCTTGCGTACGCCTTGTTCGAAGGCGCCGTCGGCGTTCACCAGTTCGATCATCGGTTCGACGTATTCGTCCCAGGTCGCCAGCACTTCAGCGTAACGCTGACGCAACGGGATCTGCCGATCGCTGGTTTTCGCCCGTTCGGCGACGGCCACCAATGCTTGTTCATCGTTATCGAGTTTTTTCAGTACGTCGCGTACGCGCATATCGAGCAAGCGCAATTGGCGCGCCAGATCATGGCCATCGCGAATGTCAAAGGCGTCCTGAATGTAACCGGCCAGGCGCTCGAGGTGACGCAGGTAGGCTTCGATTTCCAGGCACAGGCCTAGACGGTGCTCACGGCGCAGGTAAGCGAGGAAGTCGTGAATCTGCGCATTGAGCTCGAACCGGTTCGGGCTTTTCGCCACGGGCACCAGAATGTCGAGGCGGATCCACACGTCCAGCAGGCTGGTGATGTCCTGCGGCGTACTGTCGAGTTGCTGGGCGGCCAACTGTGAACGCAGTTCGTTGAGGCTCAAGGTGCCTTGGTCGAAGTGCTCGCACAGTGGCTCCAGAAGTGCCCAGTGTTCAGCGAGGGCGCGCAAGACGCGCTTGGGTTCGATCATCGGAATGGCCGGCTGGTTGACGATTAAAAGCCGCGATTGTACTGCATCGCAGGCGTGTCGATTCACTCTCGGGACAGACAGTAGGTTTTCTATCGATCGAGGGCGGGCGATCTTGAGCGAAGGGCGGTAGAATCAGCGCACTATTAGTTATCCACAAGTGGCCGACCTTTGCTTATCGAGTCCCGTCGCCGCGCTTATTTGACCGCCATGCAGGTGGTCAACTGGCTGCCGCGCACCGAATTGCCCTTTGCCGCGCCTTCGCGCCCCGAGCTGCTGGAGATGCCTGAGCCGTTGGTCGTCGCGCCAATGGCTCCGGTTGCGCCTGCGCCTGTGGCTGATGTGCCCGTGGAACCGCTGGTCAAACCGGCCGAACGGGTGAAGATCGAGGTGCCGCGTCCTTCATTGGCCAGTACGCGCACCAACGCCAAGGTCGAAGAAGAGGCGGCTCCGGTCGTCGCCAAGGTTGTGCAGGTGCCGCCACCGCGCTTCGCCCTGCAATTGTTGCGCGCCGGTCGCTGCCTGCTGCTGGTGGAGTTACCCACAGGCGAAACGTTCCAGACTCGCGATCCCGCCTATTTATTGCTCAAGGACATGCTGCGCGCCGCCGGTCTGCCGGACAGCCCACAGATCGTCGGCGAACCGGTACGCTGGCCGCTGCTGGCTCGCGGCACCATGGACCAAGGCCCGGAAGCGGCGCGCGACTTCGTCCAAGGCTTTCTCTCGGCGCGTATCGAAGACGCGCCATGCGTGTGCGTGTGGCTGATCGGCCTGCCGGCGGTGCGTTTTGCCGGTGAAGCCAACGCCGAATCGTTCAACCGCGAACTCCAGGTCGAAGGCCTGGGCTCGGTCTGGGCCCTGCCGGGTCTGGAATTATTAATGGAAGAGCCACAGCGTAAGGCTGATGTCTGGCAAGCCATGCGTCGGCTGATGGCGCGCTGGAAAGAATCAAATGAGTGACGCTGTATCGTTCCGCCCGATGACCGAGGCGGACCTGGACGCTGTACTGAAAATCGAATACGCGGCATACAGCCATCCCTGGACTCGCGGGATTTTTCTCGACGGGCTGGGCAAGTATCAGATCTGGCTGATGTTCGAAGGGCAGCAGCAGGTCGGCCACGGCGTGGTGCAAATCATTCTGGATGAGGCGCATCTGCTCAATATCACCGTCAAGCCGGAAAATCAGGGCCGTGGCCTGGGTTTGACGCTGCTGGAGCATTTGATGTCGATTGCCTACAAGGCTGAGGCGCGGGAGTGTTTTCTGGAAGTTCGCGACAGCAACCGCACGGCGTTTCGCTTATATGAGCGGTACGGGTTTAACGAGATTGGCCGGCGTCGGGATTACTACCCGGCTGTTGGTGGTCGGGAAGACGCCGTGGTCATGGCCTGCACCCTGGTCGACTGACCTTCTTTAGAGCCTCGCGAGCAGGCTCACTCCTACAGTTGATCTGTGTAGTCAACAAATTCTGTGACAGACATAGATCAACTGTAGAAGTGAGCCTGCTCGCGATGGCGTCAAATCAGGCGATAGAGATCACCGATCCTTATCCATCGGATCCCGCCGCGCCATCTCCGCCTCATCCAGGCCATTCCCCCCGCCAATGTCATCTTCATCGACAATGCTCAAATCCCAATCCGCCTGATCACCGTCACCCGCTTCATGGGCATCCCGCGCGCCATCTTCATGGATCAACGTTTCCGGGCTCATGTCATCATCGGTAGACTCGTGATCATCGGTCGAAGCCCCCGTCATACCGGCTTCACGCACGCGCTCGCGAGGCATCAGCCGTTCGCGTTCGGTTTCGGGCAACTCGTCACCGATTTTGGCGCTGGGTTCTTCCTCATCGAAATCCAGCTCTTGCATCGAGCCCATGCGGTCTTCGTTGTCGTCGATCGGCTCAGGTTGCACCGCATCGTACGGACGTCGTGATTCAGTCATGGCAATTCCTCATACTGTGGGCCTTACTAGGGTTGACCCACTGGGCTCCTGAGAATTCCACCGGTCATACTTGCATCAAGCGCGTGACCTCGACGGGCGGTTGTTTGTCAAACCTGCGCATCATTCTTGAGGCTTTACAGCATGAACGAATTACAAGATCTGATTGATAACAACGAACGCTGGGCTGAAGCGATCAAACAGGAAGATCCGGACTTCTTCTCCAAGCTGGCCCGCCAACAGACGCCGGAATACTTGTGGATTGGTTGTTCCGACGCCCGCGTGCCGGCCAACGAGATCGTCGGCATGCTGCCGGGCGACCTGTTCGTACACCGTAATGTGGCCAACGTGGTGCTGCACACCGACCTTAACTGCCTGTCGGTGATTCAGTACGCGGTGGACGTGCTCAAGGTCAAACACATCCTGGTCACCGGCCACTATGGCTGTGGTGGCGTACGCGCCTCGATGCAGGATCGTCAGCTGGGCCTGATCGACGGCTGGCTGCGCTCGATCCGGGACCTTTATTACGAAAAGCGCGAAGAACTGGCCGAGCTGGCGACTGAAGAAGAACAGGTCGATCGTCTCTGTGAGCTCAACGTGATCCAGCAAGTGGCGAACGTCGGCCACACCAGCATCGTGCAAAACGCCTGGCACCGTGGGCAGCCGCTGTCGATCCATGGCTGCATTTACGGCATCAAGGACGGTCGCTGGAAAAGCCTGAACACGACCATCAGCGGATTTGAGCAACTGCCGCCGCAATACCGTCTGCGTCCGGTCGAGAAGCTTTAAGCCGGTCGGGGAGTGCGCGTCAGCCTTTGCTGACGCGCAAGGTGATTACAGCGCCGGTGCCGGAATCGCTGTTGCGGGCGCCGGAGCTTGCAGCTGTTGGAGTTGGGCCTTGATTGGCGTTGTCGCGCACTTGGCCTCGGCTTGTTCCGGGGTCAGGTTGCGGATCGAGGTGTAGAACAACTCGCAGGTTTTTTCTTTCTGGGTCACTTGCCAGGTTTGTGTGCAGCTTTTCAGCTGGGCAGCAGGGTCGCTGCCCGGTGTGCTGCCCATGCCGGCTTGCCAGCACGCGGCGCTCAAATCCTGGCCCATGACGGCCAGGCCCGCAGCATCGGCTTTCGCCTGAGCATCGTCGCCGGTATAGCTGTCCGGGTTGGCGGCGTACCAGATGTAACTCGGATGGTTCGAGCCCAATACCGGCACGTTCAGGCCTTTCTTCGGGCTGATCATCGCCAGACCCAGCACGTCGACGGTCACACCATATTGCTGCTTGATCCAGTTACGCACTGGCGCGCCAAAGGCGACCATCGGCAGCGCCGCACCTTTGGCGTTCTGGCTGACGTCCTTGACCATGGTGGTCTGGTAATCCGTGAAGTAGCCGTAGACACCCTCCAGGTCCTTGCCGGCGCTGGCCGGCGCGGCAATGGGCGCGATGTCGATGATGGTCTGATAGCCCGGCGTCTGGTCAGCGGGGATGCCGTTATCCGTCAGCAACGTGGCCCAGCGATCCGTGGTCGCGGAGCGCAGGTAATCCTGGGCCTGGGTCAGGGAGTAATCCGGCGGGAAGTGCAGCAATTCGACACTCTTACGGTTTTCCAGGGCCATGCCCAACGGCAGGAACAAGTACCAGTTGTAGGCCCATTTGCTGTCGGCATTGAGTTTTTTGGCACCGGTGTAGGCCAGATCGCCGGCATCGAGTAACGCGGCCAGCGGTTTTTCGTAACCCTTTGGTACGCCGCTGATGTCGGCGTAGAGCTGATGGTTATCGGTCTTTACTCGCACTTTTGCAGTGCTGTAGCCATCGCGTTGCACGCTTTGGGTCAGGTAATGCTCGACGGTTTGTTCAAGCGTCCAGTTGCGAAAGCAGATCACATTGCAGTTGTTGGGGTAGGCGAAAAGCCGGGTAACACGTTCGGTGCTGCCCAGTTTCAGATCGACATCGGCGTGGGCGGCGGCACTCAGGGCGAGGGCGGCAAAGGTGAGTCCTGTGAGTTTCAGCATGCTCAGATCCTTTTCAGCGTGGGCCCGCGTGGATCGCAGGCCACCGTACTAAAGCAGATCGGCCGATAATTGCTCAGCTGAACCTGAGCGCATGGGTCAAGTCGCCCATGGGTTTCTGGCCCCGAGCAATCATCGCCTCATCCCGCTGCTTGAGCCCGTCGAGCTTCTCCAGCCCGAACACCCGAGTGATCAAACGCAGGATCGACGCTGTGTCATAGACCGTGTGGTCCACCGTGCCTTTGCGCGCGAAGGGCGACACCACCAGCGCCGGCACCCGCGATCCCGGCCCCCAGCGATCGCCTTTGGGCGGTGCAACGTGATCCCACCAACCCCCGTTTTCATCGACCGTAACCACGACCACCATGTTTTTCCATTGCGGGCTTTCGCGCAGCACTTTCAGGGCGCGCACGATGTGCCGATCACCGGACGCCACATCGGCGTAACCGGCGTGCATGTTCAGGTTGCCCTGGGGTTTGTAGAAGCTCACCGCAGGCAGTTTGCCAGCCTCGGCATCGGCGAAGAACTTGTTGGTGCTCGATTCATCGCCCAGGCCGGCGTCGCGCAGACGTTTGTTGCGTTCGGCCGGGTTCTCCGGGCCCAGCTGTTTGAAGTAGTTGAACGGCTGATGGTGGTACTGGAAGTTGGGGATCTTCGGGATGCCACCGGAGTCCTTGAACTGATCCAGCGTCGCCTGCCAGGCGCCGGCGTACCAGGCCCAGTCGACATTTTTCTTTGAGAGCTTGTCGCCGATGTGCTCGTGGGTTTGTGGGACCAGCACGTTCGGCAAGTCTGGTTTGGCGTAGGCCGGGCGGTCAGGGTCGCGAATCCACGTCGGCCAGTACGGCGGCGCGAGCGTGTTGACGCCGTAGCCGTCCGGGGTCAAAGCGCTGGGACCGAATTGCGGTGGGCCGGTCATGGCGCTGGCTGGGGATTTATCCAAAGGCTTGAGCCGTGGGTCCGCCGGATCGTCGCTTTGCAGCACCGCGATTTGCGCCTTGGCCACCGAATTGGCCGCATCGGGATAAAACGGCGCGGTGGCGCTGATCAGGTATTGGTGGTTGAGAAACGAACCGCCGAAAGCGCCCTGGAAAAAGTTATCGCAGAGCACAAATTCCTGGGCGACGTCCCACAAGCGCAGGGAATAACGACTCTGCGCGTAATGGCCCATGGTCAGGCCGCCGGAGTCTGCCCAGGCGACAAAACCGTCATTCTTGCCACCGTTGATCTGCATCTGGTTTTGATAGAACACGTGCCACAAATCGCGGGTCACCAAGCCAAACGGCAGGTCTTCAGCGTTCGGGCCTTTGAGGGCAAACGGCGCGTTGGGCAGTTGCTGCTGAAACTGGGTTTCACTGGGGTACGTCACGCCATCCAGGGTTTGCGGACCGATCTGCAAAACGCCGCCCCATACCGGTGGCAGCGTCTGCAACAGACTGCCATCGCGATCACGCTGTTGATACTCGCCAGGCTGGAGGGATGACAGCGGTTTTTCGACACCGGGGAAATCGCCGAACAGATTGTTGAAACTGCGGTTCTCGGCATAGATCACCACCACGGTTTTCACCTGGTCGTGCAGGGCTTTGTCCAATTCCGCCGGGGACAGTGGGTGTTCGACAGGTTTGCCCGGCTCATCCCCCTGATTGCCGCAAGCGCTCAGCGTTGCGCCGACACCCAGCACCGCAACGCCACCGAGAAAGCGCCGGCGGCTAGTATCGGTGGGCGCATCTGCGTCGGGAGAAGGAACGTCGATGTTGTCTTTATCGTCAGTCATGCCAAGTCCCGTTTAGCTGAGTTTGTTGCAATATGTTTCGGCGGACGCTAGCAGCGGGATGTGACAGAAGGGTTACAGTCTTGAGTGCAGCAAAGTTCTTAATGTAGGCGTGAGCCTGCTCGCGATAGCGGTTTGGCAGTCACATCAATGTTGGATGGACTACCGCTATCACGAGCAGGCTCGCTCCTACAGTTGTTTTATGGTGATTGTTGGATCGGGTTAAGGCATTACCGGCGCCGTATACGTCAGCGTCGTCCCCAGCGCCCACAGCAGAAACAACACCAGCGGCGTGTGCACCAGCAATTGCACAAACGAAAACCCGATCAAGTCCCGCGCCTTCAGCCCGAGCACGCCCAGCAGCGGCAGCATGTAGAACGGGTTGATCAGGTTCGGCAGCGCTTCGGCTGCGTTGTAGATCTGTACGGCCCAGCCCAGGTGGTAGTTCAGGTCCGTGGCGACTTGCATGACGTACGGCGCTTCGATGATCCACTTGCCGCCGCCGGACGGAATGAAGAAACCGAGAATCGCCGAGTACACGCCCATCAGGAACGCGTAGGTGTCGTGGGACGCGATGCTGACGAAGAAGGTCGAGATGTGGTGCGCCAGGGTCTGGGCGTCAGTGCCTTTGACCGTGGTCATCAACGCGGCGATCGAGCCGTACAGCGGGAACTGGATCAGCACGCCGGTGGTGGTCGGGACAGCGCGGGCCACGGCATCGAGGAAGCTGCGCGGACGCCAGTGCAGCAGCGCGCCGAGCATCAGGAACAGGAAGTTGTAGGTGTTCAGCCCGGAGATGGCACTGATCGCGGGTTTGGTCGAAAACTCGTGGAACAGCCAGCCAGCCGCGAGTGCCACCAGCAAAAGGGTCAACAGCGGGCTGTGTTCCAGCCATTCGCCCGGGCGGGTGCGCGGGGCCAATGGCGGCAGATTGAAGCTCGGGTCGATGCCGCAGGCCTTGGCGTCACGGGCGGTGTTAGGGCCTGGCGCGGTGGCGTAGGCGATGATCAGCGAGACCACGATCAGCGCCAGCAGCATTACGCCGGACTGCCACAGGAAGATCGTTTGGGTGAACGGAATCACCCCGGTGATCGACAGGATCGACGGCGGCAGGCTGGCCGGGTTGGCCTGCAGTTGGGCGGCGGACGACGACAGACCCAGGGCCCAGACTGCGCCAAGACCCAGATAGGCAGCGGCGCCGGCGGCACGGTAGTCCATTTTCAGATCGACGCGGCGGGCGAGGGCGCGCACCAGCAAACCGCCAAACACCAGCGACAAGCCCCAGTTCAGCAGCGAGGCAACCATGGAGATCAAGGCGACCCACGCCACGGCCGAGCGCCCGTTTTTCGGGATACGTGCCAGGCGGTCGATGAGTTTCACGGCGGGTGGCGAGGCAGCGACGACATAGCCACCGATGACCACGAACGCCATCTGCATGGTGAAGGGGATCAGGCTCCAGAATCCATCACCGAACGCCATGGCGGCGTCAGTCGGTTTGGCGCCCATGAACAGAGTGGCGACGGCGACGATGATTACCGCCAGCGCGGCAAATACCCAGGAGTCGGGGAACCAGCGTTCGGCAAAACTTGAGCAGCGCAGGGCAAAGCGGGCGGAGCGGGTATCTTCGATATCAGCGGCCACGGGGGTACCTCGAATTTTTATGTTTATTGTGGTCTTTCGGGCTGCAAAGGCCCGTCTGGACAGACGCCAACAGTAAATCAACCGCTGCTGACTTGTGACGAAACTTTACCAAAACAGGACTATGGTCTAACGGCTTGTCCATGGGCGCGTTTGCGTAGACCATGGGCGCCTTGGTTTTTTACCGGCTGCAGAGTTCTTTTTCATGACTGCCAACATCCCTTCGCGCCCGACGCCTTTTACCCGCTCGGATTACAAGACTCTCGGTCTTGCGGCCCTTGGCGGCGCGCTGGAAATCTACGATTTCATCATTTTCGTGTTCTTCGCCCTGACCCTCAGCCAACTGTTCTTCCCGCCGGAAATGCCCGAATGGCTGCGCCTGCTGCAAAGCTTCGGGATCTTCGTCACCGGTTATCTGGCGCGCCCGTTGGGCGGAATTCTGATGGCGCATTTCGCCGACCGGTTGGGGCGCAAGAAAGTCTTCAGCCTGAGCATCCTGATGATGGCGCTGCCGTGCCTGCTGATCGGGATCATGCCGACCTACGCGCAGATCGGCTATTGGGCGCCGCTGCTGCTGTTGGTGCTACGTGTCCTGCAAGGGGCGGCGGTGGGCGGTGAAGTGCCGAGCGCCTGGGTGTTCGTCGCCGAGCACGCGCCGGCCGGGCATCGCGGGTATGCCCTCGGTTTCCTGCAAGCCGGGCTGACTTTTGGCTACCTGATTGGCGCGCTGACGGCGACCTTCCTCGCACAGGCGTTCACACCGGCGGAAATTCTCGATTTCGCCTGGCGTTACCCGTTCCTCCTGGGCGGTGTGTTCGGGGTGATCGGTGTCTGGTTGCGCCGCTGGCTCAGTGAAACCCCGGTGTTCATGGCAATGCAGGCCCAGCGTGATGCCGCCGTCGAACTGCCGCTGCGCACGGTCTTGCGTGAACATCGTCTGGCAATGTTGCCGGCGATGATCCTCACCTGCGTGCTGACCTCGGCGGTGGTGGTGTTTGTCGTTATCACTCCGACCATGATGCAGAAAACCTTTGGCATGACCGCCAGCCATACCTTCGCCCTGAGTGCGTTGGGCATCGTGTTCCTGAACATCGGCTGTGTACTCGCCGGGCTGCTGGTCGACCGCATCGGCGGCTGGCGCACGGTCATGCTCTATAGCCTGCTGCTGCCGCTGGGGATTGGTGTGCTCTATACCAGCCTGATTACGGGTGGTCACTGGATTGCTCTGTCCTACGCGGTTGCCGGTCTGAGTTGCGGAGTGGTCGGCGCGGTGCCGTCGGTGATGGTCAGCCTGTTCCCGGCGCGGGTTCGCGTCTCGGGCATTTCCTTCACCTACAACATTGCCTACGCCGCGTGGGCGAGTATCACACCACTGTTATTGATTGGTCTGATGCCGTGGAGCCCGTGGCTCTGCGTGATCTTCTGTGCGGTCATGGGCGCAGTGGGTGTGGGCAGCGCGGCGTATTTTGGCGCACGCCTGCCCAGAGCCGGCCATTGCGCGGCCGCTGGCGCGATGTAATCGCAGCGTGTGACCGTAACTATTTTTGTAGGACAACCTTGAAACGCTCTTCAGAAAAGAACCGTACCGCCGATGGCTAGGCTGCATGCCGCTTTCTCTCCCAGTCCATCGGTGCTTTCCCATGTTCAACAAACGCTTGAAGCAGGAGCTGTCGGCTCTTCGCGAAGAACTCTCCAGCCTTCATCAAGTGAAGGACAGTCTGGAAAGCGAGATGCTGGTCCTGACCCTTAATCCCGATGGCCGGATTCAATCGGCCAACCAGAACTTCCTGGGTGAAATGTTCTACAAGAGCGGCGACCTGATCGGCAGGAACATCGACGAGATCGTCCCGGTCCATGTCAAATCCGACGAATTCCACCGCCGCTTCCAGAACGCGCTGACCCGTGGCGAGCATTTCGCCGGGGCCGTGCGTTTACTGCGGGGCAACGGCAAGGAGGCGTGGTTGCGTTCGATTGTGCAGCCGGTGCGCTCGGCGGACGGCCGAATCAAACATTTCTCGATTTACTCCAGCGACCTGACCCGCACCATCGAAGCGTCCCGTGAGCATGAGAACCTGATCGGTGCGCTGGTGCGTTCGACCGCGGTGATTGAGTTCGACCTCGATGGCAACGTGCTGACGGCCAACGACCGCTTCCTCAGTGGCATGGGTTACAGCCTCGCGCAGATCAAGGGCAAACATCACCGCACGTTCTGTGAGTCGCAGGAGGCCAGCAGCGCCGAGTACCAGAACTTCTGGCGACGCCTGAATGCCGGTGAGTTTGTTGCCGGCCGTTTCAAGCGCGTCGACAGCCATGGTCGTCTGGTCTGGCTGGAAGCGTCCTACAACCCGGTGGTTGACGCTAACAACACGCTCTACAAAGTGGTGAAGTTCGCCACCGTGATTACCGATCAGGTCAATCAGGAAAACGCCGTGGCCGAAGCGGCCAACATTGCGTATAGCACCTCTCAGCAAACCGATCAGAGTGCCCAGCGCGGTACGGCCGTGGTGACTCAGGCAGTGGACGTGATGCGCGACCTGGCCAGGCATATGCAGACCGCTGGCGATGGCATCGAGGCCTTGAACGAGCAATCGCTGGTGATCGGCACTATCGTCAAAACCATCAGCGGCATCGCCGAACAGACCAACTTGCTGGCGCTCAACGCGGCCATCGAGGCGGCTCGGGCAGGTGAACAGGGCAGGGGGTTTGCCGTGGTGGCGGACGAGGTCCGGCAGTTGGCGTCCCGCACCAGCCAGGCCACTGATGAGATTGTCGGTGTCGTGCGGCAGAACCAGGAGATGGCGCGTAATGCCGTGGCCCTGATGACCGACGGCAAGCTTCAGGCAGAACAAGGCCTGGCGCTGGCGGCGGAAGCGGGCACGGTGATCGTCGAGATTCAGGACGGTGCGCAGAAAGTGGTGAACGCGGTCGGGCAGTTTGCCAATCAACTGGCGACTTGATACCTGCCATCGCGGTGGAAATCGCTACAATCGGCTCTTTTCCCAGGAGCAGACACCATGAGCGTTTCCCATCGCCGCCCGGTTCCTTTGTCCAAGGCCTATCGCCTGCTCAATCACGGGCCGACCGTCCTGGTGAGCGCCGCCCATGACGGCCAGCGCAATATCATGGCCGCGGCCTGGGCCATGCCGCTGGATTTCGAACCGCCGAAAATTGCCGTGGTGCTGGACAAGTCCACCTGGACCCGACAACTGCTGGAAGCCTCGGGCACCTTCGTGCTGAACGTGCCCTGCGTCGCTCAGGCCGATATCACCCAGACTGTTGGCTCGACGTCAGGCCTGGAATTGACCCAGGGCCAAGGTCAGGACAAGTTCCAGGCCTATGGTTTGCAGACCTTCAGTGGTGAACTGATCGATGCTCCTATGCTCGAGGGCTGCGTGGCCTGGCTGGAATGTCGACTGCTGCCAGAGCCCACCAATCATCAGCAATACGACCTGTTCCTGGCCGAGGTGATTGCCGCCCAGGCAGATGAACGGGTCTTCAGCGACGGCCGCTGGCACTTCGAAGGGCATGACGCCTTGCGCACCTTGCACCATGTGGCGGGCGGGCATTTCCTGATGATCGGCGACCCGGTGGACGGCAAGACATTGGCGTAACGCCTCACACCCACACGTCATTGACCGCCGTTCGCTCACCGCCTTCGCTGCCGGTGTTCAGTACGCCTTTGGGTTCGATCAGCAGCAGCTTCACTTCCTGCTCGGCAGAGGGTTTGTGCTCCACCCCTTTGGGCACCACATACATTTCGCCGGCGTTGACCAACACGAAGCCATCACGAAACTCGAGGCGTAACTGGCCTTCGAGCACGATGAAGGTTTCGTCGGTTTCCAGATGGTCATGCCAGATGAAATCCCCCAGCAACTTCACCACCTTGAACTGGTAGTCGTTCATTTCGGCGATGACCCGGGGCGCCCAGTGCGCATCGATCCGGGCGATTTTTTCAGCGAAGTTCAGGCTTTTGTAAGCGGACATGAAGTGTCTCCCGTGGTTGATCGTGAACCCACGATAACCAGCGCTCAGGTCTGCTTCTTGTACGATTGTGCGTGGCTCAGCGACGGTGCATTTTCATCCAGCGGGCCGGCGACAGGCCGTAGGTTTTGCTGAATTGCCGGGTCATGTGGCTCTGATCGGTGAAGCCGGCAATCAACGCGGCGCTGACCAGCGACTGGCCCTGGATCAGTAGAGAACGCACCAGGTCCAGGCGCCGCATGGTCAAGTATCGGTAAGGGCTGGTGCCGAACAACAGGCGAAAGTCCCGTGACAGGCTCCAGCGATCACGACCGCTATGGTGCGCCAGCTCCTCCAGCGTCACGGTGCGATCCAGCGCACTGTGAATGAATTCCCGCGCACGCTCCGCAGCCACGTAGTCGAAGCTCTGGTGGCGGGCGGAAGTTGTTCCCGAAACGCTGCTCAGAGCCTGCGCCAGATCGTACAGCGCGTCCTGCTCCTCCAAAGGGTCGAGGGGGCAATCCAGGCTGCGCAACAGCGCGTCGGTGGCGGCGAACAGGCGAGGGTCGGTCGACAATCCGGTCTTGATGAACGGCAGCGGTTGCCCGCCGAGCATCTGCTGGATCAGCGCCGGTTCGATGTACATCATTCGGTATTTGAAACCGGCTTCGGTGCCGGCCTCGCCATCGTGGGCTTCGTCCGGATGCAACACCAGGGTCCCGCCCGGCAGGCTGTGGCGCCATCCGCCGCGGTACTGAAAACTCTGCACACCGGCCAGTGTTTGGCCGATGGCGTAGGTGTCGTGGCGATGAAGGTCGTAGCCGTGCCCTGCAAAAAACGCTTCGAAACGTTGCAGGCCGCCCACGTCGGGCGCGCGGTGGAACCAGTCGATGGGAGGCGTTTGCTTGGCCATGGTGGGGGTGTCTCGAACGCGGTGAAGAACACGTTACCCCAGTGATCGACTGGCTGTCTGCTCTGCGATTAAACCCTTTGGGCGGGTGGAAAACCGTGGGCGAATGTTGCAAGGTTCTCTCTGCTGTTCGGCGGGTGGCCAATCGTTGAGGTGTTTTGAATGAGCAAATTGCGGGTAGGGATTATTTTTGGTGGTCGTTCGGCGGAGCATGAAGTGTCGCTGCAATCGGCGAAGAACATTGTCGATGCACTGGACCGCTCGCGCTTCGAGCCGGTGTTGATCGGCATCGACAAACAAGGTCACTGGCACCTCAACGACCCTTCGAACTTCCTGCTCAATCAGGAAAATCCGGCCCTGATCGCGCTCAATCAGTCCAACCGTGAACTGGCGGTGGTGCCGGGCAAGGTCAGTCAGCAATTGGTGGAAACTTCCGGTCAGGAACTGCTCGGGCACGTCGATGTGATCTTCCCGATTGTCCACGGCACCCTGGGTGAAGACGGTTGCCTGCAAGGCCTGTTGCGCATGGCTGACTTGCCCTTTGTCGGCTCCGACGTGCTCGGCTCGGCGGTGTGCATGGACAAGGACATCAGCAAACGCCTGCTGCGCGACGCCGGGTTGGCGGTGACGCCGTTCGTGACCCTGAACCGCGCCACGGCAGCGCGTACCGGGTTCGCTGAGGTGCAGGGCAAACTCGGCCTGCCGCTGTTCGTCAAACCGGCGAACCAAGGCTCGTCCGTAGGCGTGAGCAAGGTCAGTGACGAAGCCGAATATAAGGCGGCCGTGGAACTGGCCTTGGGGTTCGACGAAAAAGTGCTGATCGAATCCGCCGTGAGTGGCCGTGAGATCGAATGCGCCGTGCTCGGCAACGAAGACGCCATCGCCAGCGGGTGTGGTGAAATCGTGGTGAGCAGCGGTTTCTATTCCTACGACAGCAAATACATCGACGCCCAGGCGGCACAGGTCGTGGTACCGGCTGAGATCAGTGTCGAGTCCAGCGAACGTATTCGGGCTCTGGCCGTCGAGGCATTCCAGGTGCTGGGCTGCTCCGGGCTGGCGCGGGTCGATGTGTTTCTCACCGACAGCGGCGAAGTGCTGATCAATGAGATCAACTCGCTGCCCGGTTTCACCCGGATCAGCATGTACCCCAAGCTCTGGCAGGCCACCGGCATGACCTACAGCGATCTGGTCAGCCGCTTGATCGATCTGGCCCTGGACAAGCACAAGGCGCGACAGGCGTTGAAGATCTCGCGCTAAGCTGAATGTTTGCGAGTGGTGACATCCGGGATTGAAAAGGGCCTACCTCCCGGTAAGCCCTTTTTTATTCCCGCGCAGGAATCAATCCCCCAGCGCTTGTCCTTCACGCCGAGGGTCAGCCCCTCCAGCCAATGACGCATTTCCTTGCGCGTCCCTGACCCGAACAATCGCCTGGGTACCGCTGGTCATGTCAATCTCGCTGATGCTGTGTCCCTTGTCCTTCAACACCTGGATCAGCTCCGCGCTGAACTGTCCCTGCTCAAGCTCCGTCGGGCCGTTGCGGCTACCAAAGTTGGGCAGGTTGATGGCGGCTTGTGGGTCGAGGTTCCAGTCGAGCAGGCCAATGGTGGATTTGGCCACGTATTCGATGATTTGCGAGCCGCCAGGGGAACCGATGGTGGCGAGGAATTCACCGCTTTGGCGGTCGAAGATCAGGGTCGGCGCCATGGAGGAGCGTGGGCGTTTGCCGGGCTCAACGCGGTTGGCGACTTTTTGCCCGTTTTCTTCGGGGATGAACGAGAAGTCGGTCATCTCGTTATTGAGCAAGAAGCCCTGGACCATCACGTGCGAGCCGAAGGCGGACTCGATGGTGGTGGTCATGGACACGGCGCCGCCCTGATCATCGACCGCCACCACTTGTGAGGTGGAGATGCGCAGCGGCGAGCGGTCTGGCGCGTAGGCGACCTGAATACCCGGCGGGGTACCGGGTTTGGCCACGCCCATGCTGCGATCTCCGATCAGGGCGGCGCGGCGGGCCAGATAGGCCGGGTCAACCAGCCCTTTGACCGGCACGGACACGAAGTCAGCGTCGGCCACGTATTGCGCGCGATCGGCGTAGGCCAGGCGCTCGGCTTCGGCGATCAGGTGCACGGCTTGCGGATCGGGCTCGGTGCCGGCGGGTTTTTCGGTCTTGAGCGGTTTCAGCGGCGCGAGGGCGAAGCGCGGGTCGCGGGTTTCCAGGGCCTGCAAGGTGCCGAGGATCTGCGCCACGGCGATCCCGCCCGATGATGGCGGCGGCATGCCGCACACCTGCCACCGTTTGTAGTCAGTGCACAGCGGCGCGCGCTCCTTGGCTTGATAGCCTTGCAGATCGTTCAGCGACAAGCTGCCGGGGTTGGTGTGGCCCTGAACCTTGGTGACGATCTCTTGCGCGATGGCGCCTTTGTACAGCGCGTCAGGCCCTTCGTTGGCAATGCGTTTCAGCACGGCGGCCAATGCCGGATTTTTCAACAACGTACCGGCGGCTTTCGGGCTGCCGTCCGCATTCAGGAAGTAGGCCACCATGTCCGGCGAGCTGCGCATGGACGAGTCCGAGGCGATCAACAGATGAAGGCGCGGCGAGATGGCGAAGCCTTGTTCCGCGAGTTTGATGGCCGGTTCGAAGAGCTTCGCCCACGGCAGACGACCGTGTTTGCGGTGCGCCAACTCAAGCGCTCGCAACACACCCGGCGTGCCCACCGAGCGCCCGCCAATCTGCGCCGGGGTGAACGCCATCGGTGTGCCGTCGGACTTCAGGAAAAGCTTCTCGGTGGCGCCGGCCGGTGCGGTTTCGCGACCGTCGAAGGTGCGCACCGCCTTGCCATCCCAGAGCACGATCAATGCACCACCGCCAATGCCGGAGGATTGCGGCTCGACCAGCGTCAGTACCGCTTGCATCGCAATCGCGGCATCGATCGCCGAACCGCCCTGACGTAGCATCGCCCGGCCGGCTTCGGCCGCCAGCGGATTGGCCGCTGCCGCCATGTGTCTGGAGGCGTGTCGGGTTTGCAGGTCGGTGCGATAGCCCGAGGCGCTTTCGGGTGCCACAGGCAACGTCGATGTCGGTGGGGCGTTGCAGGCGGTGAGGGTCAGCGTCGCGACGATCAGCGACAGGGCCGAGCGGCGATAGCGGCTCAAATGGAAGGCTGAGAACACGTTGAGGCACTCCGTCCGTGGGGAAAGTTACCGGGACTTTATCGGCCGACTCGGCATGACGCAAACCAGGGCCTACAGTAAAGCTGCTTTGGTCCTTCATGAGTCGACGGATTTTCTGTAGGGTCGAGAGCAATAGACGGGCCAGAAGATCAACAAGAGGCAGACATGCAGACCGAGTTTCCCACTCAGCCAAGTTACCGTAATCAGCGAGAGCTGTTCCTCGCGGCCGCCACCGAGGCCGGTGCGACGTTGACCGAATACCCGCACCCGCTCAAAGGGCCTTTCGGCGAGCCCTTGAGTACCGACGTGGCGGTGCTGGGCGATCCCGGCGCCAAGCGATTGCTGATTGCGCTGAGTGGCACCCATGGCGTCGAAGGCTTCTACGGGTCGAGTTGCCAGATCAAATGGATGCAGGACTTGGGCAAGCGCTCACTGCCGGCGGATGTGGCCGTAGTGTTCATTCACCTGATCAATCCGTGGGGCACCGCCTGGCTGCGGCGGGTTAACGAAGACAACATCGACCTGAACCGCAATCACCTGAATTTCGAACGGCCGTTGCCGGACAATCAGGCTTACGCGACGCTGCATGACATCTACGCGTGCACCGAGCTGCAAGGTCCTGAGCGTGAGCGCGCCGATGCCTTGCTCGACGCGCAAATCCGCCAACATGGCTGGCCGGCGGTGATGTCGATTGTCGAGGGCGGCCAGCACAGTCATCCCGACGGTCTGTTTTTCGGTGGGCTGGCGCCAAGTTGGTCGAACCGCACACTGCACGCCATCCTGCAAAATCACATTGCCCATGCCGACGTGGCCATGTGTTTCGACTTGCACACGGGGGCCGGCGAGTACGGTCATCCGATGCTTTTGACCATCACCGAGGCGGCGTATCCGGCGCTGCCCGATGCGCAGGCCATTTACGGGCCGTGGCTGTACACGCTGCTGACCGGGGCCGACACCTTGAGTGAAACCGGTGTGGCGGCAACGGCGACTGGCTACACCTCGCAGGCGTTGATCGACGCGTTGCCGCGGGTTCGGTTGATGCCGTTTGTGATTGAGTGCGGGACGTATCCGGGGGCAGACGTGCATCGTCATTTGCGCGATGACCACTGGCTGCATCTGCATGGCGATCTGACGGGTGTGCTGGCGCGCGGGATCAAACTGAATCTACTGGAGCAGTTCTATCCGGCCGACAACGACTGGCAGGCGATGGTGTGGTTGCGGACGTGGCAGATTTGGGAGCGGGCGCTGTCGGCATTGCCGACGATTCGTACCTGACGCGGATCACCCTGGACCCATGGAGTTCAGGGTACTTTTCTCGAGGCATAAAAAAACGGCCTACCTTTCGGTAAGCCGTTTTTAGTACTTGGTGGTACACAGACATTTGAACTGAGAGCCTAACTATCTGTGTTTATTGAGTATTTGTCTTTACTTGTGCGCGAGGGATACATGTGGGGATACATGGCGCTCGCTGCTAGGTGGATTTTTGCCGTTTTCTCTTCGCTAGGGAAGGCGCTCAAAGTGACCATTAGATGAGGAGGGTCGCTCCGACGAATGGCATCACACAAGCGGCTTTGGACTTCCGAGTCTTGGCCCTTTGCTCATCAGCGGCGCGGGGCTATGTCCTGACGGGAACCTACCTTCTCGAATAGCCGTTGATGGTTTACCCATTTCCACCCAAGCTTCGTAACCCTCTACATCGATAAGCACCCGCCCATCAGGCGCCTTTCGCCAAACGTAATCTTTCTCCCAGGTGCCGTCAGCGATCTTTGATCGAATCGCGGCCTCGGTGTATCCCGACTCGCTGGAAAACTTTCTGATCGTCACATAACGCATGGCGCATTCATCTCAAACAGAAGCAGCGCTACTCAGCGGTGGTCGTGCATACCCACTATCGGTTTACTGCTTTGATTCCTGAACCATGCTTCGCAACATTCCCGCCGCTTTCTTCGAATCACTCAGTGACAGGATTGTGTCGTACAGCAGGATCAAACTGTTGCATGTGGTGGCCGGGTCATTAGAGAACTTTTCTGGATTCGTAATAATTTCCACTGAGTGCTGATCCTTCGCCATCATTGCAAGCAGTACTTTTTTAAACTCTTTATCGTAGCTCGAGAACGGCTGTGCTTTAGTCGGATTCGTAGCCGTTTGCTTGATTAGTTCCGTCAGAGCTGCGAGGTCTTCGTTGGTCAGTTCCTTCGGGACCTTACTCATCAGGTCCGCAGTGGGCGTTTTATTGTCCATCCCCAGGAAAGTCACGCAATGGGCTGGGTTTGTTCTGCCGAGGAATTTCACTTCGGCAATCTGGGAACGCCAGTAGCGGATGAGGGCCAGATCGGGTGCTCGAATCAAGTAACTTGGCACAATCGATTCGGTGATCAGCGTCTGGACATCCAGTTGGATCTCAGCCAGTGAGCGTCCGCCTTGCACACCTTCAACCATCGTCTTTCTTAGCTTGGCAAAGTTGTCTGTGTCGTAGATCGACAGAGCTGCGAACACAGGCGTTTTCAGCAACGACTGCTCAATCATATTCGCGTCCCGCCAATCTGAGATGCCTGATAGGCCGAAGTAGCGAGAGTCGACAACTGAGGTGATGATACTCTGCTGCTTCAGCTCTTCTGAGGTGGGGAACCATATATTCTGTGGGCTGGTGGACATCGCCTTCGCAACGAACTGTGGCGTTGCACCTACCCGAGAAAGTACCTCTCTAAAACTGGCGTTGAGATCGAGCTCGTCGCTGCCCCTAGCTCCATTCACCGAGGCGCTATGAAAGCCAATCCGACCCTGTTCGCCTATGTAACGCTCGCGGCCGGCGAGGAAGGCTATGGCGCAGGCACTGGAGCAATTGGTGCGGGTGTAAGTGATGAGCTGGCGCTGGAAGATCAGGTTCGCGAGCTTGTTTGCCTCCGTAATTCGACCGCCTGTGCTATTCAGGTGAATGACTCGGACTGCAGGGGAAGAGTCGAGCATGTTCCGGACTGCATCAGTTGTTCCGATGGGAATGCCCCCGGCTAATTCCATCTCGGTGTCGTTGCGCATCAGACGGAGTGAGTACGGGGGTATGTTGTCGGTGCCCCGTATCATATCTATCCCTTCGCGAATAAGGGGGACGCCGTCGACGATAAAGCTGAAGAGCAGTTGGAGTGCACCAATGCAGACCATCACATTGGCCGTCACTGCCCAGAAATGCTTACCGCCGCGCGAAACGTGGGCGGAGGCAGATCGTATCACCCCGACAATCTGCCAAACTGCCACCGCGATGGTGACGGCGTAATACGCCAATATCAGTAAGCCTTGTTTCTGAGTGTTCAGATTCATAGCGTCACTGAAATGGCCCAAAGCTACGTCTGAGAGAGCTATGAAGATTGCGACCAAAAAGCCGAACAGCCAGTAAGAGACTCCGAGCGAGTATTCCCCGCGCCAGTGCGTGGCGATGAAATTGTAAGATCTAGATGGCTTGGCTGCCGGCGGCCCGGCCGCCGGAGGGGCGTATTCTCCCCTAGGGGCTCTCTCCTTGGGAGGAGGGGGCTCTTCAGTTTGAATGAGTTTTTCGGCTCTGCCGATGTTGGCTTGCATGTTGGTGATCGGTTGGCCGCAGTTGAAGCAGTAGTTGGCGTCAGTGGCGTTCGCTGTTCCGCACTTTGTGCAATAGAGAGTTCCGTTCATTCTGTTCCCCGGTACGGCGTTGCATTGGGCCTATGCGGTTGTTGCCAAGCACCTCGCGAGTAATCCGGTTCCGACCAGAGAATTCTCGCTTTCAAGCACTCAATCGACTGGGCTCAAATCGAACATCCATTTATCGATTACTGACTGGCGCTAGGCCTCGGAGTTGGGGCCTATTCGGATTTGCTGTGGAAATGTTCCGTCCTTGATCCGGCGATAAACCGTGCGGAACTGAGGCCGGTAATATGAAGCACCTCATCGAGGCGTAGAAAACGATCAATGTTTTCTGTCATTTCCTGATATCTCTCAGTGTTGGCGGTGTCTGCCGCGGTCTACCAACCTTCGGCGCCTTGTTCTCGCCGTCCCGGCAGGCGCGCAGAAACTCCCGAACATCCGCCTTCAGCCAGCAGTGTCTGGTGCCCATTCTGAAGCTTTTTGGCAACCAGTCGACGCCCCGAGTCATCCCCTGTCTGACCGCCGCCTCGGTGCGTCCGAGCATCTTTCCCAGGCCGGCAACAAATACTACTTCGCTGTCATCGTCCATCATCGCCCCTTGAATTGGGTGCTGGCTTACGTCGAGCCCTGCGCTTTCAGTCTGGCCAACCCCTGATTGATATGTCCGGCATTTTCACCGATCGCGTTCAGCGCACTCCGAATATTGTCCCCGACCTCAGCATGACCCTGGCTTTCGACTAGCAAGGTCAGTTCCATCAGCGCAGCCTCCAAGGCGAGCTGATTGTGATACATGCGCTCTAGGACATCTGGGAGAGAGTATTCAGGGGAGGGCATCGCTTCGACTCCATTCGAGAAAATGAAAGCGTAGCAGCGTTACTCAATCGGAAGCGTTCGTGGAGATGTGTAGAAGCTGACCGCCAGGGAGAGATAGAAACCCCGAGTCTACTGATAGTGCATTGACGCATTTGGTCTCAACACGTTAATCGCTAATCAAAGTGGTGGTGTGCCAGGCAGGATGCCATCACGGATTGCCTTGAAAATCTCTTTAACCCGATGTTCAGGAACTCCGATGTCTCGACCAAGCGATAATGCCCACCCGAGGACTTCTGCAGGCGGGTTAGGGTCGTTAGTGCCAAGACCGGTTGTAATCACGTGCCATACACCCTGCTCTTCGGATGTCATACGGCCCCCGGCACAGCTTTTCCTGATGAAACCGTGAACGCTTTTCCGGCCTCAGTGTTCCGAAAAGCACCTGCGGCCGCATATAAGCTCGCTTGCTGCTCTGGTGAAAGTTCGAGGTTTTGATTTTTCATTTGCGCGGCGACAAAGGCAGCAAGCGCTATGTCTCGCGTAGTCAGTACAGATTCTAATTTGCTCATGAACCACCTCTCCAATTGACCGCTTGATGCGAGGTACACAGTGAAAAGCCAGAAAGCTGCGGAAAGCACTACACCCAGGTTCACCGCAGTGCGGAATCCAATCACGACGTAAAACCACCATGATCGAATTGGGTGCACGTCCTTGCTTACATCACTGGAGACAAACTGAGACGGCCAAGTCGCCCCGTTAAAGAGTTCGAGCCAATATCCATGCTCGGTGGAAACCAAGCAGTAAGTAAGGAGGCTCGAAACCAACCATGCCAAAAAGAACATCAACAGACTTAGGAGCCACTTTCGGCTGGCATTAGGCTGTGATGTGGGATTTGTCATGCCTGGCTCCTTTGGTGCAACCTGATCGGCTAAATCCACCTTGCCCAAGAATAGATTAACTTCACTGAAACGACGCCGTTTTGGCTCATCGTGACGACTGTCGGTATCAGAGATCGCTATGCAGAGTGGTCGGCGGTGGCTTTACCGTGGAAACCAAAATGGAAACCACGGCGCGAACTTGTGTCCGGTACGCACGGGCGAACGCGTACCGAGGCCGCGTACCGGCCTGCGTACTTTGATGGTTACCGCCCATTTTGGAGCGCGTGAAGAAGGTGCGCGAAGTGCTGCGCGAAACAGTGTGTTTACCTGTTACACACGCTGTTACAGCCTGGCCTGTTACGTGTCGTCGGTATGGGCGGCGGTTTCTTTTTATGGCCCCCAAAAACTCGGTTATCCGTGGATACCCGCATGGATACCGGCCACGTCAAAGGGTTGAATGGCTGGCAATGACCCCGGCTGGTTACAAGCGCGAACTCATTAATTTTCGTGTTCACCACTGGTAACCACTAAAGGTAACCAATCCGTGCTGGTTACTGTCACTCAAGCTCAAAGGCATTCCACCTTTCCGTGGGTGGGAAAAGTGGTCACCAGTGGTGGTCATCGCTCATGGTCACCACCCTAGGTATCCGCGCCGGATAAGCCTCAAACCGCAGATGCCAGAGGACCTAGTCAGCATCAGCGACCTAACAAAACTTAACATTGGAAAGTGACTCAGAAGCCTCGATGAGTAATTTCGGAAACATTAGTGTTTCTTAGAAAAGCCCTGCGTGAATTGGTGTCGGTTGATGGTGATCAGCGGCGCTTTGATCCTCGTCGGCGTGCTACTTTGGTCAGCGTTGTTGATCTTCTAGCGACATCGGAAAACGCACGAGAATTAGGCTACTGTTCCGTCATCCGAGCAGAGCGTGTGCACTCGGGAGCGGTAGTAAGCTCGGCAGTGGCGCCGCGGAACGATCCCAGTAAGCCCGCATCTGCGGGCTTGGAGGTCTTGGTGGATTTCTCGAATTTCTCGAATTTCACGATGATCGACTTCATGATCTGGAAAGGCGTTGCGCTGGTCATCGGAGCCATCATTTATGGCTTCTGGCTTGGTCTCACCGGTCGCTGACCAACTGAAGGGCCAGCAGAGGAAGTACTTTGCTCGCCTTTTCCGCGTCATGAGACATCATCAGTTACCCGTCAGAAATCGTTTCTGCACCCAGGTGCCTGGCGTGCCCGATACGACACACACCCAACCCTCGATGACATATTTCGAGCCGGCGGTGCCAAGCTCTGACGGCGCCGAGTTCTTCACTGAGTCGCCCTGCATCCAAGGGCCGCTGGATGGCGCAGCAGTGAGCGCAGAGTAAAAGGCTGTTATGCGCCCTTCTGCGAGCTGATTAATCTGATTGGTGTGCTCACGCAACACGCGCAGTAGCAGTGGGTCGGTGATGCCGAGTGGAATCGAAAGGTGATTGGTCGTTGATGGGATAGTCATATGTGTTTCCTACAGGGCGCCTGCTTGCGGCTGGCTTTGGCTGAATAGGGGCGGAATGCCCCGGTGGCATTGCTCGTTGTCGCGCGCACCTAGAAGTGCGCTTCCATCGGTGTGTTTTCGTAGTCCATTCGCAGATCAGAACCAGCCGTGCAATGGCGGCCTGTGGGCGCGTAGCAGGCTCTACACACCATGATGTGGTTAAGGTATAGGTCACGGGCGTGGCGCCACTCAGGCGTAGCGGTGGCGGCGTTTGCGTGTGGGCCGGTGATAAACCGAGCAGGGCGTTCGACCCGAGTGGCCGGCACCAGGCGCCGGCGAGGTCGACTATCCACTTCTGGCGACTCAGTACCGATAACGACTGGCGGCATGTGATCGAGCAAGCTGGAAAGGAGACTCATGCCGGCACCTCGCCCTGATTGCTCCATTGCCCAAATGTGTCTGTAGAAAAAAAACGGGGGAACGGGGGAACAGTGGGAACAGCCAATGTTTCCGGGGCTTTCAGGGGGGGATTCTGTACCCCACGTTTTTTTGTGGGGAACAGTGATAACTGAACTTCAGGGGAGGCGAGCACGCTCATATTCAAAAACATGTTTGTGTTCCCCCTGTTCCCCATACATTCAATAAGGGGGAACGGCTGCAGGCCACGGTTTTACTGGCTGTTCCCCCGTTCCCCCTGTTCCCCGCAAATGCAGGTTCCTGTGAACTCGGGCATTCGCACTTGATGGCTATGGTGCTCATGCGCCGCCTCCTTCGCCGTCCAAGGCCTCGGGGTCAACCACGTACAGGCGCGCCGAACCGCCGGCGGGGATGCGATACTTTTTAGTTTTGCGGCTATCCCGGTCGCTGTCGCGCTTGGCCAGGGCTCCACCCACTTCCAGCGCCTTAATCACGCGGGTCAGGCCAAACCCGTGAGCCGCCTCGATGAGCGCAGATTTGTTGAATAGGTAGAGTCGTTTGCCAGCCACCAGCTCCCAATAGCCGGCACGGTTGAAGACCTTGGCGTCCACCTCTGGCGCATCGACATCAGAGAATCGGCTGCTGCCGTGCTTGTCGATGAAGTCGATGATGCCCGCTAGGATCTGGCGGTCCTCTGCGTTACCGCCACCTACACGTGAAAGCCATTCTCCATAGAGCAAGCGGCAGTCGGCGAGGGCGGTACCAGGCTCCCAAGGCAGCAAGCCGTAAGCGATGGCCATCTCTCCCGCCAGCGCGATTACAGCGAACCGATCGGCTACGCGGCCGGCCTGGGCGTTGTCCTCGACGAACTGGGCGCGTATGCCGTCAAAGTCGCGGAGCAGTCCGGGCTTGTCATCTGCGGCGACCAGGCACTCAACAAACGCCGGTCCAAGGTGTCCATGGTGAGTGCCAACGGCCACAGTGAGCTGTCGATGGAAGTCCGCCCCCTCAAGCCCATGCAATTCATCAAAGGCCCGGTGCGTGCGGGTGCCAGCGTTCACGTCCACCATGCGCAACTCGGCGCCTGCATGGGCGGCATTCCCGGAAATGGCGGCGTGCTCAGAGAGGGACCTCTCGCCACTGGAGAGCGTCAGTAGGCGCCAGCTCAGTTTGCCCCGAGCTTCACGCTCGCGAGTCATGGTGCCTTTACCCTGCCCATTGGCGAGGGAGTAGGCCATTTCCTGCACCCGCTTAGGGTCGGCGCGCTTGATCTCGTCCAGCGGCAGGATGGTGTCGTTACGGCTCGACGCCTCGATCTCCAACCCGCCCTTGGTCATGTCCCAACTGGCGGCGAACACCCCCGGGTCACCCCACACCGACGAACCGATCAGTTGCGCCAGCGACTTGCCGCTTGAGCTGTCGCCCACCAGGTGAACACCGCCACCCAGCACGCCGACCAAACTCAGTAGCGGCCCGGCCAACGAGCAGCCAATCGCCAGTGTCAGTACCGGATTGCCCGCGCACTTGGCTGCCACCTGCGACTGCCACAACGCCAACTCGCCGCGCTGGCTGAACAGCACCTGCGCCTTGTTGCTGGCCTGGTACCGCACATTGGCGTTACCGATCGTTCGCCCGGGCAACACGAACGCCCCCGACTCATGCCAACCCGGTCGGCAGGTGGTGGCGAATACTTCTGCAGGGTGCTGGTCGAGCAGGTACTCCATGAACGTGCCGCGTTTTTTCAGCGCGATGATGACGCCCATGCCGAACAAAGCTCGCCTGGCATCCTCGCCGCTGCCGCCGAAGACCTCCATGGCGATGATCCATTCCTTTATTCCGCCCTCGGTTACTAGGCGGAGCAGCCGTCCCTCGCTGCCGTCGTCGCTATTGGTGGTACGGGCCACGACCGTGACAGGACTTGAGATCCACTCATCAGTGATCGGCCGGTCGCCGGTGTCGCTCTCGGCGTCATCCTGGTCAGCTGGGGCGCGCTTGAAGCTATGCCAGTAAACGCCCGGGCGCAGCTTGCGGCCTTTCTCGTTGGTGACCCAATGCTCGTACACGGCCCAGCAGGGACGATCAGGGGCTATTCGCGCCGTCCGATCGACATCGATCCCCGCAAGCTGCTCACATATCTCGCGCTCTCTCGCTACAGCTGTCTGCAACTGCTCCATATCAATCGCGCTGAGAGCTTCGCCGCGGTCCAACTGCGCGGCAGCGATGTTCTGGATAAGTCGCGCTTGGTTGCGAGCGCTCTCAAGTGATCTACGTCGGTAGTCGAGTCGTGCTGTGTCGCTCAAATTTCCAGCGAACAAGTCTTTCAGTTCAAGTCCTACAGCTGCGAGAACGTCAGAGGTATGGCAGCCACCGAAACAATGAATTAACACTCGACCGTCAGTGCCGGACGCGACGCTTAATGACGGCGACTTGTCCTGATGCGCAGGACATTTAGCCATGTAGTTATCGGCCCCGGACTTCTTCACTCCGTCTAGCCTAGGAAGCACAAGGCAATGAAGGGGGTCATCGGGGACGACGGTTAGCTTGGGGGAGCTCCTCATACGTTGCTCCCAGCGAATGCCCGGCAAACCCGGCCATTGTTCACTGCGTGCCAGTGCGTGATGTCGTCGATGGATTTAACGAGACAGGCCGTCACTTGGGCGTCGACGCTACGCATAACTACGCGCCCGCACTCAGCGTCAGCCTCCGTCAGGAACGGGCCAAGCAACGCCTTCAGCGCTTTCGGATGGGTCACATAAAACAGTTCTGTGGCTTTTTTCGGGCAAGCCGATCCCGTTGACGCTGCAGCGCCATTTTGAATTTTCATGTGCTTAAACCTTTATCGAATCAGCAATTCACGGGAGTCAGCGACGCTGTGCGCTGGCGAGAATCTGGTCGTGGCCCCTCATGCACCCGAAGCTGCGTCGCCAAGTGGCGAACATGTGGTTGGCCAAACAGCATCTTGTTGACCTTGGCCGCTTTGTCGGACCACCGCTCATGGTCCGGGCCGTGACCTATGCGGTTAGTCACAACCCATTCCGGCAGTTGTTTACGCGCCCGCATTTCATTGAGCATGGTCCACCAGGTCAGATAACGGGTGCGCTCCAACTCCATCAGGTCAATGAGACTCTGATACTCAAAGGCGCATGGCTGGAGGTCATCTCCCGGTCGAATTTCGTCGATGCCAAACAGCGCCTGATTGACGGCGCCTCTTTCGAGCATCGATTCTTCATAGTCGGCATCACTACCTACTACCTTGGTGCGAACCCACTCCGGTAGCTCGTTGGAGATACGGAGCTGATTGAGGACGCCCCACCACAGAAATGCGTGTTCTCGTTCAGCATGGATCGACGTCGAAAGCAGGCGGTTCATTGGGCACCCCCTTGCGCAGCGATCAAGTCGTCGAGGAGCTCTGCCCAGGCCATAGCCGTGTGCTGCGCCATGACGGCAGTGACACGCGCGACGATGATGGGGGTGGTGGGCGAGGCGATGAGGGCAAGTGCGAGACTCAGCAATACGAGGATGTCCTGCACGTCGCTCAGGTCGTCAGCTTGGGGAGCAGTGGGCATGAGGATAGGGGCGTTCATACGACACCCCCATCAGCTTCAAGAGCTCGGGCGATGACCATGTTGGCGTTGTAGCGGGCGAGGCGAGTGGAAAGGGAAGAGTTTGCGCGGAGAGCGCTCAGGGCCATGCGGCGGTGAGCAAAGGCGCGGATTTTTGATGGAATGAGGGCGTGTTTCATGGGTGTAGCTCCGTTTACTTCATTGGAGCCGCTCCAATCTGCCGCCAAGCAGAGAAGGGTGGCGAGTTGCACAGGATTGGCGGACCGGGGTAAACGGAGCCCGGCGCACCCGAAGGTGCTCCTGCGCAACCCGCCATAACACGAGAATGCGGGCACAAAAAAAGCGCCTGCAATCGTAATGGGGGCGCTGTTGCGCCGTTTACTATTCGACCCGCCAAGGTCGTTGTCAGCAATGTGACAAAGGAAACGATACCGGCGGGCGTGATTGCTGGCAAGAGAAGTTATAGACCATTCATCGCAGGACATTGGGATAGTCGTCATGCGGATACTCCGGCGGGCGGGTTGGTGCTGAGGTAGTAAAGGGCTATGCGTGGATGCTTGCGGCCTTGGTCGTCGGTCAGGTCAAGACGATGAGTGAGAATCTTGTGGCCTAGGGCGCGCAGCTCGTTAATGCGAGCACCAGGGCGAACGATGTTTAGTTCTCGGATGGCGGTGAAAGTATCAATCGGGCCGGCTTTAAGGCGCTCCAAAAGGCGAGCACGTTGCGCGGTTCCGCTGGTATTCTCTACGTGAGTATTTTCGTGGCTGGCCTGTTGGTCGGCCATTTTTTTATCAGTCATTTATGCGACCTCCCCACGCAGGGCGATGCGCTGGCGCACCCAGGCCTGTACCTCGGCCAGCACAAAGCCTACTGGCGAACCGCGTGACTTGCTGTTGCTCAGGGGTACCGGGCGGGGGAAGGTTGGATCGTCTTTGAGGCGCTTGTATACGGTGGGGCGAGCGAGGCCGGTGATTGCTTCCAGATCCGGCATGCGGATAAGGGTGATGGATGGATCGAAGTTTTGCGAAACGGCAGATGAGGGTCGCGGTTGAGAGTGAACTGAATGCATAACGATATCCCGTTTGAGGTGTTTGACGGGATAAGCATGTACAGGTCTAGACTCTGAATCACCGCAAGTGCGGTGCCGCACACCGCAATTACGGCCGTATCGACATTCAGTCCGGAGTCTTCATTGTCTTGTTTGCCGCGGAGAAAATATCCTCCAAGGTCCGTTTGCTCAGACCTCTAGATTCAAACCGCTCAAGGATCGACTCGATAATTGCAGCCTGCTTCAAACCATTTGGCCTTGGATGTTTGACGGGCTCTTTCAGCAAATCCAGGAGGGCTGAAATAGCTAGAAAATGGGATGGTTTTAATCGCTGTGATGATTGATCAAGGGGAACATTCGGTTCAGCAAGTAGCTTGTCTTCGAGCAGCCTGATTGATTCATTTCTGACTACCAGCCGGCAGGAGTCTGGTAATCCGCTCGCTGGGTAGTAGTTGTCCAATGGCTTATTTTTTGAAGCTTTGTCCAAAAATTCTATCCGCCTCTCTTTGTGAAAGGTGCGCATTTTTTCAGCTTGTTCAGGGGCTATTTCTTCTGTGAGGATTCTTGTCTCAATGTGTGCCAACTGCGCATTCGATCCAGGTGAGTATCCGTTGTCCTCAAAGCTTTCGAGGAGTTGGAAGAACATACCGTGTTGCCCTTTTACGAATGTGCCTTCGATGTTCATCAGTTCAACAGGTGGGCCATCAGTTAGCTCCTGATACATTTGTTCCACGTCGAGGGCCTCGGCTCCCCACATTGTCAGATCAAATACGCCCCTAAGGATCACTGGGGTATCGGTCTCCAGCGGTTGCAGTACTTCATTCTCGTTCAATGAAACACCAGCGATAACTTCCTTGGGGGCGCCTTCATTACCGAAGAAAGCAGGGTCGTATGTGAAGGTCTCCGCGTCTTCCAGCGGCACCCTCACCCATGGCTTTCCTCTCGCATGATTGACGAAATCGACCGATAAAATGAGCTCACCATCAAGGGCTAGACGAAGTACGTCCGCCTCAGAAATACTCTCCTCGGCTGAGCTGGAAAGCCTCCTCGCTGCCTCTTCTAGTGTCAGCCACTTTTTCATCTTGAATATCTTGTTCATATTCGATCCCTGTCACACGAGAAAGAGCGTGGAGTGCTGGCGTACTCCGTCAGCATACTGTCCATCCGGCCAGTAATCGCTTTCAGTCTATATTCGTCTACGAAAGCAATGGAAGGCCCGCTTCAGGCCCTCTTGCCAAAGTCACCTTGGACGACCACGCCGCCTGCTAGTCCGTCGAGGTAGTTCGCATACCATTGCATCATCGTCGTGCGCTGCTGCAGGTACTGGGCCTTGTTGTAGACGCCAGCGACGCCAGGCTTTTTGTGCGAAAGCTGGGCCTCGACATGGTTCTCATCGAACCCGTTTTCGTTGAGCACCGTTGAGGCGATATGCCGGAAGCCATGCCCGGTTTGCCGCCCTTCGTATCCCATCCGACGCAATGCCATTAGGAACACCGTGTCGCTCCGCGGTTTGGTGTGATCGCTGCGACCCGGGAAAAGAAGGGGATAGCTGCCGGTGTATTGGCGCAACTCCTCCAGCGCCTCGATCGCCTGAGACGAAAGCGGAACCAGATGCTCAAGGCCTTTCTTACGACCTTTACGCTCGACAGGAATCGTCCAAATCTTCTTGGCAAAATCGAACTCTGACCACCGTGCCTCGCGCAACTCGCTGGGACGCACGGCGAAGAGGCTCAGCAGTCGCAGGCCGAGGCGCACGTCGTGGGCATGAGGGTAAGCTGCTATGGCGCGGATCAGGCCCGGCAGTTCATCCGGCGACACGTGGGCGTAATTCTCTGCCTTGCCTGACTGGAGGTATTTCTGAAGGCCTTCAAGCGGGTTATGGGTTGCGCGGCCGGTCACCCTGGCCAAGTCATAGACATCTCTGCAGTACGAGCGAACCCGGCTCATCTGCTCGAGGATTCCCTGCTGCTCCATCCCTCGAAGAAACTCCATCCATTCGAGCGGGGTGATGTCTGCATAGGGGCGCTTACCGAACACGGGGAAAACATGGCGCTCGAAGGCGCCCATGATCCGCTTCGACGTGCCTGCGTCCCAGTTGGTGAGTCGTGAGGTGTACCACTCCCTTGCCAGCGGCTCGAATGTCTCGCCGGCAGTGTCCCTTTCTGCTTTTTTGCGTGCCTGCTTCGTGACGATCGGGTTCTTGCCATCAGCAGCATCGGCGCGAAGTTCGGCAGCTTTCTGCCTGGCCACCGATCCACTCACCTCTGGGTAACCGCCCAGCCCAAGCCATGACCATTTCCCATCGGGCTTCTTGTATCGAAGCTGCCAGGACTTCTGACCGTCAGTTTTCACGCGGAAATAAAGGCTGTTCCCATCGAGCTCGCGATATTCCTTGGTGTCAGGCTCTAGCCCGGCCAACGCGGTGTCGGAGAGGGGGCGGCGCTTGATCTCTGAACGCTTCATCTGACCTGTATCCCTTCGGTTCAATTATTTGTCGAGGATACACAGTGGGATACAAGGAGGGAAGGTATAGGGGGATACAAGGAGGGACAGCCAGAAACAAGAAAGCCCGCACGAGGCGGGCTTCTTGTTTTGATTTATAGACATCCTGAGACATCTGTAAATCGGTACTTGGTGGCTACACAGGGACTTGAACCCCGGACCCCAGCATTATGAATGCTATGCTCTAACCAACTGAGCTATGTAGCCAAGTGGCGCGCATTATTGGCTTGGAACGATGATGTGTCAAGCGTAAATCTAAAATATTTCTCTACGCTTTCAACTGCTTATCCTCCTGACCCGAAAAATCGGGCCGGCGGAGGGCGTCAACTGAGCTGAAATCTCCCGGTATTCGCGCTCAGGGCCTTGCTGCCCTGGCTCAAGGTGTCGGCCGCCAGGTTCACCGCCCGTGCGCCTTCCAGCAACCTGACCGCCGCCTGATCGACTTGCTGAATGTTGCCGCTGACTTCATCGGCGGTGCTGGCCTGTTCTTCCACGGCGGTCGCGATGTGCGCCAGGGTGTCGGTCACGCCTTGCACCGCGAGGGCAATTTCCCCCAGGCGTTCGCCCAGGCCGGTGACCGATTGCGCGTCACTTTGCGCCTGGCTACAGGCCGCTTCCATCAGGCTGACCGCTTCGTTCACGGTGTTGCGCAGGCTGTCGACCGTGCCGGCAATTTGCGCGGTGGAGGACTGGGTGCGTTGCGACAGGCTGCGGACTTCATCGGCCACCACGGCAAAACCGCGACCTTGTTCACCCGCCCGAGCCGCTTCGATAGCTGCGTTGAGCGCCAACAGGTTGGTTTGCTCGGCGACTCCGCGAATAGTGTCGACCACCAGCTGAATCTGTTGCCCTTGCTCACTGACCCGACCTAGCGCCGCGGCAGTGTCGTTCAAGCGCTGATTGAGCTGCTGAATGCTCGCCGTGGTGCGCTGACTGTCTCGGCTGCTGTCGGCGGCAATGCGCTGGGTGTGCTGAGCGCTGCCTGAGGCCTGTTCGCAACTCTGGGCGACCCCTTGAGAGGTCGCCGCCAGTTGCGTGGCCGCCGCGGCGATCTGGCTGATTTGCAATTGTTGCGCTTCGACTTCGCCGAGGGCGCCGCTGGAGTGATGGTTGAGCGTGCGCACCGCGTTGCTCACTTGCAAGGTTTCGTGATCGACCCCTTGCAAGCTGTTACGCAGTTGCACCACGGCAACGTTCAGGGCGGTGCTGATGGCCGCCAGTTCGTCACGGCCCTGCACGGGGGCTTGCAGGCTCAGATTGCCGTCACGCAGGGCTTCGGCCAACAGCGTGATACCACTGGCGCTGCGCCGGATCGAGGCTTGCAGACAGACGAATAGGTACAGTGCGGCCAGCAGCAGGCAGCCAAAGATCGACGCCACCAAAATGAACTGGCGAATCGCCGAGTCGTGGTAGTAATCCAGGCGCTGATCCAGCGACATCAACGATTGCTGACGCAGGGCGGCAAGGTCGCTGAGCAGGGCGTCGAGGTTGCGTTCGAATTCTTCCGGCTTGAGGCTGATGCTGCCGCCGAACACGCCGTCATCCAGCACCTTCAGGCTCGCGTCGAGGTGTTTGAGGTTGTCATGGTATTGCCCGGCCCAACTTTGCAACGCACTGGGCAGGCGCGCTTCCAGGAGCGTGGCGGTTTTTACCAGTTGCTCCCGGGCATCGCCGATACGGCTGCGCAAGTCACGCAATTGCAGGCGACTTTGCAGGGTGAACTGGCCCGATACCACGGACGCTTGGCCGACGGCGGCCAGGCGACCGACGCGTTCAATCAGGTCTGGCGCGTGCTGGGTGGAAATCTGCGTCAGCAAATAGGTTTCCAGCCAGGGCGCCAGTGTCAGTCGATTGTCCATGGCGATCTGTTCGCGCAGGGCTTGCAAGGCGCTCAAGGCATTGGTGAAACGGTCGTAACCGTCCGGCCACCAGCCAACGCCGCTGAGGCTTTTCGAGTCCAGGCCATTGAGGGCGGCTTGCAGGGCTTGATAACGGGTCAGCGTTTCGCCCTCGGCGCCTTCGACTTTCAGCGCATTGCCGAGGTCTGAGGTGGCTTGCGCGACGGCAGGCTGCACCGCATCAAATGCACCCATCGCGGCGAGGGTCGCTGGCGTCGGCTGGCGATTGGTTTCCGTGGCACGCCAGCGAGCCGCGCGATCACGCTGGGCGGCGAGCAGGTTATCCAGAGCATCCAGAGCGAGCAACTGCCTGACCCCGGCACGTTCGCCGGAGATGAGGCTGAGTTTGGCGCGATAATCCTGACCGATCATCAACAGGCTGCCGGCCAGCGGCAGGATAAACAGCAGAAACAACAGCTGAAATTTGCGTGCGAAGCCAAAACGCCCCAGCAAACCGATCCCCGGTGATAAAAACGACATGCCCCATGACTCCTCTGGACACCACGCACCATCGGCGTGCGTCGAGGCCGTTGCGACCGCGACTTGTGCCCTTTTAAAAGGCCTCGAAAGTTCACCCTCGCCAGCTCTGTAGGCCGACTCTGTAGCGAAACTTCCCATTCTCGGTCCCCTTTGTAAGGGGCCCGCGTTGAAGGTGTTAAACAAGGCAAGATTCAGACCATGGCGTTGCGCTATCACCTGTCGGGCGATGAAAGATTAGTTCGTTAGCTGGCTAAGGGGATGGCGCTCTTGCACCGAAAAATGGCACATTGACGCACCTGCCTGCGTGCACCCATCCGCTGTACGGAAATTCTCATGGCTATCAGCAACGCTCAGACCGGCGCGACGTCGGCACCCGCGACTCCACAAAGCAGCCCGTTGGTCATGCGCATCATCGGCGCGGTGGCGCTGGCGCACCTGATCAACGACCTGATCCAATCGGTGCTGCCGTCGATTTATCCGATGCTCAAGGCCAACTATGGCCTGACCTTTACCCAGGTCGGCCTGATCACGCTGACCTTTCAACTGACCGCTTCGCTGTTGCAGCCGTGGGTCGGTTACTACACTGACAGACATCCAAAACCCTGGCTGCTTCCCGCCGGGACGGTGTGTACGCTGATCGGCATTGTGATGATGTCGATGGTTGGCACCTTTCCGTTGATTCTGTTGGCGGCGGGGCTGATCGGTATCGGTTCGTCGACCTTTCACCCGGAGGCCTCTCGAGTGGCGCGACTGGCCTCGGGCGGGCGATTTGGCTTGGCGCAATCGACCTTTCAGGTCGGCGGCAATGCCGGGTCGGCGTTCGGGCCGTTGCTCGCGGCCGCGATCATCATCCCGTACGGTCAGGGCAATGTGGCCTGGTTCGGGCTCTTCGCTGTGTTCGCGCTGTTCGTGCTCTACCGGATCAGCCGCTGGTACGCCAATCACTTGAACCTGTTCAAACTCAAGCAAGGCCAGGCGGCGACTCACGGTTTGTCGAAGGGCAGGGTGATCAGTGCGCTGGTGGTGCTCGGGATGCTGGTGTTCTCCAAGTACTTCTACATGTCCAGCCTCACCAGTTACTTCACGTTCTACCTGATCGAGAAGTTCGACCTGTCGGTGGCCAGTTCGCAGCTGCACCTGTTCCTGTTTCTGGGGGCGGTCGCGGCGGGGACGTTCTTCGGTGGGCCGATCGGCGACAAGATCGGGCGTAAGGCGGTGATCTGGTTCTCGATTCTCGGCGTGGCTCCGTTCACGTTGCTGCTGCCGCATGTCGACCTGTTCTGGACCAGCGTCCTGAGCGTGATTATCGGCTTCATCCTGGCTTCGGCGTTTTCTGCGATTGTGGTGTACGCGCAGGAATTGGTGCCGGGCAATGTCGGGATGATTGCCGGGGTGTTCTTCGGCTTGATGTTTGGTTTCGGCGGGATTGGTGCGGCGTTGCTGGGGCATCTGGCGGATGTGCACGGCATTGAATACGTGTACTTCCTGTGCTCGTTCCTGCCGTTGTTGGGTGTGTTGGCGATCTTCCTGCCAAGAACCAAAAAGGCCTGATCCCACACACTCCTGCACTGGATTGTTGGTGTGGCGAGGGATTTATTTCAGGTACAAAAAAGCCGCGTGTCAAACGCGGCTTTTTCTTGGGCGGTGTCTCGTCAAATAACTTAGACGTTGAAGCGGAAGTGCATTACGTCGCCGTCTTTAACGATGTAATCCTTGCCTTCCAGACGCCATTTGCCGGCTTCTTTGGTGCCGGCTTCGCCCTTGTACTGGATGAAGTCGTCGTACGCGATGACTTCGGCGCGGATGAAGCCTTTTTCGAAGTCGGTGTGGATCACGCCAGCGGCTTGTGGTGCGGTGGCACCGACGCGGACGGTCCAGGCGCGGACTTCTTCGACACCGGCGGTGAAGTAGGTCTGCAGGTGCAGCATCTCGTAGCCAGCGCGGATCACGCGGTTCAGGCCAGGCTCTTCCAGGCCCAGGGCTTCGAGGAACATGTCTTTCTCTTCGCCGTCTTCCAGTTCGGCGATTTCGGCTTCGATCTTGTTGCAGACCGGAACCACCATGGCGCCTTCTTCGTCGGCGATGGCCTTGACGATGTCCAGCAGCGGGTTGTTCTCGAAACCGTCTTCAGCGACGTTGGCGATGTACATGACCGGCTTGGTGGTCAGCAGGTGGAAGCCACGAATCACTGCCTTGTCGTCGGCGCCCATGTTCTTCATCAGGGTGCGCGCAGGCTTGCCGAGGGTGAAGTGAGCGATCAGTTGCTCCAGCAGACCTTTCTGGACCACGGCGTCCTTGTCGCCACCCTTGGCGTTACGGGCGACTTTCTGCAGTTGCTTTTCGCAGCTGTCGAGGTCGGCGAAAATCAGTTCCAGGTCGATGATCTCGATGTCGCGTTTCGGGTCGACGCTGTTGGAGACGTGAATCACGTTCTCGTCTTCGAAGCAGCGGACCACGTGGGCGATGGCATCGGTTTCACGGATGTTGGCGAGGAACTTGTTGCCCAGGCCTTCACCTTTCGACGCGCCGGCAACGAGGCCTGCGATGTCGACGAATTCCATGGTGGTCGGCAGGATGCGCTTTGGATTGACGATGGCCGCCAGGGCTTCCAGACGTGGATCCGGCATCGGCACGATACCGGTGTTCGGCTCGATGGTGCAGAAGGGGAAGTTCTCGGCCGCGATCCCGGATTTGGTCAGGGCGTTGAATAGGGTGGACTTACCGACGTTAGGCAGGCCGACGATGCCGCAATTGAATCCCATGGTGTTTTCCCCGAGGAGTGAGTCAGGCCTTCTGGCTGTGCAGGTTTTTCATCGCGCGGTTCCATTCACCGGCGAGGATATCCGGCAGCACGCCGAGGGCAAAGTCGATGCTGGCATCGAGTTTTTCCTGTTCGGCGCGTGGCGCACGACCCAGGACGAAATTTGAAACCATACTGGCAACGCCCGGGTGGCCAATGCCAAGCCGCAAGCGGTGAAAGGTATTCTGGTTGCCCAGTTGCGCAATGATGTCGCGCAACCCGTTGTGGCCGCCATGGCCGCCGCCCTGCTTGAGCTTGGCAACGCCCGGAGGCAGATCGAGTTCGTCGTGCGCCACGAGGATTTCTTCAGGCTTGATGCGGAAGAAGCCTGCCAGAGCTGCTACGGCCTGGCCGCTACGGTTCATGTACGTGGTGGGAATCAGCAGACGAACATCCTGATCCAGATGCGAAAAGCGCCCGGTCAGGCCAAAATATTTGCGATCGGCGACAAGGTTGACCCCTTGTGCGTTCGCGATACGCTCAACAAAAAGGGCCCCTGCGTTATGCCGGGTCTGTTCGTATTCAGCGCCTGGATTTCCCAGGCCAACGATCAGTTTAATGGCAGTCACGATAGGGGCCCTTCCTTGGAGTGGTGGATAACATCGCCGCAATCAGTGTGTGCGGCGAAAGTGGACGAAAATTGCTCATTTACCATTCAGTAAACTTCGCGTTCTCGCCCGCTCTCTCGCTACGTTCCAGTCCGCGATGTTACTAGATCACTCCGGCTTCACAGAGTGAATTACTCTGCTGCGCCTTCTTCAGTAGCTTCTGGAGCAACACGTGGGGCGTGGACGTTGGCAACAGCCTTGTCATCACCGTGTGCCAGAGCAACAAACTCAACGCCTTTAGGGGCTTTGAGGTCGGACAAGTGAATGATCGAGCCGACTTCGGCGTTAGCCAGGTCAACTTCGATGAATTCAGGCAGGTCTTTTGGCAGGCAGGTCACTTCGATTTCGGAAACAACGTGCGAAACTTCGCCGCCTTTCTTGATCGGAGCTTCTTCACCAACAAAGTGTACAGGCACGATAGCGGTCAGTTTCTGGCCAGCGACTACGCGTACGAAGTCAGCGTGCAGCACGTGGCCTTTAGCCGGGTGACGCTGCAGTGCTTTGATGATTACATTTTGCTTGGTGCCGCCAACGTTCAGCTCGATGATGTGGCTGTAAGCCGCTTCGTTTTCGAGCAGTTTGGCAACTTCTTTAGCCAGCATGCTGATGGATTCAGGGGCTTTTTCGCCACCGTAAACTACAGCTGGTACCAGGCTTGCGAGACGACGCAGGCGGCGGCTCGCACCTTTCCCCAGGTCGGAACGCACTTCAGCATTCAGAGTAAAATCGTTCATGTTGTATCTCCAAAATAACCACATTCGCCCCAGCGTTTGCGACCAGCGCTAAAGGCGATATGGGCAAAAAAGCCCCGCCCCGACAGGAATGCCGGGGCGGGGCGCTTTTCGTCAACGAGACATTCGAGAAGGGCAGGGCCCTTAGCGGAACATCGCGCTGATCGATTCTTCATTGCTGATGCGGCGGACCGCCTCGGCAACTACCGGCGCGATATCCAGTTGACGGATACGCGAGCAGGCTTGTGCAGCTGCGGACAACGGGATGGTGTTAGTCACCACCAGTTCATCCAGCATGGAATTTTCGATGTTTTCGATCGCCCGACCGGACAGCACAGGGTGTGTGCAGTAGGCGAAAACCTTGGCAGCGCCATGCTCTTTCAAAGCCTTTGCCGCGTGGCACAGAGTGCCGGCGGTATCGACCATGTCATCGACCAGAATACAGGTACGCCCTTCGACATCACCGATGATATGCATCACTTCAGAGTGATTGGCTTTCTCACGGCGTTTGTCGATGATCCCGAGATCCACGCCCAGGGATTTGGCGACAGCACGTGCACGCACGACGCCACCAATGTCCGGGGACACGATCATCAGGTTTTCGAAGCGCTGATCTTCAATGTCATCCACCAATACAGGGGAGCCGTAGATGTTATCTACCGGAATATCGAAGAAACCCTGGATTTGGTCAGCATGCAGATCAACCGTGAGAACACGGTCGATGCCGACTACGGTAAGCATGTCAGCAACGACTTTCGCGCTGATAGCCACACGTGCGGAACGCGGACGGCGATCCTGACGGGCATAACCAAAGTAAGGAATAACAGCAGTGATACGAGTAGCTGAGGAGCGGCGGAAGGCATCAGCCATCACTACCAGTTCCATCAGGTTATCGTTGGTCGGAGCGCAAGTCGGCTGAATAATGAAGACATCTTTACCGCGGACGTTTTCATTGATCTCGGCTGTAATTTCGCCGTCGGAAAATTTACCGACAGAGATGTCACCGAGAGGGATATGCAGCTGACGTACGACACGTCGAGCCAGATCGGGGTTGGCGTTCCCCGTAAAGACCATCATCTTGGACACGCGCAGTACCTGAAGGCTGAGGGTAACCTGGATGAGTATAGGAAAATGGCAGGGGCGGCTGGATTCGAACCAACGCATGGCAGGATCAAAACCTGCTGCCTTACCGCTTGGCGACGCCCCTGTATCTGTTGCAACGATTACCCAGTAATCGGTTCCTTTAGAGCAGACTTTGCAGCTTGCGATGCAACATCGAAACGTTGCTTCCTTTTGCTACAAACCCTGTAAGGGTCTCTGTAAGAAGGGCCGAGACTTTATCAGCTTCAGCTTTGCTTGGGAAGCCCCCAAACACACAACTTCCAGTGCCAGTGAGTTTTGCTTCGGTAAATTTACCTAACAAATTCAATGCGTTACGTACCTCTGGATAACGCCTTGCTACTACTGGCAAGCAGTCATTACGACTGTTTCCCTTGGGAACGGGGCGCACTTTAATGGGAGGAGAGTTACGTGTCAACAGCGGATCGGAAAAAATTTCTGCTGTACTTACAGATACTTGCGGTACCAGCACGACATACCACGGTTCTTCGGGGGTTACGGGGGTCAGTTTCTCCCCTACGCCTTCGGCAAAAGCGGCGTGGCCACGCACGAAAACCGGAACGTCAGCGCCCAGCTTCAGGCCCAGCGCGGCCAGTCGATCCTCGTCCCAGCCCAATTGCCAGAGATGATTCAGACCCAGCAATGTGGTCGCGGCATTGGAGCTGCCGCCGCCGATGCCGCCGCCCATGGGCAGGATTTTTTCGATCCAGATATCAATGCCGAGTGCGCAACCGGATTGCGCCTGCAGTTGCTTCGCAGCCTTGACGATCAGATTGCTGTCGTGCGGAACGCCGTCGAATTCGGTGTGCAACTGGATCACGCCGTCGTCACGCACGGCGAAGGTGATTTCATCGCCGTAATCGAGGAACTGAAAAATCGTCTGCAACTCGTGGTAGCCGTCTTCACGGCGACCGAGGATGTGCAGCATCAGATTGAGTTTGGCCGGCGAGGGCAGCGTCAAGCGGGGAGCGGTCATGTTCACTGCCCCAGCTTGCGTGGTTGCCATTCCTTGATCACCAGCGTGACATCAAGGTCGGTGCCGTGCAGCTTGATCTTTTCAGGCAGCCAGAAACCGTTTTGTTGCGTGTAACTGGTGTATTCGACCTGCCAGCCGTCTTGTTCGAGGCTGGCCAGGCGGCTGTCGGCATCCAGGTTCAGCTTGCTTTTGCTGTCTGGCGCCGGGAGCCCGCGGACCCACCAGGCCAGATTCGATACTGGCAATTTCCAGCCCAGTTGCTCTTCGAGCAGGATTTCCGGGTTCGGTGCGTCAAAGCGTCCCTGATTGGCCACTTCCAGCGAAACCTTGCCAGGTCGGCCGGTCAGGCGTGCGGCGCCGCGACCCAGCGGGCCGGACAGGCGGATATCGTAGTAATCCTGACGTTGCAGCCAGAACAACGTACCGCTGCCCGAATCCTTGGGCGCGCGGATGCCGATCTTGCCGTTGATCTGCCAGCCGTCGAGGGCGGTCAATTGCTGCTTGTGTTCACGCCATTGGGCCGGGTTGCCGTGGCCTTCGACGGATTCGCGAGCGCCGAAGCCCGCGCAACCGGCGAGCAGGGCGATAAAACTGAAAACAATGAAGTGGCGCAAAAACATAATCTTAAAGAGTCTCTGATCCGGTCAGGCGCTTGATGGTGCCGCGCAGGGTAGGGCTGTCAGGTTGTTCCTTGAGGAATTTGCCCCAGACTTGTTTGGCTTCGCGCTGTTTGCCATTGGCCCACAGCACTTCACCCAAGTGGGCGGCCACTTCCTGGTCGGGGAAGCGCTCCAGTGCCTGGCGCAGATAGCGCTCGGCTTCATCGAGGTTACCCAGGCGGAAGTTCACCCAGCCGAGGCTGTCGAGTACCGCCGGGTCTTCCGGATTGATCTGGTGAGCCTGTTCGATCAAAGCCTTGGCTTCGACATAGCGCGTGGTGCGGTCAGATAGCGTGTAGCCAAGCGCGTTGAGTGCCATGGCGTTGTCCGGGTCGCGCTTGATGATCAGGCGCAGGTCTTTTTCCATCTGCGCCAGGTCGTTGCGTTTTTCCGCTTGCATGGCGCGGGTGTACAGCAGGTTCAGATCGTCCGGGTACTGCTGCAAGGCTTTGTCCAAGACAGCCCAGGCCTTGTCGCCCTGATTGTTGGCGGACAGGGTTTCGGCTTCGATCAGGTACAGCTGAATCGCGTAATCCGGCTGCTCGTCGCGCTCGGCGGCCAAGCGGCGTTGGGCTTCGGCGGTCTTGCCGTTGTTGATCAGAATGTCGGTCTGACGCAGTTGGGCCGGCAGGTAGTCGTTACCCGGCCCGACTTTGGCGTACTCGATCAGCGCACCTTGAGGATCGTTGCGCTCTTCGGCGATGCGGCCGAGGTTCAGGTGAGCCGAGTCAACGTGGCTTTCACGGGCGATCAGGTCTTCAAGCAGGCTCTTGGCCTCGTCCCAGTCCTTGGCTTCCAGGCAGACCAGTGCCAGCGAGTAGCGCAGCTCGTCGTCTTCCGGGTATTGCTGAACCAGGCTGGCAAACTCGGCTTTGGCGTCTGTTATGCGGTCCTGCTCAACCAGCATCCGCGCGTAAGTCAGGCGCAGGCGCTTGTCGTCCGGGTACTTCTTGATGCTTTTTTGCAGCAGCGGCAAGGCTTCGTCGCCACGGTTGAGCACTTGCAGCAGGCGCGCGCGCAACAGGATCGGGGCGATTTCGCCTTCGTCTGGCGGATTGTCTTCCAGCAGGGTCAGCGCACCTTTGGCGTCGCCGTCCTGTTGCATCAACAGGGCCTTGCCAAAAATCAGCTGGCTGTTTTTCGGATGGCGCTGCAACAAGCGGTCGAAACTTTTCATCAAACCGTTGCGCGTGTCCTGATCGGTATCGGCGGCGGACAGGGCAAGGAAGTCGAAATGCGTGTCGCCTTTGCCTTGCAGGACTTTTTCCATGTAGACCATGGAGTCGTCATAACGACCGGCGCGAGCCAGTTGCACGGCCGCTGCGCGTTGCGCTTCGAGGTCGTTCGGGGCGTTTTTTGCCCAGATCAGCGCGGTGTCCAGGGCGGCCTGATCGGCGCCCAGGTACTCGGCAATGCGAAATGCCCGCTCGGAGATGCCCGGATCCTGGGTGTTGATGGCCTGGGTCACGTAGTTGTCCAGCGCAATGTCGAAACGATTGCGTTGGCCAGCCAGTTCGGCACTCAACAGGCTGAAGATGGTTTCTTCGCTGAATGAGCTGTAAACCTTGGGCTTTTCAGGGGCCGGAGTGCTGTCTTCAACCGGCGACGTACCGTCCGGCGACGAGGGTGCCAAGGCCTGGCAGCCGCTGAGGAAGACAAAAGCGAGGAGCAACGCGGAAGATCTATTCATATAGGAAGAGGACGACTAACCTGCGGTCGGATCATCATGACACAAGCCTTCGGCCAAACATAACCGAGTCTCAATCGAGGCCTTTATAGAGGCAGGACATTGGGACAATAGTCAGCGGTAGTTGTTCTGTCTGTGGCGAAGTAGGACAATTGCCGGCTTCACGTCACCATCAGCGACCTTGAATGGCCTTCCTTGCACTCGGTATCAACCACAAGACTGCGTCAGTAGACGTCCGCGAGCGCGTGGCCTTTACCCCTGAGCAGCTGGTGGAGGCCTTGCAGCAGCTCTGCCGCCTCACCGACAGCCGCGAAGCTGCGATCCTCTCCACCTGCAATCGCAGTGAGCTCTATATAGAACAGGATCACCTTTCGGCGGACATCGTGTTGCGCTGGCTGGCCGATTATCACCATTTGAGCCTCGAAGAGCTGCGTGCGAGCAGTTATGTGCACGAAGATGATGCGGCAGTTCGTCACATGATGCGGGTCGCCTCCGGGCTCGATTCGCTGGTGTTGGGCGAACCGCAGATCCTCGGCCAGATGAAATCCGCTTACGCCGTGGCGCGTGAGGCCGGCACCATCGGTCCATTGCTCGGGCGTTTGTTTCAGGCGACGTTCAACGCGGCCAAGCAGGTGCGCACCGACACCGCCATCGGCGAAAACCCGGTGTCCGTGGCGTTTGCCGCGGTCAGCCTGGCCAAACAGATTTTCAGCGACCTGCAACGCAGCCAGGCCTTGTTGATTGGGGCCGGTGAAACCATCACCCTGGTCGCCCGTCATTTGCATGAATTGGGTGTGAAGCGCATCGTCGTCGCCAACCGCACCCTGGAACGGGCGAGTATTCTGGCCGAGCAGTTCGGGGCTCACGCTGTGTTGCTCTCGGACATCCCGGCCGAACTGGTGCGCAGCGACATCGTCATCAGCTCCACTGCCAGCCAGTTGCCGATCCTTGGCAAAGGCGCGGTGGAAAGTGCGCTGAAGCTGCGCAAGCACAAGCCGATCTTCATGGTGGACATTGCCGTCCCGCGCGATATTGAGCCGGAAGTCGGCGAACTCGACGACGTTTACCTGTACAGCGTCGACGATCTGCACGAAGTGGTCGCCGAGAACCTCAAAAGTCGTCAGGGCGCAGCCCAGGCGGCGGAAGAGATGGTCTCGGTCGGCGCCGAAGATTTCATGGTGCGCCTGCGCGAACTGGCGGCGGTGGATGTGCTCAAGGCCTATCGTCAGCAAAGCGAGCGCATGCGTGACGAAGAATTACAGAAGGCCCAGCGTCAGCTGGCCAACGGCACCAGCGCCGAAGACGTGCTGGTGCAACTGGCGCGCGGCCTGACCAACAAACTGTTGCATGCACCCAGCGTGCAATTGAAAAAGCTCTCTGCCGAAGGCCGCCTCGATGCGCTGGCCATGGCTCAAGAGCTCTTTGCCCTGAATGAGGGCTCATCGGATAGCTTTTCGGATAAAAAACCGCAATGAAAGCGTCACTGCTCAATAAGCTGGACATCCTCCAGGACCGTTTCGAGGAATTGACCGCCTTGCTTGGCGATGGCGAAGTCATTTCCGATCAGAACAAATTCCGCACCTACTCCAAGGAATACGCAGAGGTCGAGCCCATCGTCGGCACCTATAAGCAGTTGCTCAAAGTGCAAGGCGACCTCGAAGGCGCCCAGGCACTGCTCAAGGACAGCGACCCGGACATGCGTGAAATGGCCGTGGAAGAAGTCCGCGAAGCCAAGGAGCAACTGATCGAACTCGAAGCCAGCCTGCAACGCATGCTGCTGCCCAAAGACCCGAACGACGGGCGCAACGTGTTCCTCGAAATTCGTGCCGGCACCGGCGGCGACGAGGCCGCAATTTTCTCCGGCGACCTGTTCCGCATGTATTCGCGTTACGCCGAGCGTCGCGGCTGGCGGGTGGAAATCCTCTCCGAGAACGAGGGCGAACACGGTGGCTATAAAGAAGTCATTGCCCGGGTCGAAGGCGACAACGTTTACGGCAAACTGAAATTCGAATCCGGCGCGCATCGCGTGCAACGGGTGCCGGCCACCGAGTCCCAGGGCCGAATCCACACCTCGGCCTGCACCGTGGCGGTGTTGCCTGAGCCGGACGAGCAGGAAGCGATCGAAATCAACCCGGCGGACCTGCGGGTCGATACCTATCGCTCCTCCGGTGCCGGTGGTCAGCACGTCAACAAGACCGACTCGGCCATCCGCATCACGCACTTGCCATCCGGCATTGTCGTGGAGTGCCAGGAAGAACGTTCCCAGCACAAGAACCGCGCCCGGGCGATGTCCTGGCTGTCGGCCAAACTCAACGATCAGCAGACCAGCGCCGCGGCCAATGCCATCGCCAGCGAGCGTAAGTTACTGGTCGGTTCCGGTGATCGTTCGGAGCGGATTCGTACCTACAACTTCGCCCAGGGCCGGGTCACCGACCACCGGGTCAACCTGACGCTGTACTCGCTCGACGAAATTCTCGCCGGCGGGGTCGATGCGGTGATCGAGCCGTTGCTGGCCGAGTACCAGGCTGATCAATTGGCGGCGATAGGTGAGTAAATGACGATCATTGCCAGTTTGTTGCGCGCCGCCGACTTGCCCGACTCGCCGACTGCGCGTCTGGATGCCGAGTTGTTGCTGGCTGCCGCGTTGGGCAAGCCGCGCAGTTTTCTCCACACCTGGCCGGAGCGCATTGTTCCCAGTGAAGCGGCGCTGACGTTTGCCAGTTACCTGCAGCGTCGTCGTGGCGGTGAGCCGGTGGCTTACATTCTGGGGCAGCAAGGGTTCTGGAAGCTGGACCTGGAAGTGGCACCGCACACGCTGATCCCGCGTCCTGACACGGAATTGCTGGTGGAAGCCGCGCTTGAGCTGTTGCCGGCGACCCCGGCCAAGGTCCTCGATCTCGGCACCGGCAGCGGCGCCATCGCCCTGGCCTTGGCCAGCGAACGTCCGGGCTGGAAGGTCACGGCGGTGGATCGCGTGCTGGAAGCTGTGGCCCTGGCCGAGCGCAACCGTCAACGCCTGCACCTCAATAACGCCACGGTGCTGAGCAGTCATTGGTTCAGCGCCCTGGCTGGCCAGCGTTTCCAACTGATCATCAGCAACCCGCCTTACATCCCGTCTTCCGATCCGCATCTGGTGGAAGGCGATGTGCGCTTCGAGCCGGCCAGTGCCTTGGTGGCCGGTGTCGACGGGCTCGACGATCTGCGCTTGATCGTCGCCCAGGCGCCGGATTATCTGGACGCGGGTGGCTGGCTGATGCTCGAACACGGCTACGATCAAGCCAGTGCCGTGCGCGACTTGCTGCTGACCCGCGGCTTTGAAAACGTCCACAGCCGAATAGATCTGGGTGGGCACGAACGTATCAGCCTGGGACGCCTGCCGTGCTGAATGATCAGGAATTGTTGCGCTACAGTCGGCAGATTCTGCTGCAACACGTCGACATCGACGGTCAGTTGCGACTGAAAGAAAGCCGCGTGTTGATTGTCGGCCTCGGTGGTCTCGGCTCACCGGTTGCGCTGTACCTGGCCGCGGCGGGTGTGGGTGAGTTGCACCTCGCCGACTTCGACACGGTCGACCTGACCAACCTGCAGCGCCAGATTATTCACGACACCGATAGCGTCGGCCTGAGCAAGGTTGACTCGGCGATTCGCCGTTTGACCGCCATCAATCCCGAGATTCAATTGATCGCCCACCGCACCGCGCTGGACGAAGATTCCCTCGCGGCAGCGGTAGCCGCGGTGGATCTGGTGCTGGACTGCTCCGACAATTTCTCCACCCGCGAAGCGGTCAATGCTGCCTGCGTCGCTGCCTGCAAACCGCTGGTCAGCGGCGCGGCGATTCGTCTCGAAGGGCAGTTGTCGGTGTTCGACCCGCGCCGTCCGGAAAGTCCGTGCTACCACTGCTTATACGGGCATGGCAGCGAAGCCGAACTGACGTGCAGTGAAGCCGGCGTCGTCGGTCCGTTGGTGGGGCTGGTCGGAAGCCTTCAGGCACTGGAAGCCCTGAAACTGTTGGTCGGTTTCGGGGAGCCGCTGGTGGGGCGTCTGTTGCTGATCGATGCGCTGGGCTCGCGCTTCCGTGAATTACGGGTCAAGCGTGATCCGGGTTGCAGCGTCTGTGGTTCGACACATGCGTGAAGCGCCGATTGGCGTGTTCGACTCCGGCGTCGGTGGGCTCTCGGTGCTGGCCGAGATCCAGCGGTTGCTGCCTAACGAGTCACTGCTGTACGTCGCCGACTGCGGGAACATTCCCTACGGCGAGAAAACCCCGGAATTCATCCGCCAGCGCTGCAGCGTCATGGCCGATTTTTTCCAGCAGCAGGGCGCCAAAGCCCTGGTGCTGGCGTGCAACACCGCGACCGTCGCTGGCGTCGCTGACTTGCGTCGCGATTATCCGCAGTGGCCGATTGTCGGCATGGAGCCGGCGGTCAAGCCCGCCGCCGCCGCGACCCGCAGTGGCGTGGTTGGCGTGCTCGCCACCACCGGCACCTTGCAGAGTGCCAAATTCGCCGCGTTGCTCGACCGTTTCGCCACCGATGTGCGCGTCATCACTCAACCGTGTCCCGGCCTGGTAGAACTGATTGAAAACGGTGATCTGCACAGCGAGGCATTGCGCCAGTTGTTGGCCAGGTATGTCGAGCCGTTGCTCGGCGCCGGGTGCGACACCTTGATTTTGGGCTGCACGCATTATCCCTTCCTGAAGCCTTTGCTAAAGCAGATGATCCCCGATGACATCAGCCTGATCGACACGGGGGCGGCTGTTGCGCGACAACTTCAGCGTCTGTTGGCCGAGCGTGAACTGCTCGCTGACGGGCCGGCGCGTGCTGCCGAGTTCTGGACGAGTGCCGATCCGGTTCATTTCAGAAATATCTTGCCGATACTGTGGAATACGGCCGGCGTTGTGAGAAGCTTCGAGCGTTAACTAAAAAGTTGGGGCAGTGCGGGTAATTGGGGTGAACTTCTGATTAAGCGTCGACTTCTATAGCGTTGAGTAACAAAAAAACCATACGAAATCGTTCGGAAAAGGATGTTTCTAGTGAAGCGACTATTCTGCTTGGCCGCGATTGCGGCCGCTTTGATGGGGCAAAGTTTTACCGCACAGGCGGCAGGCGTGGAGTTCGGGGTCGGTCAGACCACCGAATCAACCATGACCTATCGACTGGGCATGCAATTCGACTGGGATCAGAGCTGGTGGCAAAGCGACGTGGGTCGCCTGACCGGTTACTGGAGTGGCGCCTATACCTATTGGGAAGGTGACAAGAGCTCCAGCAACAACAGCCTGTCGTTCTCGCCGGTGTTCGTTTACGAATTTGCCGGGCAGTCGATCAAACCTTACCTCGAGGCGGGGATTGGTGTGGCGGTGTTCTCCCACACTGAAGTCGAAGACAACAACATTGGCCAGGCTTTCCAGTTCGAAGACCGTTTCGGCGCTGGCCTGCGTTTCACCGGCGGGCACGAAGTCGGGATTCGAGCGACGCATTATTCCAATGCGGGCATGGCCAGTCACAACGACGGCGTAGAAAGCTACTCGCTGCACTACACAATGCCGTTGTAACTTCAAAAGCATCGCGAGCAAGCCACGCTCCCACAGGTGACGCAATCTCCTGTGGAAGCATGGCTTGCCCGCGATGGCGTCAGAAGGTGCAACGCCTTTTCAGGTTACCGATACGCCGTGCTGATCCCCTGGCGTTCTTCGATGCATTCCGGTGCGCCCATCTCGAATTCCCGGCAGATCAGCGGGCGCTTTTCGTAGATGGTGCACATCATGCTGTTGCGATCCAGCGCCGCACACCAGCCGTCGTCCAGACGCAGCATGACTTCCCCGCCCCAATCATCCGTATCGATAAAACGTTCAGGCACGCCCGTGTCGGTGATCAGCATCACTTCGAGCTGACAGCAGCAAGCCGCGCAGGTCGAGCACGTGACAGCCGGCTCGGCGATTTGCGTGTGGGGAATGGTTTTCATGGTGCGCAGTGTAAGGCAGTGGGCCGCTGCTGTGTGAAAGGCCAGACGGACGCTCAGTGGCGGGTGTCTGACGTGAGTCGCTGCGCCATGAAGTGAAGTGCAGGAAACAGGGCTGCCCAAAGCAGCCCGATGCCAATCAAGGTCGGCCATTGTCCATAAGGAAACTGCACGTCCGCCAATTGTCCGCCTGCGTAATACGACAATGGCCCGCCGACGGCGCCGAGCATGCTACCGAGCCACCAGGGGTTGGCGGTCCACGCCAGGCTATGACGCAACGTCGTTGCCAGCAGTGCCCACAACAGCATCAACCACAACGGAATCAATGGCGCGACGTCGTTGAAATCGAATACGCCCAGCCAGCGCAATGAACTGTCGACAGTGGTGCCCAGCAGCACAACGCTGAGAATCAATCGACCTTCATCGGTCCAGCGACTTATCCACAGCAGATGAATCACCAGCACTGCCAGTGGCACCAGCAACCACAGGCTGCTGCCGCCGACCACGCAGGCAAACCAGCCAAGCTGAAACAATACTGCATTAGCCACGCGTTCAGGCATCGAAACGGCCCAGCAGCGGCGCGGTGATCGCAGACGGTTTGGCCAACAGCAATTGTGCCGTGCCGATGGTGCGCTCCAAAAAGCCGCCTTCGCAGTAGCACAGGTAAAACTCCCAAAGCCGCAGGAAATAATCGTCGTAGCCCAACTCGCTCAAACGGCCCTGGGCACGTCGAAAATTGTCATGCCACAGGCGCAGGGTTCGCGCGTAGTGCAAACCGAAATCCTCCATGTGCAGCAGGTTCATGTCGGTGTCGCGACTGACGATCTCGAGCATTTTCTGCACGCACGGAAGGGCACCGCCGGGGAAGATGTAGCGTTGGATGAAGTCGACGTTGCCCTTGGCCTGTTCGTAGCGTTGCTCGCGAATGGTGATGGCCTGCAGCAGCATCAAGCCGTTGCTTTTGAGCAAGTGCGCGCATTGCTTGAAGTAAGTCGGCAGAAAGCGGTGACCGACTGCTTCGATCATCTCGATCGACACCAGTTTGTCGTACTGACCGGTGAGGTCGCGGTAATCCTTGAGCAACAGTGTGACCTGGCCTTGCAGGCCGAGGGTTTCGATTCGTTGGGCGGTAAACGCGAACTGCTCTTTCGAGAGCGTGGTGGTGGTGACCTTGCAGCCGTAATGCTGCGCGGCGTAAAGCGCCATGCTGCCCCAGCCGGTGCCGATTTCCAGCAGGTGATCGTTGGGTTGCAAGGCCAGTTTCTGGCAGATCCTTTCGAGTTTGTTCAACTGCGCCTGTTCGAGGCTGTCTTCGGGGCTAAGGAATTGCGCAGCGGAATACATCATGGTCGGATCGAGAAACTGCTCGAACAGGTCATTGCCCAGGTCGTAATGGGCGGCGATGTTTTTCTGCGAGCCCTTGCGGGTGTTGCGATTGAGCCAGTGCAGTCCTTGAACGAAAGGCCGGCCGAGTTTTGCCAGGCCACCTTCCAGCGCATCCAGCACGTCGAGGTTGCTGACGAAGACGCGCACCACGGCGGTCAGGTCCGGCGAACTCCAATAACCGTGGATGAACGCTTCACCCGCGCCAATGGAACCGTTGCTCGCCACCCATCCCCATGCCGCGGCGTCGAGGATGTGAATTTCCCCGATCAGATGACTGCCGGCCGTGCCGAAGACATGCCGTTCGCCGTCCTCGATGACCACCAGTTGCCCGTGTTTAAGCGCTGCAAGTTGCCGTAGCACGCCGCGGCGCAGCAACGCTCCGGTCAAGCTGTGGGGGCCGGACAAATTGACTTTGCCCAAGAGGCTAGAGGATTTCATGACGGCGATCCTTGGAGGGGGGTATGGCGGTTTGAACGCTACCAACGGCAACCCGATGAGCAAACACCGGGGTGCGTTTAAGCAAAAGGCGCAGCGCCTGCCAGTAAATCGCCAGGCAGGTTTTCGCGGTCATCCAGGGAAACTGCCGCAGGTAACGGTGCAGGCTGCTGCGGTTTAGCGTTTCGCGATGCAGGTTCAGGGTGGCGTCGAAGAGTTTCAGTTCACCCTGCCAGTCCGCCATGTGCACGCCGAGCGTGTTGGCGACAGGGCTGAAACTCATCCGATACTCGAGATCCCGCGGTAAAAATGGCGATACATCAAATGCCTTGGTCACCACGAAATGCTGATGGAAATCGAACCGGTTCTCAGGCGACCTCGCTGGCAACACATAGAGAAAACGTTCTCGCCACGGCGTGTTAGTGACTTCGCAAACAATCGCAGCCAATTGCCCATCGGCTTCATGGCAATAGAAGAAACTCACCGGATTGAACGACAGACCCCAACTGCGCACCTGTGTCAGCAGGCATATCGACCCTTGCGGGGCATGGCCGATGACTTCGCTGACTTGCTGGCGAACCGCATCAATCAGGCGCATGCCCTTGCCGGTAAAGGTTTTCAGGTAATCCGTTTCGCGAAACGAGTAGGGTGCAAAGCGGCTGGTGCCGGACAGGGGCGACAAGCCGAGCACGGCGTCCTGCTCGTCGAGGTCCAGGTACAGCAGGCCGATCCGATAGCGGAAGGCGTGGTGCCTTGGGGCAAACCGCCGGTGGGCAATCCAGCCGCTGTAGAGGGCGCTGTTCACAGCACTTCTCCAAAGGAGCGGGCGACTCGCAAGGCGCTGACCACACCGTCTTCATGGAAACCGTTGGCCCAATAAGCGCCGCAAAAATGGCTGTGTTGTGTGCCATCCAGTTCATCCCAACGACCTTGCGCGGCGACGGCTGCCAGGCTGTATTGCGGATGGGCGTAGGTGAATGTGCCGAGCACTTTGTCAGGGCTGATGCCGGCGCTCTGGTTGAGGCTGACGCAAAACGTGGTATCGCTCTGCAAACCTTGGAGGATGTTCATGTCGTAGGTGACGGCGGCCAGTGTGTGACCGGCGCCTCCTAGGCGATAATTCCAGCTGGCCCAGGCCCGTTTGCCCACGGGCAGCAAGCGCGTATCAGTGTGCAGCACCACTTCGTTATCGGCGTAGGGCAGGGCACCGAGGATCGACCGTTCCGCATCGCTCGGCCTGGCCAACAGTTTCAACGCCTGATCGCTGTGGCAGGCAAACACGACTTTATCGAAGCGTTCGCTGCCAGCAACGCTGTGAATAACCACACCTGCGTCATCACGCTCGACGCGCGTCACGGGGCAGTTGAGACGAATCTTCTCGCGAAATGAGGCGGTCAGCGGTCCGACGTAGGCATTGGAACCGCCTTCAATCACACACCATTGCGGGCGATTGTTGACGGACAACAGCCCGTGATTCTTGAAAAACCGCACAAAAAACTGCAATGGGAAACCGAGCATGTCCGCCATGGACATTGACCAGATCGCCGCCCCCATGGGCACGATGTAATGCAGGATAAAGCGCTCGCCGTAGTGTCCGGCCTTCAAGTAATCATCCAGCGTGGTGTCGGCGGCGATGCGCCCTTGCGCCAGGTCGCGCTGGGCTTCTTTATTGAAGCGCAGAATATCGCGCAACATGCCCCAGAATCCGGGCGACAACAGGTTGCGGCGTTGGGCGAACAGGCTGTTCAGATTGTTGCCGTTGTACTCAAGACCGGTATCCGGGTCCGTCACCGAGAAACTCATCTCAGTCGGTTTGAAACCCACCCCGAGCTGGCCCAGCAGGCGGATGAAATTCGGGTAGGTCCGGTTGTTGAAGACAATGAAACCGGTGTCGACCGCATAGCGCTGGCCATCGACCGACACGTCGACCGTGTGGGTATGACCGCCCGCCCGGTTGCCAGCCTCGAACAGGGTGATCTCATGCCGGCGATTCAGCAGGTAGGCGCAGGTCAGTCCCGAGATGCCGCTGCCGATGATGGCGATGTTCATGGGCGATCCTGGATCGGCGCAGGGCTGCGCACCATGCGTTTGCCGATGGCCAGTTTCACCGCGTTGGGCATTTTCGACAGAGGCCACAGTGCCGCCATGAACAGGCCGGGAAACGCGATCTCCAATGGCCGGTTCTTGAGTTTGGCGAAGATGTGCCGGGCCGCTTTACCCACCGGCCAACTGAGCGGCATCGGGAAGTCATTCTTGGCCGTCAGCGGTGTCTCGACGAAGCCTGGGCTGACAATAGTGACTTCGATGCCTTCCGGCGCGAGATCAATGCGCAGCGATTCAAACAGGTAGCGCAGCCCGGCCTTCGACGCACCATAGGCTTCGGCACGCGGCAGCGGCAAGTACGTAACGGAGCTCGCGACGGCCACCAGGTGCGGCGCGGTGCCTTTGCGCAGCAATGGTAACGCCGCCTCGATGCAATAGGCGCTGGCGAGCAGATTGGTGCGCACCACGTGTTCGACAATCGATGAGTCAAATTGCTGGACGTCGATGTATTCGCAGGTGCCCGCGTTGAGAATAACGGTGTCCAGCGAGCCCCAGACTTGCGCAATCTGCTCACCGATTTCACGCACCTGCTGGCTGTTGGTCAGGTCACCCGGCACCACCAGCACTTGTCCGGGATAGCGCAAGGACAAGACCTTCAACACGGCTGTCGAGCGTGCACTGACGGCCACGTGAGCGCCGGTCTTGAGTATTTCTTCGGCCAGCGAGGCGCCAATACCGCTGCTGGCGCCGGTCAACCAGTAGCGCCGTGGAGTTGCCAGACTCATCCCATTCTCCTTTTTAGCCAGGCAATCGCCCGACCCAATACGGGTAGATGTTCGTAAATCAACGCCCCGGCATCGAAGTAATCCCGATGCCGATAAACCTTGTCGCGCCAAAGCAGGTGAGAGCAACCTTCCACTCGTATCAACTGGCCGTTGGCCAGGCGCGGGTGGCGGTAACTCATGACCCAGCGCAGATAGCCTTCGCCTTCACTGATGTGGTCGAAACCGTGAAACTCGAAATGCAGGTCACTGACATTGGTATAGAGATCGGTGAAGTAGCTGCGCAACGCCACCAGGCCTTGTACTTCATGCAGCGGGTCAGTGAATTGCACATCATGGGTGTAAAGCTGATTGAGGTGGTGCAGGTTGTCCTTGTCCAAGGCCGCAAACTGCTCGGCAAAACGCCGCAGGAAATCACTCATGGCGTCCTCCGGCCTGTTGTCGCGAAGGCAGGCTCTTGAACGCGGCCAGCGCTCGTTGTCGGGACGTGCTCAGATTGACGATCGGCGATGGATAATCCGCCACACCGAACAGTCCGCCGAGGTTGGCCGGATTGTGAACTTCCTTTTTATTGAGCCCGGCCAGTTCTGGCAGCCAGTGCTTGATGAACACGCCTTCGGTGTCGAATTTTTCCGATTGGCTCAGCGGGTTGAAAATCCGGAAGTAGGGCGCCGAATCGGTGCCGGTGGATGAGCTCCACTGCCATCCACCGTTATTCGCCGCCAGATCGCCGTCGATCAAGTGCCGCATGAAAAAGCGCTCGCCTTCGCGCCAGTCGATCAGCAGGTTCTTGGTCAGGAACATCGCCACCACCATGCGCAGCCGGTTGTGCATCCAGCCGGTCTCAAGCAATTGACGCATGGCCGCGTCGATGATCGGCAGACCGGTGCGCGCTTCTTGCCACGCCAGCAGTTCTTCTGGAGCGTTGCGCCAGGCAAGGGCTTCGGTTTCCGGGCGAAAGGCGCGATGGCGGGAGACTCGCGGGTAACCCACCAGAATATGTTTGTAGAACTCGCGCCACAGCAATTCGTTGATCCAGGTGACAGCGCCGACCTTGCCGCTTTCGAATTCGCCCTGATTGGTTTGCAGGGCGGCGTGCAGGCATTGGCGCGGGGAAATCACCCCGGCGGCGAGATAGGCCGAGAGCTGGCTGGTGCCGGGCTTGGCCGGGAAGTCCCGTTCGTCTTTGTAGTAGTCGATCTGAGCGTCGGCGAAGGTGTCGAGGCGGCGTCGGGCTTCGGCTTCACCGGCGGGCCAGAGTGTGCGCAGGCTTTCACTCGGTGTTTCGAAGCCGTCGACGCTTGAGGGAATGTTTTCGTTGTTGATCGCCAGTGGCGCCTGGACAGCCGGCGCAGCGATCAGGCTCGGCAATGACCCGCGCAATCTGTCGTAGCAGACCTTGCGGAACTGACTGAAGACCTGAAAGTAAGTGCCGGTCCTGGTGAGCACGGTGCCCGGTTTGAACAGCAATTGGTCAAGGTAGCTATGGAAGTCGATGCCATTGGCGTTCAGCGTTTGGGCCACCGCCGCATCACGACGGCTTTCATGAACACCGTACTCTTCGTTCACGTGTACGGCGTCGACCTTCAACTGCTGACACATTTCGAGCAGCACCTTCGGCGCTTCATCCCAGTGAGATGCGTTGCGGATCAGCAAGGGGATGTTCAGATCACCCAGTGCGCGATTCAGTTCACGCAAGTTTCGCAGCCAGAAATCCACTTTGCATGGCGCATCGTCGTGTTCCAGCCACTGCTGCGGGCTCAACAGGTATACCGCCACCGTAGGGCCGCGAGCCGCGGCAGCCGAGAGGGCGGTGTTGTCATGTAGGCGCAAGTCGCTGCGCAGCCAGATCAATTGCATGGTTGTGTCCGCACGATTCATTAAATTAGCCCACGCAGAACCAGTGCCTGATGCGCCGATAACGGGTCTTCCGCGAAGGACAAATCAACGATTCCGGAAGTTCTTACGGACAACTCGGCGTGGTGGATGCATACCGTTGGTCCGGCAATCATTTTTGGGCAACTGACGCCATTCAACAGTTTTGGCAACTGGGAAAGGTTCATGGCTTTGCTGGAATACAGCAGTACGCCTCGGGCTTGCAGGTGATCAACCGCCATTGCGAGCTCGCCGGCAGGTAGAGGCCAGTCGAACACCTCCACCGGGCAATCGGCGCTGCTGATCAGCCAGGCGGTGAGCCACAGCTGAGGTTCCAGTGGTACATCGGAGTGATTGATCAACAGCAGGGGCGCGGCGCGCAACTGACGATTGTTATGGTAGATGCGTGCGCCGAATTTGCTGCGTAACCACGAATAAAAGAATGCCCGTTCCATCTGGGCACCAAACTGGCCCTGCCAGCGTTGGTCCAGTTCTGCCAGCAATGGCATCAGCAGTTGTTCGCACAAGGTGCGCGGTGGGTACAGCGCCATGGCTTGATTGACGGTGTCATCCAGGGTGCGTTCGTTCAGTTGCGACACCGCGTGCAGCAGCGTCTGGCGCAACACCTGCCAGTCGTTTTCAACGGGTTCGCTAAACGCTTGCGGCGTGTCCAGCAACTGCTTGACCTGGCTGACGGCCACGCCGCGATTGAGCCAGGTGAGGATCGTCTGGATGCGTTGAACGTGTTCGGCAGAGAACAGCCGATGGCCCTTGGGTGTGCGTTGCGGAACGATCAGCCCGTAGCGCCGTTCCCAGGCGCGCAGTGTCACGGCGTTCACACCGGTCTGGCGCGCCACTTCACGGATCGGCAGCCAGCCTTCGTCCAACGCTTTTTTAAAGTCGTCGCCGAGGTCTTCGCTGGCGCTGGTGTCGAGTGGGGATTTCATTAGATCGCGTTTCGCAGGCTGAGGTTTTCCGGGTGCGGTTGCAGGTAAACCTGTTGCGCAATGTAGGGATCCGGGTACTGGCGGAAGTAGTGCTTGAGCAGGGTCAATGGCACCACCAGCGGCACGATGCCTTGGCGGTACTGGCTGATGACGTGCTGCATTTCCTGTTTGTCTTCAGGGCTGGTGACTTGCTTGAGATAACCGCTGATGTGTTGCAGGACGTTGGTGTGGGTGCGCCGCGTGGCGCATTTTTTCAAGGCCTCCATCAGTTCGCGGAAGTAGCGTGGGCCGAGTTCTTCAGGATCGGTCTGGCCCATGTTGCCCAGCAGATTGCCCAGGGTTTTGTACTGCACCGGGTTATGCGCCATCAGCAGGTATTTGTAGCGCGAGTGAAACTCGGTGAGGTCGCGGCGGGTCAGGCCTTTTTGCAGTAATTGTTGCCAGGCGCTGTAGGCAAACACGCGAGTCAGAAAGTTTTCTCGCAGCACCGGGTCGTTGAGGCGGCCGTCTTCCTCTACCGGCAGGTCAGGGTGCAGTGCACAGAATGCCTCGGCATAGAGACCGCGTCCGCCGCCCTCCACTGGTACACCGTTGGCCTGATAGACCTTGACCCTTTCCAGGCCGCACGACGGGGACTTTTGCATAAAGATGTAGCCGCAAATGTCGCTTAACTGACCCGCCATTGTCTGGCCGTATTCTTTGAGTGGGCGGGTAACGTTGAGCTCGGCGTTAACGCTGCCTACCGCTTCGGGATGCAGTGGGTTGCCGACCAGGCGAATCGGTTCACGGGGGATACCGAGGCCGATGGCAACTTCCGGGCACACCGGGACAAAATCGAAATGATCAGCGAGTGTTCGACTGCACAGGCGTGATTCCTTGTGCCCGCCGTTATAGCGAACCACGGCGCCCATCAGGCAGGCGCTGATAGCTATTTTTGGTCGGGTCGCTGGCTGGTCGCGCATCGAAGCACCTCGAATCTAAACTTGTACAGAGTTGGTTCTCTGTACAACATAATCTCCATCATAGATTCAAAGGTGTACAAGTCAAATTTTTTGTATAGGTTTTATCGTCGCCCAGGCGACCCCTGTGGGAGCGAGCTCACTTCCATCGGTTCTACTTCCAGCCCAAATGCCAGGTGTCGCTGTTCTTGAGGGTTCGCCAATCGAGGCGTTCACTGCGCTTGGTCAGCACCGCCTGCAACTCGACTTCCAGCACCGTGCCTTCCTCGTCACGGAATACCTCGGTCACCAGAAAGTGTTTTTCGCGGTGTTGCGGATGGGCTGCTGTCCACTTCGACAGCAGCAATTTATTGGGATTGATGCCGTTCACTGCAGGTGCTCATGCAGTCGGCGAGCGGCTTCCTGGCCACTGAGCCAAGCGCCTTCAACCCGCCCGGACAGGCACCAGTCGCCGCATACGTAAAGGCCCAGGTCGGCATCGGCGAGCGCGCCCCATTCGTGGCTGCTGGCGGGGCGGGCATAGAGCCAGCGGTGGGCGAGGCTGAAGCTCGGGGCAGGCATGGAATCGTGCAGCAACTCAGCGAACGCACCGTGCAGCTGCTCGATCACCGCTTCCTTGGACAGGTCGATGTGTTGGCGGCTCCAGGCGCTGGTCGCATGCAGTACCCACGTATCCATGGTGTTGTCACGTCCCGGCTTGCTGCGGTTGCGGGCCAGCCAGTCGAGTGGGCTGTCCTGCACGAAGCAGCCTTCCATGGGGGTCTCCAGCGGCGTTTCGAATGCCAGGGCGACGGCCCAGGTCGGGTCCATCTTTACCCCGGCGGCAGCCCCGGCCAGCTTCGATGCCGCAGCCAGCAATGCGGTGGCTTGAGGCGCTGGCGTGGCGATCACCACATGACTGAACGGACCGTGAGTGAAGCCTTCGGCGTCCTGCAAGTGCCAGTGCTCTTCACCGCGATAGACCTCGGTGATCCGGCAAGCAAACTGCACTTGCAGATCGCCGAGCAGGCCTCTCGTGATGGCGCTCATGCGCGGCGTGCCGACCCAGCGGGTCTGTTCGTCCGGCGACAGGTTGAGCTGGCCACCGTGGTAGGTATAGAGCTGTGGCGTCCATTCAGCGACCCAGCCGTTGGCTTGCCAACGCTGAACCTCGGTGACGAAGCGCCGGTCGCGGGCAGTGAAATATTGCGCGCCCATGTCCAGAGCACCCGCATCGCTGCGTTTGCTCGACATGCGTCCGCCACTGCCGCGGCTTTTATCGAAAAGTTGAACGACATGCCCTGCGTCAGTCAGGGCCTGAGCGGCTGAGAGCCCGGCGATGCCGGTGCCGATGATTGCGATAGGTACAGTCATAGGGGCCTCGTTTACCTTTCTGTACAGACTACGCTGTGGGTCAAACCTGTACAATATTGTTTTTTGGTATAACTTCTAGCGTTCTCGATCTGACAGCTTGGCCTATTGTTAAACACAGGACATGCCCGATACCAAAGATCCCTGCTTATAAAAATAGACTAGTGATCAGGGTTAAACGCCACGCGAGGAAGAAGTCATGCACATATTGCTGACCGGCGGTACTGGTTTGATAGGACGTCAGCTCTGCAGACACTGGTTGAGTCAGGGGCACAGCCTGACGGTCTGGAGTCGCAAGCCAGAAAAAGTCGCGAAAATCTGCGGCTCTCAAGTGAAGGGTATTGCCCGGCTGGAGGACCTCGATCAGGCACCGCTGGACGCCATTATCAATCTGGCAGGCGCACCGATTGCCGATCGGCCCTGGACGCACAAGCGCAAGGCGTTGCTCTGGAGCAGCCGCATCACCCTGACGGAAACGCTGCTGGCGTGGCTCGAAAAACGCGAGCAAAAGCCTTCGCTGTTGATGTCCGGTTCTGCGGTGGGCTGGTATGGCGATGGAGGGGAGCGTGAGCTGACCGAGGCATCGCCCCCGGTCATCGATGATTTCGCCAGCCAGTTGTGCATCGCCTGGGAAGAAACCGCCCAGCGTGCCGAAGCCTTGGGGTTGCGTGTCGTGCTGATTCGTACCGGGTTGGTGTTGTCGGCCGAGGGCGGCTTTTTGTCGCGGCTGTTGCTGCCGTTCAAACTGGGGCTGGGCGGGCCGATCGGTAGCGGTCGGCAGTGGATGCCATGGATTCATATCAACGATCAAATCGCCCTGATTGATTTTCTTCTGCATCAGAATGACGCTAGCGGTCCTTATAATGCCTGCGCGCCAAAACCGGTGCGCAATCGCGAATTTGCCAAGACGTTGGGCAGCGTGCTGCACCGCCCGGCGTTCATGCCCATGCCAGCCCTGGCGTTGAAAGTGGGGTTTGGCGAGTTGTCGTTGTTGTTGCTGGGTGGGCAGAAGGCCCTGCCGGTTCGCGCGCTGGACGCGGGTTTCACTTTCCAGTTCACCGATTTGCGCGCGGCCCTGGACGACCTGTCCAGCCGCCTTTGAAATAGGACGTTGCATGACCGATCACGCATTGCTTCTGGTTAACCTGGGTTCACCGGCCTCCACCTCGGTGGCGGATGTGCGCAGCTACCTCAATCAATTTTTGATGGACCCGTATGTGATCGACCTGCCATGGCCGGTGCGACGCTTGCTGGTGTCGCTGATCCTGATCAAACGCCCGGAGCAGTCAGCCCACGCCTACGCGTCGATCTGGTGGGAGGAGGGCTCGCCCCTGGTGGTACTCAGCCGTCGCCTGCAACAGGCCATGACTGCCCAGTGGAGCCATGGGCCGGTAGAGCTGGCGATGCGCTACGGTGAGCCGTCGATTGAGACGAAACTGGTTCAGCTGGCCGCCCAGGGCCACAAAAAAATCACGCTCGCTCCGCTTTATCCTCAGTTCGCCGACAGCACCGTGACGACGGTGATTGAGGAAGCCAGGCGGGTAGTGCGTGAGAAGCAGCTCGACGTACAGTTTTCGGTTCTCCAGCCTTTTTACGATCAACCGGAATACCTCGACGCGTTGGTCGCCAGCGCGAAGCCTTATTTGCAGCAGGATTACGATCACCTGTTGCTGAGCTTCCACGGTTTGCCGGAGCGGCACCTGACCAAGATCGACCCTACCGGCCATCATTGCTTCAAAAGCGATAATTGCTGCCAGAACGCTTCGCCAGAAGTATTGGCGACCTGCTACCGCGCCCAATGCCTGCGTACTGCCTCCGAGTTTGCCAAACGGCTGGGGCTGCCGGACGGTAAATGGTCAGTGTCGTTTCAGTCGCGTTTGGGCCGGGCGAAATGGATCGAACCCTACACCGAAGCGCGCCTCGATGAGCTGGCGGGAATGGGCGTGAAGAAGGTGCTAGTGATGTGCCCCGCGTTCGTTGCCGATTGCATCGAGACGCTTGAGGAAATCGGTGATCGCGGGAAGGAATTGTTCCGCGAGGCGGGGGGCGAGGAATTGGTGCTGGTACCTTGCCTCAACGATGATCCGCAGTGGGCGCGGGCGTTGAGTGCCTTGTGTGAAAGGGCGCCGTTGGCGTTGTAAGAAGACAAACTGTGGCGAGGGAGCTTGCTCCCGTTTGAGTGCGCAGCACTCACAAAATCTTCATTAACTGCGAGATTTTGGGGCCGCTTCGCGACCCAGCGGGAGCAAGCTCCCTCGCCACAGGATCAGCTGTTACAACAACGGCTCATCCGCCTTCTTGTGCTTCCAGCTGTCATTCCCCGGCAGCAACAGGTTCAGCGCAATCGCCACCACCGCGCACAGCGCGATGCCTTTGAGGCCGAAGTCGTCCGGGCCAGTCCCGGTGCCGACCAGCACACCGCCAATCCCGAACACCAGGGTCACCGACACAATCACCAGATTGCGCGCTTCGCCCAGATCGATCTTGTGGCGAATCAGCGTGTTCATGCCCACGGCCGCAATCGAACCGAACAACAGGCAGAGAATCCCGCCCATCACCGGCACCGGAATGCTTTGCAACAGCGCGCCGAACTTGCCGATGAACGCCAGGCTGATGGCGAAGATCGCCGCCCAGGTCATGATTTTCGGGTTGTAGTTCTTGGTCAGCATCACCGCGCCCGTCACTTCGGCGTACGTGGTGTTGGGTGGACCGCCGAACAGGCCGGCTGCGGTGGTGGCAATGCCATCGCCGAGCAGGGTGCGGTGCAGGCCGGGCTTCTTCAGGTAATCGCGGCCGGTCACGCTACCGACGGCAATCACGCCGCCGATGTGCTCGATGGCCGGGGCCAACGCTACCGGAACGATGAACAGAATCGCCTGCCAGTTGAACTCCGGCGCGGTGAAGTGCGGAATCGCAAACCACGGGGCCGCGGCAATCTTCGCGGTATCCACGACGCCGAAATAGAAGGCCATGGCAAAACCGACCAGCACGCCGGAAATGATCGGCACCAGGCGGAAAATGCCTTTGCCGAACACCGCAACGATCAGGGTGGTCAGCAGCGCCGGCATCGAGATCAGCATCGCCGTCTGGTAATGAATCAGCTCAGTGCCGTCGCCGGCCTTGCCCATTGCCATGTTGGCGGCAATCGGCGCCATGGCCAGGCCGATGGAGATGATCACCGGACCAATCACCACCGGTGGCAGCAAGCGGTCGATGAACCCGGTGCCTTTGATCTTCACGGCCAGTCCGAGAAAGGTGTAGACGAAACCGGCCGCCATCACGCCGCCCATGGTCGCGGCGAGGCCGAATTGGCCCTTGGCGAGAATGATCGGGGTGATGAAGGCAAAGCTCGACGCCAGGAACACCGGCACCTGACGCCCGGTGACGATCTGAAACAGAATCGTCCCCAGGCCCGCAGTGAACAACGCGACGTTCGGGTCGAGGCCGGTAATCAGCGGCATCAACACCAGGGCGCCGAAGGCCACGAACAGCATCTGTGCACCCGACAGCACCGTGCGCCAGAGCGGATCGTTGAACTCTTGTTGCATGCTCAAGCGTCCTTCTGCTTGGTGCCGAAGATTTTGTCACCGGCATCGCCCAGGCCCGGAATGATGTAACCGTGTTCGTTCAGTTTTTCATCAATGGAGGCGGTGTAGATGGTCACGTCGGGGTGAGCCTTCTCCACGGCGGCGATGCCTTCCGGCGCGGCGACCAGCACCATGGCGCGGATGTCGCGGCAGCCGGCTTTTTTCAGCAGGTCGATGGTGGCGACCATGGAGCTGCCGGTAGCGAGCATCGGGTCGATGATCATCGCCAGGCGCTCGTTGATTTCCGGGACCAGTTTTTCCAGGTAGGTGTGGGCCTGCAGGGTCTGTTCGTTGCGGGCTACGCCCACGGCGCTGACCTTGGCGCCCGGGATCAGGCTCAGCACGCCTTCGAGCATGCCGATACCGGCGCGCAGGATCGGGACTACAGTAATCTTCTTGCCGGCGATTTTCTCGACCGACACGGTGCCGCACCAGCCTTCAATGTCGTAGGCTTCCAGCGGCAGGTCTTTGGTGGCTTCATAGGTCAGCAGGGCGCCGACTTCCTGAGCGAGCTCACGGAAATTCTTGGTGCTGATATCTGCACGGCGCATGAGGCCAAGTTTATGACGGATCAGCGGGTGGCGGATCTCGAGGATGGGCATGGGAAAGGCTCCGGCGGCGGGCAAAAAAACCGGCCTAGATTAATCTATCCGAGGGTGTTGTCCTATAGACATACAGTACGTTAGTCCACAAACGCTTGATCTGGCCGTGCGGGATGCGTACCTTTGCCCGCTTTTCCTGTCCGTCACCCCCCTTGGAGAGCGCCATGTCCGCTGATCTCGAGCATATCCGTCAAATCATGCGAGAGGCTGACTGCCTGTACACCGAAGCTGAAGTCGAGGCGGCCATCGCCCGCGTCGGTGCACAAATCAACGATCAACTGGCGGATTCCAACCCGGTGGTGTTCTGTGTGATGAACGGCGGCCTGATTTTCTCCGGCAAGCTGCTGACGCACCTGCACTTCCCGCTGGAAGCTTCTTACCTGCACGCCACCCGCTATCGCAACGAAACCAGCGGCGGCGACCTGTTCTGGAAAGCCAAGCCGGAAGTGTCGTTCATCGATCGTGACGTGCTGATCATCGACGACATCCTCGATGAAGGTCACACCCTGGGCGCGATCATCGACTTCTGCAAACACGCCGGCGCGCGCAAAGTGCACACCGCCGTGCTGATCGACAAGGACCACGACCGCAAGGCTCGTCCGGACCTGAAAGCCGATTTCGTCGGCCTGCCGTGCATCGACCGTTACATTTTCGGTTACGGCATGGACTACAAGGGTTACTGGCGTAATGCCAACGGCATTTTTGCTGTTAAAGGGATGTAATCATTGGCCACGCCGAGCTTTCTTGATCAAACGTTATTCACCGAATTGGCCGAGAAAGCTGCGGACAATCCGCGCGGGCGCCAGCATCACAACTTTCATCGGATGGAGGAACCGTGCCATCGCATGGCCGTGGGTTTGCAGCCAAGTACGTATATTCCCCCTCATCGGCATCTGAGTGATGACAAGGCGGAAACGCTGTTGGTGCTGCGGGGGCGTCTCGGTCTGTTGATTTTTGATGAGTCTGGAGGCGTTATCCACACGCGCGTTCTGCAAGCGGCTGGCGAATCGGTGGGCGTTGATCTTCCTCACGGCGTGTTTCATGGTCTGGTCGTGCTGGAAGCCGACAGCGTGATGTTCGAGTGCAAAGCCGGCCCTTATCGGCCGGTCGGTGAAGGTGAGCTTGCTCCGTGGGCACCGCGTGAAGGCGAGCCGGGTGTGGCCGAGTATCAGGCGTGGATGCGCGCGCAGTTTGATTGAGCCGTACCCTCAATTTTCCCCGGCCAGCCAGCGTTCGCTTTTGCGACGAGCCTGTTCCAGGTTGTTCACGTAGGCCAGCTTACGCTGTTCCCGATGGATGCCCGCGCGCCTGAGCTTCAGGCGCACCCGTGGAGCGGTCGCCACCAGAATCAGGCCGATGCCGTCCGTGCGGTAATCCCTCAGGATATTGTCGAAGGCCGCCAGCGCCGTCATGTCCAGCATCGGCACGGCGCTCATCTCGACGATCACCACTTTGACCTCCGGGTTGAATTTGCGTAGCACCCCCAGGGCTTTTTCAGCCGCGCCGAAGAACAGTGGCCCGCGTATCGCATAGCAGCGAACATGCTCCGGCATGTCCTGCAGGGCCTGATGGTAGGCGGGGGGGAGTTCGGCGGTGTCGGTGAGGTCGCTCATGCGCTTGATGAATAACCCGGCGGCCAGCAGCAGGCCGACGGCGACGGCCATCACCATGTCGAACAACACCGTCAGGCTCAGGCAGGTCAGCAAGACCAGCACATCGCTGCGAGGCGCGATGCGCAAGGTATGCAGCACGTGGCGGGCCTCGCTCATGTTCCATGCCACCATTATCAGCAACGCGGCCAGTGCAGCCATCGGCAGGTAGCTGAAAAGCGGTGCGAGGACGAGTATTGCCATCAGCACCACTGCGCTGTGAATAATGGCGGCCAGTGGCGAAAAGGCTCCGCTGCGCACGTTGGTGGCACTTCGGGCAATGGCTGCTGTGGCAGTAATGCCGCCGAACAGCGGTGCGATCAGGTTGCCCAGGCCTTGGCCCAGCAGTTCTGCGTTGGGGTCGTGTTTGCTGCCGGTCATGCCATCTGTCACCACCGCACACAATAAGGATTCGATAGCGCCGAGCATGGCAATGGCGAACGCCGGCGCCATCAATTGGCGGATCAAGTCATAAGAAAGGTGCAGAGGTTGGCCGTCGGGACCGGGAAGATTCCACGGCCAATCAAAGCGTGGCAGGAACGGCGGAATGCCGGGATGGCTGACGCCCTCGACCATGTAGCTGAAACGTTCACCCAATGTCGCCACCGCCATCCCGTTGTGCTCCAGCGCCAACCCCAGGAGCGCGCCGACGGTCAGCGCTATCAGATGCCCCGGAATCCTCGGCACCCACTTTGGCCAGACAATAAGAACTGCCAGGCATGTGATGCCGATGATCCCGTCCCCTGGCCGGGCGCTGGGCAACGCCAGAATCAACACGCCCAGCTGTTCGACGTAGTGTTCTGCATGGCCGGCGGTGTTCAGGCCCAGCAAATCCTTCAATTGCAGGGTGGCAATGACAATGCCGATCCCGGCGGTAAAGCCCAGGGTGACCGGATAAGGAATGTACTGAATCAACCGCCCGGCTCGAATCAGCCCCAGGGCAATGAGGATGATGCCGGCGAGCAGGGTGCAGAGCAGCAGGCCGCCCAGGCCATATTGTTGGGTGATGGGCAGCAGAATGACCACGAACGCGGCGGTCGGCCCGCTGACATTGAAACGCGAACCGCCTGTCAGGGCGATCAGGGGCGCAGCGATCAGTACCGTATACAACCCTTGCTGGGGCGGGACACCGACGGCAATCGCCAGGGCCATGGCCAGCGGGATGGCGATAATCCCTACCGTTAACCCGGCACTGATGTCGCCACGTAAGCGTCTGAGGGTATAGCCGGCGCGCCAGGTCTGACGCCAGGCCGCGAACAACGGGGGTACGGAGAACGTCATGAACACTTCCTAGAAGGCGATGCACTGTTGAACGACGGCTGAAAGCTCGTCCAGCATGGCCAGCCTGTTACTGCGAAGTATTGACCTATATCGCCAAATCACACGGTTGATCCTCATGCTAGAGTATCCGGCCTCGCCTTCGGAGCTCGTGATGAGCCTTTTGATCCGCAGCTGTGCCGCCCTGTTGTTGAGCCTCAGCCTGCCTCTGGCGGCCGCGCCGGCGCCGATGCACGCGCAGTTTTTACCGCCCGACGACCTGACCCTGCGCGACGCGGAGCCTGAGCAGCAACAGCTGTTGCAGGTCACCGAGTATTCAGTGGTGATCGGCAGTCAGCGTCAGTCCAATCAACAGCCGATTCCGGTCACGTCACCGGTGATGATCCGCCTCAAGGGCAAATCCTTGAATAAGGGCGCGAGCATCAGCCAGGTACTGGTCAACTTCGATGGCGAAAGCAAAAGCCTGAAAAAGCCGATCTACGACGACAAAAGCAAAACCCTGACGCTGTTTTACCCGATGGCGCAGTACCGTGTGGTAATCGACTTGTTGCGCAATGACACGGTGTATTGCCAGTTCCTGAGTTATGCCAACGGCCATGTCTGGGCTGATCTGCATACCGGTGCTGTTCGTCCGCGTTGAGCCTTGTGCCCGGGCAGGGGTAAACTGCCCGCCCCGTGTAATGTCTGCGAGCTGGAGTCGGCAATGCGTAAAGATAAGAAACAAGTGATTGGTGACGAGATCGGCGACGAGCAGATCAAGTTGTTCCTCGATTTCGAGCCAGTCGACGCCACTTCGCCGTCGCTGCACAAGTTGATCAAGGCCTACCGCGGCCTGCGCATCGATGACTTCGAGCGTTTTCTGACGTTTTTCGTCGAGGCTGGCCTGGACCTGGACGGTAAGGATGAGCACGGCAATGACTTCGTCGCCCTGATCAAGGATCAGCGCAACGCGGCCGACTACATCGAGCTGATCGCCAAGGCCCGCGGTTAAACTGTTGCCCTGAATAACCCGGATCATCCGTTTCCGCGGCCATAAAAAAACGCCCCGCTCTCACTGAGAACGGGGCGTTTTTTATGGGGCCGAATCAAGCGTAGCTTTCGGTCTCATTACTGGCTTCAACCAGTTCCAGCGCGACGTTGTTGTGCGCATTGATCTTGCGATACAGCGCTGCGTCGGTCTCCAGAACCTTTTCCCGAGCCGGGAAGATTTCCGCCAGTTTGGCCGCCCACTCACCAGACGCTTTGGTCGGGAAGCATTTTTCGATCAGCTCAAGCATGATCGAAACCGTCACCGAAGCACCTGGGGAAGCGCCAAGCAGTGCTGCAAGGGAACCGTCCTTGGCCGCGACCAGTTCGGTACCGAACTGCAGGACGCCGCCCTTTTTCGGGTCTTTCTTGATGATCTGAACCCGTTGGCCGGCCACTTCCAGGCGCCAGTCTTCGGCTTTCGCTTCCGGGTAGAAGCGACGCAGGGATTCCAGACGCTGTTCCATCGATTGCATCACTTCGCTGACCAGGTACTTGGTCAGGTCCATGTTGTTTTTCGCCACGGCCAGCATCGGACCGATGTTGCCGGCGCGAACCGACATCGGCAGGTCCATGAAGGAACCGTGCTTGAGGAACTTGGTGGTGAACCCGGCGTAAGGTCCGAACAACAGGGACTTGCTGCCATCGACGACACGGGTGTCCAGGTGCGGCACAGACATCGGTGGCGAACCCACGGCGGCCTGGCTGTACACCTTGGCCTGGTGGTGCTTGACCACTTCCGGGTTGTCGCAACGCAGCCATTGGCCACTGATCGGGAAGCCGCCGAAGCCTTTGCTTTCTTCGATACCCGAAGCCTGCAACAGCGGCAATGCCGCGCCGCCAGCGCCGAGGAAGACGAATTTCGCGTCGACGTCACGGGTGTTGCCGCTGTTGACGTCCTTGATGCTGACAGTCCAGCCGCCGTTGTTGCGCTTCAGGCCGGTCACGCGCTTGCAGTACTTGACCTGTGCGTCGGGCGCGCTGGTCAGGTGCTTGAGCAGTTGATTGGTCAGGGCGCCGAAGTTGACGTCTGTGCCATTCATCACGCGGGTCGCAGCGACGACTTCGTCGGCCGGACGGCCCGGCATCATCAGCGGCATCCAGTCGGCCATCTTGGCTTTGTCTTCGGTGTATTCCATGTCCGCGAAGGCGTGGTGCTTGCTCAGCACCTTGAAGCGTTCCTTGAGGAAGGAAACGCCGCTGTCACCTTGCACGAAGCTCAGGTGCGGCACCGGGCTGATGAACGACTTGCAGGAGCCGAACGTGCCTTTCTTGGTCAGGTAGGACCAGAACTGCTTCGACACCTCGAACTGAGTGTTGATGTGCACGGCTTTCTTGATGTCGACGGTGCCATCAGCCGCCTGTGGCGTGTAGTTGAGCTCACACAGCCCGGCGTGACCGGTACCGGCGTTGTTCCACGGGTTGGAACTCTCCGCAGCACCGGAATCCATCAGCTCGACGACTTCCAGCTTGATCGCGGGGTCGAGCTCTTTGAGCAATACCGCCAGGGTGGCACTCATGATGCCGGCCCCAACCAGTACTACGTCGACTGCTTCGTTATGCGCCATTTAACGCGTCTCCAAAATCTGCAGCACCAAATTGTCGGCATGGCTGCCAGGCGTTCCGGGGCGTGTCAGTGAGGCCCCTGGTACTCATGGTCAGTATCGCCATGTCCGAATCTTCGCAATTTTTTGCAACTTCGACGGACGCTACCGGCCGGGTCAATGAGGTCTATGAACTCATTTGAACGCGCGACTGGCAATTCGACTTATGGTCGATACATCCGTTTGTGCAACCAAATCCGTAGCGGACAGGCTTCAGGCTCCGGTATTCGAGGAACGCTCGGTCCTGTGTCGTTGGGCTGTTTCAGACGCTAATGGTGCATGTTCAGACGCAAAACTATTCATTTGCTCGCCACACTCTTGTGAAGTTGTGAAAACCCGTTTTTTTCACGCTCTTTTGAAGACGTGAACCTCAAAAAAGGGCTGTCCCAGCCTGGCACCGTGCCCGGATGGATTGCCGTCATGGGGTACATGGCAGGCAAAACGGGCAAACAGCTCAGTGACCGAGCGTAATGACAGCTCTGCAGATTCGCGAAAAGCGGGGTTTTTGCTCAGGGAACAGCAAGCGCGCCAGCTTCACTCGATCTGTGTGGGCGGCTCTCTGTGGGCGGTGCGGGGTGTCAATACCAAGGCATTGACGATGCTGCGAGGCCCGATCAGGAGACGTCCTTATAATCGGGGGGAGATTGTATCTAAGAAACGCAGGGAAATGGACGTGTTTAATGACTTTTATTAGGCGTTCGGTCAGGTGGTCAACAGATGTTGCACCCGTGCGCGTGGCTGGCGGGTGCTCACGCGGGCGCTAGGGGGCAGAGGCTGATGCAGCCAGTTGAGGCGGATTTCTTCGATTTCGACCCAGCTATCGCCCATCGGCTGGAGGCTGCACTGCTTGAACGCCTGGCAATGACCATTGCTGTCGAGCAGGGCAAAGCAACGGTGCAACGGGCGTGGCGCGAACAATGAGATGAGGTAGCGCATGGCGAAGTACCTGATGGGGGACTGCAGTGGAGTTTGCCCACTAGCCGTTACGTGCCAGTGTATGAGCGATGACAGATGTGTGACAGGAACCGCTTTCCCAAGGGTTTGTCAGACATTTCAGTATTGATTGAAGGCCACTGGTTCGCCGCAGTGGCCCACCGCTATACTGCAAGCCTGTTTGTGCCTGATTCTGGAGAGAAGCGCATGTTGCAACGCCTGTTGTTCGGTTTAATCACTGTGACCAGTTTGACCCTCGTCGGCTGCGCCCACAGCCCGCAACAACTGAACCCTGAGCCCAAGCTGACCACTCAGCTGGCGCCGGTCGGCCATGGCCAGCCAGTGGTGGTGCGCGTGGTCGACGGTCGTCCGTCGCCAACGCTGGGCACGCGCGGCGGCCTGTACCCGGAAACCAGCGCGATCACCGTGCAGGGCGCACAGATTCTGCCGAAGCTGCAGGCGCAGGCCGAAGCGGCCGTACGGTTGCTGGGCTTTACCCCGACCAACAATGCACCGAACGCACCGCAAATCACCGTGACCCTGGCCGAGCTGAAATATCAGTCGCCTAAAGAAGGCATGTACGTGACTGAAGCGACCATCGGCGCGACCTTTCGCTCCGATGTGCAGAACGCCAATCGTCGTTACAGCGGTCGTTACGGCGCATCCCTGGACCAGCGTTTCGGCATGGCACCGAACCAGGAAACCAACACCAAGCTGGTCAGCGATGTGTTGAGCGATGCGTTGACGCGTCTGTTCAAGGATCCGACCGTGGGTCAGGTTCTCGGCGAGTAACTTTTCGCCAGAATCAAAAAAGCCCGGAGCCAGCAATGGCCCCGGGCTTTTTCATTTATGCCTACGTCACCGAACAACGGTGGGAGCCTGCTCGCGAAAGCGGAGAGTCAGTCAAAGTCGATGTCGACTGACGCGACGCCTTCGCGAGCAGGCTCGTTCCTACAAGGAATGTGTTGTGTCAGGCGGCTTCGGAGTAGAAGTCCAGCACACTCACTCCGGTCAACAAATCCGCTTCCGGCAAATCCGCATGTTGATGCCCGCCCAGCGCGCAATACACCAGCCAGTGGCGGTCCTGAACATTGAAGGCGAGGCTTCCCACAAGGTTTTGTTGTTCGTCGCTCGGGGAGATGAGGTACAGGCGATCCTGGTTTTCAGCGTGAAGCATGACGATATCCATGTCTGTTTTCGTGGGGCGGGAGACTGACGGATTCAGATGACGAAGCTGTGACTCAAGTCAGGAATCTGCCAAATGGTCAGTTATTTGTCGTAAAGCGGGTGCAGGAGGGGAGGCTTTCGGTAGAATCCGCGCCGCAGTCGTCGGTTCGGCGCCTGCCACACCTGTTTTGTTTGAGGTCCGTGATGTCACTGCATTTGATGACGCTGTTTACCGCCCATCCCGCCAAACTGGTCAATCTGCTGGCCTTGCTGCTGGCCTTCCCCGGCAGTTGGCTGCTGCACGCCACTCGTCGCCGCGAACAGCGCGCCATGGCCAGTATCGTGTCCCAGCGCCAGCGCCAGCCCAACGTCGAGCCGACCCTGGATTGGGCGACCTTGCGCATGAACCGCTTTTTCTATCGTTTCGGTTTCGCCTGCCTGGGATTGGCGTTGCTGGTGTCGTGGATCAGCACGCGGGTCTGACAGCAAAAACTGCAGCAATGAAAACGGCGCCCTAGGGCGCCGTTGTCGTATCCAGTCGGAAGCCTTACAGCGGCAACCCGGCCTTCACCCGGTACTGATTGCGCACCGGCGTCGCATATTGCAGCACCAGGAACGGACGATGTTCCTCGGGGCAGCCCTCAAGGCGCTTGTTCCATTCTTCCTGCGCCTTGGCCAGTTCGTCGGCCGCAAATACTTCAGACGCTTTGGGCACCTGCAATTGTGGGTCGGCGTCTTTCCATTGGGCGTAGGCCAGGTAATGCACCGGGAACAGGCGATAGCCACCGAGAATTTGCTTGTCCATCTCGATCGCCAATTGCTTGGTGTCTTCGAACAGCTCGGTGATCGGCGCGGCGAAGTTCACGTGGACCCGGCCCTTGTAGCCGGTGATGCCCTTGGCAATGCTCACATCGTCCTCGCCCGGCACTTTGGTGTAGCTGCCGGTGGTGGCGCGGATGAACAACTCGCGGGCCTTGGCCTGATCGCACGGGTCGTATTCATAGCTGATCGACACAGGGGTGAGGTTCAGCGACTGAATGACTTCGCCGAATGGCTCGTCCTTGCGGCTCATGTGGAACATCTTGAGGATGGCCGATTCGGTGCGGTCGTCGCCGTCCTTCGCCCGGCCTTCAGCCTGGGCGATCCAGATCGAGGCGCAATCGTTGCGGATCGAGTGATTGATGTAGGCCGACAGCAGTTGATAGGCCGCCATCTTCTCGCGGCGACCGGTGAGCGAGCGGTGCACGATGAAGCTCTTGTTCAGGCGCATCAGGTCGCTGACGAACGGCTTTTGCAGCAGGTTGTCGCCAATCGCGATGCGCGGTGTCGGCAGGCCGGCGTGGTACACGGCGTAGTTGACGAAGGCCGGGTCCATCACGATGTCGCGGTGGTTGGCGATGAACAGGTAGGCGCTGCCGGACTTGAACTGCTCGACGCCGGTGTAGGTGACACCGTCTGTGGCGCGCTCGATGGTGTGGTCGACGTACATCTCGACCTTGTCCTGCAATGTGGCCACCGAATGCACGCCAGCGAACTCGCGACGCAGCCGATGAGCTATAAGAGGTTTGAGCATCCAGCCGAAAGCACCGGCAAAACGCGGGAAGCGGAAGTGGGTGAGGATATCTAGAAACGCCTTGTCGCCAAGCAGCCTGTCCAGTACCGCTGGGACTTCGCTGTCGTCGTAAGGTCGGATGGCATCGAATTCGCCCATCATGCTCTCTTGTTAGAAACGGCTAGGGTAAGTAAAGGTTTTGATCAAAAACCGGCAGGGCACGGTCTGAAAAAATAGCCAGACAAAAATAGCCCTGCAAATAGACCGGCGATTATACGCACAAGTCACCTGGGAGACCGCGATGCTGGAAAGCGCACTGTATGAATGTCCGTATTGTGGTGAAGAGGTCGAGACGACGGTGGACCTGTCCGGCGGCGATCAGACCTACATCGAGGACTGTCAGGTGTGTTGTCGGCCGATCACGTTCGTATTGCAGGTTCATGGCGAAGACTGGTTTCTGGAAGTCTTCAGCGAGAACGAATGAGGGGCGCCCATGCAGCGGATCTACGAGCCGGAAAACCTGATGGAAGGTGAATTGCTGCAAGGCATGCTCGCCAGCGAAGGCATCGAGGCGCACCTGGTGGGCCGCGACTTGCTGGGCGGCTCGGGCGAGTTGCCGATTTTCGGCCTGCTCGGGTTGTCCGTCGATAACGACCAGGCCGAATACGCCCGTGAGCTGATCACCGCGTACAATGCCGCGCTGCCGCTGCCCGGCGATGAACCGGAAAGCTTTCCCGGCACGCTGGTCTGTTAGGCTGACGTTCGTTTTATTCAGAGTCGTGTTGCCCCATGTGTGGACGTTATGCCTTGTTTCGCTGGAACCCCGCCTTCGCGGCCCTGCCCGGTTTCCCTGCCGATCAGCAGGCCCAGTGGAATATTTCCCCCAACGATTCGGTGTTGATGCTGCGTGCCGGTGCAGACGGCCAGCGTGAACTGGCCCGCGCCCGTTGGGGCCTGACACCACCGTGGCTGACCGACCTGTCCCGCACCCCGGCCCATGCCCGGGCTGAAACCGTCGCCGAACAACCGATGTTTCGCCAGGCCTTTCGCGAGCGCCGTTGCCTGCTACCAGCCAATGGTTTCTATGAATGGCGCGGCACTACGCGCAAACGCCCGTACTGGCTGACGCCGGGGGAGGGCTCTTCGTTGTTTTTTGCGGCGATCTGGGAAGCGTACCCGGTGCAGGAGCAGGTGTGGTTGAGCACGGCGGTGATCACGCAGCCGGCGGCGAGTCAGCGTCGGCCGTTGATTCTGGACGAGGCGGGGCAGGCCGCGTGGCTGGATCCGGAGACGCCGTTGCATACCTTGCAGGCCTTGCTGGCCAGCGAACCGGCGGCGTTGCGCGAGCGGGTGCTGGCGAATCTGGTGAATGATCCGAAGCTGAATGCGCCGGAGTGTTTGACCCCGGGTTGATTGATCGTTCCACGCAGGGCGTGGGAACGATCACTGCACACTAAACCTTGAACTGATTGATCAACCGCCGCTGCTGTTCAGCCAGCTTGGTCAGGTCCGCACTCGCCGCGCTCGATTCATCTGCCCCGCCAGCCACTTCATTGGCCACTTGCCCAATGTTGATCACGTTGCGGTTAATGTCATCCGCCACCGCGCTCTGTTCCTCGGCCGCACTGGCAATCTGCGTGTTCATGTCGTTGATCACCGACACCGCCTGAGTAATCGTCTCCAGCGCCTCGGCGGCTTTCGCCGCGTGTTGCACGCTTTCGTCGGTACGGTTCTGGCTGTCCTCCATGACTCGCACCACGTCGCGGGTGCCTTGTTGCAGTTGCTGGATCATGGTCTGGATTTCTTCGGTGGCCTTCTGGGTTTTCTGCGCCAGGTTGCGCACTTCATCGGCCACCACCGCAAAACCACGGCCCTGTTCACCGGCACGGGCCGCTTCGATGGCCGCGTTCAAGGCCAGCAGGTTGGTCTGCTCGGCGATCCCGCGAATGGCCGTGAGGATCGCGTTGATGTTTTCGCTGTCCTTGGCCAGGGTTTGCACCACACCCACAGCCTTGCCGATTTCTATTGCCAGCACGCCAATCGAATTCGAGGTGTCCCGCACGATCTGCATGCCCTGCGCCGCCGCCTGGTCGGCATGGCTGGCGGCTTGCGCGGCCTGGGTTGCATTGCGCGCCACGTCCTGGGCGGTGGCGGTCATTTCATGCACCGCCGTCGCCACCTGATCGATCTCGGCCATTTGCTTCTGCACGCCGATGTTGGTGCGGATGGCGATGTCGGCGGTGTGTTCCGACGAATCGCTGACACTCTGCACCGACGTCACGACCTGGGTGATCATCGCCTGCAACTTGGCGAGGAATGTGTTGAAGCCTTTGGCAATCGAGCCCAGTTCGTCAGCGCGATCACTGGTCAGGCGGCGCGTCAGGTCGCCTTCGCCTTTGGCAATGTCATCGAGCATCGCCACCATCTGCTTGAGTGGCCGGGCAATGCCGTGGCCCACCAGCCAGATCACCAGCAAGCCGATACCGGCGATCAACAAACCGACCATGGCCATGCCGAAGGTGTCGGATTTGCGCTGTGCATTCAGGTCACCCTGGAGTTTTTGCAGGTCGGCCATCACCGCATTCAGTGGCAATTGGAGCATCAGGGTCCAGCGCGCGTCGGTCTGGCCGATACCGAACGGCAGGTACAACTCGATCCGGTCGTGGGCCTTGTCGACGGTGTAGGTCACTTCGCCATGCTTGAGGTTGCCCATGTTGGCGATCTGCTGGCTGTCGAGGATGTCGCTGACCTTCTCGCCGAATTTGCTCGGGTCCTTGGTGTAGGCCACGATCCGGCCGTTACCGCCGATCAACGCCATTTCCCCTGCGCCGCTGTACAGTTTCTGGTTCGCGCCCAGGAGCATTTCCTGAATGAAGTTTACCGACAGGTCGGCGCCGACGATGCCCTGGAAGGCGCCGTTGAGCATGATCGGTTCAATAAAGGAGGCGAGCATGACGACTTTATCGCCGACCTTGTAAGGCGCCGGATCGATCACGCAGGATTTTTTGGTTTCCTTGGAACACAGGTAGTACTCGCTGGCGCGCACACCGGTGGACAGGGTTTTCTGGTCGTCGACGTCCACCAGCTTGTCCAGGCCGAGGGTGCCATCATCGTTGCGGAACCACCACGGCAGGAAGCGCCCGTTGCTGGCGTCGATGCCGGTCACTTTGGTGCCGACGTAGGCGGCATCGTTGTGGTCGAGAGCGTTCTTTTCCCAGCCGATATAGGTGCCGAGGATCTTCGGGTTCTTGGCCACGTTTTCCTTGATCAGACTGATCAACTGCTCGCGGCTCACATTCAGCAGCGGCTGGCCGTCGGGCCCCTGCGTGCCGATCAAGGCGTTGACCCGCACCAGCCCGCCAGCGATCAGCAGGGGTGCTTCGAGTTCACGCTGGATCTGGCTGACCTGGGTTTGCGCCAGCGACGTCAGGCGCTGTTCGATGACTTGCTCGAATTGCGCCTGGGTCCGTTGCTGGACCATGTCTTGCGTCCGGGCGCCGGAGAACAACGCGTACAGCACCAGTGCGGCGACTACGCTAAGTACGATGGCGCCAGCGAGGGCGGCCACGGAAAACTGGATCGACTTGAATTTCATGGGTGCTCCGCACGCAAGAGGACGTCTGCGCTGGTGTATCGGCAGCGGGGCGGACAGCCATGAGCGGGGGCAGGTGAAATGACTGTTTTGGACGTGCCCGTGTCGCAATCAGAAAGGTGCCGAACCTTTGTGCGGCAAGGCAGTCAGTGCTGTATGAATTTTTTGCTACTGCCGTCGTCCCGAGTCGGGTGACGGCTTTATGGGAGTGCCGTGATGAACAAGTCTCTGGTGGCGTGCGTGTTGGGGTCGGCCTTGCTGCTGAACGGCTGCGAGACCGTCAACACGACCAGTGCAGGTGAAGTCGGTGTGGTGCGCCAGCAACACATGACCACCTTGTTGTCGAGTGAACAGGTCAATCAGGCTTACGCGCAGGACTACAAGCAGACCGTGGGGGATGCGACCAACAAAAACATCCTCGACAAGACCAGTACCGAGGCCGCGCGTGTTCAAGCAATTGCCGATCGGCTCATCGCCCAGGCGCCGACGTTTCGCCCGGATGCGGCGCAATGGCAGTGGGAGGTCAACCTGATCAAAAATGATGAGCTCAACGCCAACTGCGGTCCTGGCGGCAAGATCATTGTGTACACCGGGCTGATCGAGAAACTGCAACTGACTGACGACGAACTGGCCGCGGTGATGGGGCATGAAATCGCCCACGCCTTGCGCGAGCACGGCCGTGAAGCGTTATCCAAATCCTATGGCGTGAATCTGATGCAACAGTTGGCCATAGCGGCGGGTGCGCCGGCAGCGATTGTCGAGGTGGGGAATAACGGCGTGAACCTGTTGATGACCTTGCCCAACAGCCGCACCAATGAAAACGAAGCCGACCTGATCGGTCTGGAGCTGGCGGCACGTGCGGGTTACAACCCGAATGCGGCGATTACCCTGTGGGAAAAAATGAGCAAGGCGGACGAAGGGGCTCCACCGGAGTTTCTCAGCACTCACCCGTCGTCCAGCAGTCGGACCGCGGCGTTGCAAGGGGCGATTCCGAAGGTGATGCCGTTGTACGAGAACGCGCGTAAATCCTGATGTTTTTGCATCGCCGGTGAGGGCCTCATCGCGAGCCGGCTCACTCCTACATTGGTTTTGTGATCGACACTAACCCTATTAGGAGTGAGCCGGCTCCGGGCGGCGCTCCGATGACGAACGATATCGCGGTCTACCGACTTGCCGGGTTAAACCCAACCGCTGCTCTGCATCGCCTTGTACACCGCAACAATCGCCAGGATGAAGAACGCCGACGCCGCCAATCGACGGATCAGGGTCAATGGCAATTTGTCCGCCGCAAAGTTACCGGCCAGCACCACCGGCACGTTGGCAATCAACATGCCCGCAGTGGTGCCGATGATGACCAGCCACAGATCCGGGTATTGCGCCGCCAGCATCACGGTGGCGACCTGGGTCTTGTCACCCATTTCCGCCAGGAAAAACGCAATCAGCGTGGTCAGGAAAGGCCCGAACTTGCGCGCGGTGCTGACGTCGTCGTCCATCTTGTCCGGCACCAGGGTCCACAACGCGGTCGCGGTGAAGCTGGCGGCCAGGATCCAGTGCAATGTCGCATTCGAGAAGAAGCTGCCGAACCAGGCACCGACGGCACCGGCGGCGGCGTGGTTGGCCAGGGTCGCGGCGACGATACCGGCGATGATTGGCCATGGCTTGCGGAAGCGGGCAGCGAGAATGAGCGCGAGCAGTTGCGTCTTGTCGCCGATTTCGGCCAAGGCAACGATTGCGGTCGGAACGAGAAGTGAATCCAGCATCATCAGGGTTTTTCCTAAGGGGCGGGTCGACACGGCTATGACACGTACAGCCTTCCCGCCCCGGGTAAGGTGTTCGTGTCATAGGTCTTGTCAAACCCTGCGTACCGTCTGATGCGGACGCTTGGGTCGCATACGCCATGGTCTGAGGACCAAGTATGTTGACGTATGCCGGACGAGCATGGCGCTCGTGGGAGACTACTCCCCTAGGACGGAGCGGATTCTGCCTAGGCAAAATCCGTTAGGCAAGCACTTATTTGTCAGCCGCGTTTGGCCCGGTAGATTCGGAAACCCTGTCCCTCGGCCTTGATTGCACACACGCCGAGGTGCTCTTCGATCAGTGGTTGGTACTTCAGGAAGCTGTTGGCGACCAGCCGCAGCTCGCCGCCGTTTTTCAGATGTTTGGCCGCTTTTCGCAGCAAGTTCTCTGTAGCGAAGTAATCGGTATGGACCCCGACATGGAACGGCGGGTTGCTCAAAATCGCACTCAAACCCATCGGTGCAGCGTCGATCCCGTCGCCGGTAATCACCTCAGCTTCCAGACCATTGGCCGCCAGGGTCAGGCGACTGCTGGCCGCGGCAAACGCATCGACGTCGAGCAAGGTCACCTGATTGTGCGGATAACGACGCTTCACCGCCGCGCCCAACACGCCCGCGCCGCAACCGAAGTCCAGCAAGTGGCCGCTCGGCAGCTTGTCCAGATGCTCCAGCAGCAGTGCGCTGCCGCGATCCAGCCGACCGTGGCTGAACACGCCCGGCAGGCTGATGACTTTCAATGGCCCTTCAGCCAGTGGCAGTTCATAGGTCTGCGCCAGGCTTTCCAGCGACTTGGCTTCTGGCGCGTTGGCCACGGTGACCAGCCAGAGCTGGCAATGACGGGCGCTGTCGAGTTTGCGCGGCTTGCCGAACGGGTTCAGTTGTTTGGCGGCGCCTTCGATGCCGCTGCGTTTTTCACCGACCAGATACAGTTCACGGCCGGCCAGGCGCGAGGCGAGGGCGTTGAGGATGTAATCGGTCAGGTCCTTGGACTTGGGCAAAAACACCACGGCGGTTTCAAACGCACGCTCGGGGGCGTTCACACCAAAATGGCTGCGCTCGGCGAAACGGGCGTCCAGCGCGGCCTGGTCGCCGGCGTGCCAGCACCAACCATGGGCAGCGGGCAGTCGGCCCAGCAGATCGTCGGCGGGCAAACCGGCCAACAACACCGAACCCTGGAATAACTCGGGCTGACGAAGCAGTACTTCACTGCGCGGATCCATACTCTGCTCCTTGAAAAAAAGTGCGGCAGTTTATCAACTGACGACCCGCAGCGCTGTACCGCTGAAGAAAGCCTGCGCGTTTTCGGTCAACTGCCCGACGATTCGCTGTCGTGCTTCGCGACTGCCCCAGGCGTTGTGCGGGGTGACGATCAAGCGCGGGATGTCATCAGCCAGCAAAGGATTGCCCGCCGTCGGTGGCTCTACGCTCAGTACGTCGGTGGCCGCGCCGCCCAGATGACCGTTGCGCAGGGCATCGGCCAGCGCCTGCTCATCGATCAAACCACCGCGCGCGGTATTGACCACGAAGGCGCCGGGTTTCATCGAGGCCAGTTCACGGGCGCCGATGAAGTGGCGGGTGTGTTCGTTGAGCGGGCAGTGCAGGGTGAGGGCGTCGATCTGCGGCAACAGTTGATCCAGCGGCAAACGATCCGGCCGGGCAGGGCGCCCCGGGATCTGACCCAGCAGCACGCGCATGCCGAATGCTTCGGCCAGTCGTGCGACGGCGCCGCCGAGTTCGCCATGGCCGAGTAATCCGAGGGTTTTGCCTTCCAGTTCGACGATCGGGTAATCGAGCAGACAGAACTGTTTCGCCTGCTGCCAGCGACCTTCACCCACGGCTTTTTGATAATCGGCCAAGCGCGTCGCCAGGTTAAGCAGCAACATGATCGTGTGCTGCGCCACCGACGGCGTGCCGTAACCCTGGCAGTTGCAAACGGTAACGCCATGGGCGCGGGCGGCCGCGAGATCGACGTTGTTGGTGCCGGTGGCGGTGATCAGGATCAGCTTCAGGTCGGGGCTGGCGGCGATGGCGTCGGCGTTGATCAGGATCTTGTTGCTGATGGCCACCGTGGCGCCCTTGAGGCGTTCGATCACTTGATCTGGCAGGGTCTGCGCGAACAGCTGCAAGTCGTCGAAGCAATCACGCAACGGGTTGAGGTCGAGGTCGCCAAGGTCCAGGGACGGGTGGTCGAGGAAAACGGCGCGGCGAGAGTTCGTCATCAACTGTACCTTTTGTGCATTGAACTGAAGGCGTAATCTGCCGAGCCTATCAGATGAAACAAATGGTTACGCAGTGCACCAAGTGGCGAAGTTGACGCGCTATGCGATGAAGCACCGCCCCCCCGTAGCAGCTGGCGAAGCCTGCGTTCGGCTGCGCAGCAGTCGTAAACCCGGAACATGCGGACTTTCTGTAAGAGCGCGGTGCCTGATTTCACGACGGCTGTGCAGCCGAACGCAGGCTTCGCCAGCTACTACAGGGATGTTGTCAGCCTGACATTTTTCTTTTCGACCGATCTGCCCCAAAGGAGCCCCCATGTACTGGACAGAGTTCTTGACCGTTGCCCTGATTCACTTGCTCGCCGTGGCCAGTCCCGGCCCGGACTTTGCCGTGGTGGTGCGTGAAAGCGTGACCCACGGTCGGCGCGCCGGCACCTGGACGGCGCTGGGCGTCGGCACCGCCATTTTCCTGCACGTCGGCTATTCGCTGCTGGGCATCGGCCTGATCGTGTCCCAGTCGATCGTACTGTTCAACGCGCTGAAATGGGCCGCCGCCGCGTACCTGCTGTACATCGGCTACAAGGCCCTGCGCGCGCAACCGGCCAAGGCTGTCGATGACAACTTGCACAAGGAAACCGGCGAGCGCACCGCCCGGGGCGCGTTCACCTCCGGTTTTGTGACCAACGGCCTGAACCCGAAAGCCACGCTGTTCTTCCTGTCGTTGTTCACCGTGGTGATCAACCCGCATACGCCGTTGGCGGTGCAAGCCGGTTACGGGGTCTATCTCGCGGCGGCGACGGCGCTGTGGTTTTGCCTGGTGGCGCGGCTGTTCAGCCAACAGCGTGTGCGCGCCGGTTTCGCCCGCATGGGCCACTGGTTCGACCGCACCATGGGCGTGGTGCTGATCGCCATCGGCGTGAAACTCGCGTTCACCGAGATGCATTGATAGCGGGCTGATCCTCGACATCCTGCAAATGCTGGCGCAAAGCTAGCATTTGTACGGCTCTGCAAATCATTCCTTTGGCTGATTTGGCTGACATTGAAGGGCACTAAAGTGCTTTTATTCAGCCAACACCGTGCAGCCAGAAAAGGGATTCATATGTTGCAGACTCGCGTTATCCCCCCAGCCGAAGGCGCTTACCAGTATCCGCTGCTGATCAAGCGGCTGCTGATGTCCGGCGCTCGTTATGAGAAAACCCGCGAGATCATTTACCGCGACCAGTTGCGCTACAGCTATCCGACCCTGATCGAACGGGTCGCGCGGCTGGCCAACGTGCTGACGGCCGCCGGGGTCAAGGCCGGGGATACGGTGGCGGTGATGGACTGGGACAGCCATCGCTACCTGGAATGCATGTTCGCCATCCCGATGATCGGCGCGGTAATCCACACGATCAACGTGCGCCTGTCGCCGGAACAGATCCTCTACACCATGAACCACGCCGAGGATCGCTTTGTACTGGTCAACAGCGAGTTCGTGGGGCTTTACCAGGCGATTGCCGGGCACTTGACCACGGTCGAGAAAACCCTGCTGCTGACTGATCTGCCGGAGAAAACCGCCGACCTGCCGAACCTGATCGGCGAGTACGAGCAACTGCTGGCGGCTGCCAGTGCGCAATACGACTTCCAGGACTTCGACGAAAACTCCGTCGCGACCACGTTCTACACCACCGGTACCACCGGCAACCCCAAAGGTGTGTATTTCACCCACCGGCAACTGGTCCTGCACACCATGGGCGTGTCGACCATCATGGGCTCCATCGACAGCGTGCGCCTGCTGGGCACCAGCGACGTGTACATGCCGATCACCCCGATGTTCCATGTGCATGCCTGGGGCTTGCCGTATGTGGCGACCATGCTCGGGCTCAAGCAGGTGTATCCCGGCCGCTACGACCCGGAATACCTGGTGGAGCTGTGGCACAAGGAGAAGGTCACCTTTTCCCATTGCGTACCGACCATTCTGCAAATGATCCTCAACGCCAAAGCGGCGCAAGGCACGGATTTCGGCGGCTGGAAAATCGTCATCGGCGGCAGTGCGCTCAACCGTACGCTGTACGAAGCGGCCAAGAGCAAGGGCATCCAGTTGACCGCGGCTTACGGCATGTCGGAAACCGGGCCGCTGGTGTCGTGTGCTCACCTCAATGATGAGTTGATGGCCGGCAGCGAAGACGAACGCACCACCTATCGCATCAAGGCCGGCGTGCCGGGGCCCTTGGTGGAAGCGGCGATCGTCGACACCGACGGCAATTTCCTGCCCGCCGATGGCGAGACCCAGGGCGAGCTCGTGCTGCGTGCGCCATGGCTCACCGAAGGCTATTTCAACGAACCGCAGAAGGGCGCCGAGCTCTGGGCCGGAGGCTGGCTGCATACCGGCGACGTGGCGACGCTGGATGCCATGGGCGTGATCGACATTCGAGACCGCATCAAGGACGTGATCAAGACCGGTGGCGAGTGGATCTCGTCCCTGGACCTCGAAGACTTGATCAGTCGCCACGTTTCGGTACGCGAAGTAGCAGTGGTGGGCATCGCCGATCCGCAGTGGGGCGAGCGCCCGTTCGCCCTGCTGGTGCTTCGCGAAGGGCATGAGATCGGGGCCCGGGAACTCAAGGAACACCTCAAGCCGTTCGTGGAATTGGGGCACCTGAGCAAGTGGGCCATTCCTAGCCAGATTGCCCTTGTTACTGAAATTCCCAAGACCAGCGTCGGCAAGCTCGACAAGAAGCGCATCCGCCTCGACATCACTGAATGGCAGGCCAACAACAGCGCGTTCCTCTCGACGCTTTAAGCGTCCTCTGGTGTGCCCGAAAGGGCACGCCAGCCCCACCAAGCAAGCGCTTGGCTTGTGTAATCCGAATTTTCAGCCATCCTTGCCGTGCCGACATGTGTCGGACTGGCGAAAGGACTGTTCCAGAGTGGCCGGCAGCTGCAAATCACACTTTAGAGGGATCAAGCTCTACTACCTGCTGGCTATAGTCCGCTCAAGGATTTTTAAGAACGGAGCAAACGCACAAAACGGGGCGATGCAATTTTGGAGTGACTTCGGGACGCCTTGGCTCCCCGTCACCCACAACGTTTTTAGAAGTGCTCACTGCCATAACAATAATGCACATGGAGTAGCGTCGATGACATCAGTAAACAAGTTCTGGCGCCGGGCGAAATTGCCCCTGGCGGTCAGTCTCGCCTCTTCGCTCGCCGGGCCTGCATTCGGCGTCAGTTTCAACGTTGGTGAAATCGAAGGTCAGTTCGACTCGTCGCTGTCCCTGGGTATGAGTATCTCGACCCAACAGCCGAACAAGAACCTGATCGGCGTCAACAACGGCGGGCATGGCCTGTCCCAGACCTCCGATGACGGTCACCTGAACTTCAAGAGCGGGCAAGCGTTCTCGAAGATCTTCAAGGGCATCCATGACCTTGAATTGAAATACGGCGACACCGGCGTGTTTGTCCGGGGCAAATACTGGTACGACTTCGCGCTGCAAGATACCAACCTGGAATTCAAGAACGTCGAAAACGACGGCCGCAAAGAGGGCGCCAAGTCCTCCGGCGGGCAAATCCTCGACGCCTTCATCTACCACAACTACACCGTTGCCGATGAGCCGGGCTCCGTGCGTCTGGGCAAGCAGGTCGTGAGCTGGGGTGAAAGTACATTCATCGGCGGCGGCATCAACTCGATCAACCCGATTGACGTGTCTGCGTTCCGTCGTCCCGGTGCCGAGATCAAGGAAGGCCTGATCCCGGTCAACATGTTCTATGTGTCCCAGAGCCTGACCGAAAACCTTTCGGCCGAAGCGTTCTACCAGCTGGAATGGGACCAGACCGTTGTCGACAACTGCGGCACGTTCTTCTCTCAACCAGACATCGTCGCCGACGGTTGCAACAACAACCTGCGCGTGCTGAACAAGCGCTCGACGATTCCAGCCATCGCGTTGGGCCCGTTGGCAGCCAACGGTGTCAACGTCAACGAAGAAGGTGTTCTGGTCCAGCGTGGCGGCGATCGTGATGCACGCGACAGCGGCCAGTGGGGCGCGTCCTTCAAGTACATGTTCGACCCGCTGGACACCGAGTTCGGTGCCTACTTCATGAACTACCACAGCCGTGCGCCGATCTTCAGCGCCACCGGTGCGCCACAATCGGTCTACAACGGCGTGGCGGCATTGCCAGGCGCGTTCCAGGCTCTGGGTCCGCTGCTGGTCGCGGGTAACTCGAAATACTTCATCGAATACCCTGAAGACATTCGCCTCTACGGTTTGAGCTTCTCCACCACCCTGCCTACCGGTACGGCGTGGAGCGGTGAGATCAGCTACCGTCCGAACGCACCGGTGCAGTTGAACTCCACCGACATTCTGTTCGCCGGCATTCGTCCTTTGGGCAACAACAATCCGAACAATCCGTTGACCAACGCTTCGTTGCTGTCGGCCGCTCCGGGCACCGACCTGAACGGTTATCGTCGTAAAGAGGTCACCCAGTTCCAGACCACCCTGACGCACTTCTTCGATCAAGTCATGGGCGCCAGTCGTCTCACACTGGTCGGCGAAGTGGGCGTGACCCATGTCGGTGGCCTGGAAAGCACCTCTGAGGTTCGTTATGGTCGCGATCCGGTCTACGGTCCGGGTAGTCTGCCCGCCTCGGGCGCTCTGGACACCTGTGTTGCACTCAACACCAGCACCATCAACGGGGCTGGTCCAGGCGCTGCCACCAACAACCGCAGCCGCAACTGCGATAACGACGGCTTCACCACGGCGACTTCGTGGGGCTACCGCGGTCGTGCGATCTGGGAATACAACGACGTGTTCGCCGGCGTGAACCTCAAGCCGAACGTGGCCTGGTCCCACGACGTGAACGGTTACTCGCCTGGCCCTGGCGGCAACTTCGAAGAAGGTCGTAAAGCAGTGAGCCTGGGCGTCGATGCCGAATACCAGAACACCTACACCGCAAGCCTGGCCTACACCAACTTCTTCGACGGCAAGTACACCACCGTAGATGATCGCGACTTTGTTGCACTCAGCGTCGGCGTGAACTTCTAAGCACTGTTTTTTGAGGACGAACACACATATGAAAATAACAAAGAGTCTGTTCCACGCCGGTGTCTTGGGGCTTTCGCTGCTGGCGAGCAGCGTAATGGCGGCGGTCCCTGCGGCCGAAGCCGACAAACTGGGCAAGAGCCTGACGCCGATGGGTGCCGAGATGGCGGGCAACGCCGACGGTTCGATTCCGGCCTGGAAGCCCATGCCGAAAAACGCCGGCACCGTTGACAGCAAGGGTTTCCTGTCCGACCCGTTCGCCAGTGAAAAGCCGCTGTTCACCATCACCGCGCAGAACGTCGACCAGTACAAAGAGAAACTCGCCCCGGGCCAGTACGCGATGTTCAAGCGCTACCCGGAAACCTACAAGATGCCGGTTTACCCGTCCCATCGCGGCTCCACCGTGCCGGATGACGTGTTCGCCGCCATCAAGAAAAACGCCACCGCAACGACCCTCGTGTCCGGCGGCAACGGCCTGGAAAACTTCGAAACCGCCGTACCGTTTCCGATTCCGAAAAGCGGCGTTGAAGTCATCTGGAACCACATTACCCGCTATCGCGGTGGCAGCGTGACCCGTCTGGTGACCCAGGCCACGCCACAGCCGAACGGTTCGTTCAGCCTGGTGTACTTCGAGGATCAGTTCGTTTTCCGCGACAAGATGAAGGACTACGACCCGAAAAACCCGGGCAACATCCTGTTCTACTTCAAGCAGAAAGTGACCGCGCCGGCACGTCTGGCCGGTGGTGTGCTGCTGGTGCACGAAACCCTCGACCAAGTGAAGGAACCGCGTTCGGCGTGGGTCTACAACGCCGGTCAGCGTCGCGTGCGTCGTGCACCACAAGTGTCCTATGACGGGCCGGGTACTGCGGCGGATGGCCTGCGTACCTCCGACAACCTGGACATGTTCAACGGTGCGCCGGATCGCTACGACTGGAAGCTCGAAGGCAAGAAAGAGATGTACATCGCTTCCGACAGCTACAAAATCGATTCGCCGAACCTCAAGTACACCGACATCATCAAGGCCGGTCACATCAACCAGGACCTGACCCGTTACGAGCTGCGTAGGGTCTGGCATGTGGTGGCGACCTTGAAAGAAGGCCAGCGTCACATCTACGCCAAGCGTGACTTCTACATCGACGAAGACACCTGGCAAGCCGCGGTGATCGATCACTACGACGGTCGTGGCCAGTTGTGGCGTGTGGCTGAGGCGCATGCCGAAGACTACTACGACAAACAAGTGCCGTGGTATGCCTTGGAAGTGCTCTACGACCTGCAATCGGGCCGTTACCTGGCGCTGGGTATGAAGAACGAAGAGAAGTCCGCGTATAACTTCGGCTTCACCGCCACCACCAGTGACTTCACACCGGCCGCACTGCGTCAGGACGGGGTTCGTTAACCTGTACTGAACAGAGGCCGCATCCTCGAAAACGCCCCGACTGGTTCGGGGCGTTTTTTTTTGGAGTTCACAAAGGCGGTGTGGTTGCCGGGTTGACCGACCTCTCTGCTTGTAGACTTTTTGTAGCCATTTGTAGCAATAACCTTCATTCCCTATCCGTTTACCGCTAGTCTGCGGACATCTGCAACGCCGCCATCCGCAATTCAAACAAGAGCCGGCCATGACTGATCTGTCCCCACCCCCGGGCCCCGCAAGCGTTTCCGTCGCCGCATTGGACGGGCGCTTTTTCAGGCCTCCGCTGCCCGACGGCCATGTGCTGCGGCCTCGTCTGTGCGAACGCCTGAGTGCTGGCCTCGGTGGCAGGCTGTTGCTGGTCAGCGCACCCGCCGGGTTTGGCAAGAGTTCCTTGGCGGTGGAGTTCTGTCAGGGGTTGCCACCTTCCTGGCAAAGCCTGTGGCTGGGGTTGAGTTCGCGAGATAGCGACCCGGGGCGTTTCCTTGAGCGGTTGCTCGAAGGGCTCCAGGATTACTTTCCGACACTGGGCAGCCAGGCGCTGGGACTGCTGAAAATGCGCCAGCGCCATCAGCCGTTCGCTTTTGAAGAATGGCTGGACGGGTTGCTGGACGAGCTGGCCATTCACCTGTCGCCAAGTACGCCTTTGCTGCTGGTGCTCGATGATTACCACCTTGCGCAAGGCCCGGTGCTCGATCGTTGCCTGCAATTTTTCCTCAATCATTTGCCGGATGGCTTGCTGGTCATGGTCACCAGTCGACAGCGCCCGGACTGGCACCTGGCCCGTTTGCGCCTGTCGCGCCAACTGCTCGAACTGCATGAACAGGACCTTCGCCTGACCCACGATGAAGCCCTCACGTTGCTTGATCGCCACAGTACTTCATTGCGTGGCGAGGCGCTGGAAAGCCTGATTCAACGCAGTGAAGGCTGGGTTGCGGGGCTGCGATTCTGGTTGCTGGCAGCCGCCGAGGCGGGCACAGAAGGTGCGTTGCCGCAGTCGCTGCACGGCGGGGAAGGACTGATTCGCGATTACCTGCTCGAAGAAGTCATCGATTGCCTGCCGGCCGAAGTGCAACAGTTCCTTTACGACACAGCCCCCCAGGAACGTTTTTGCAGCGAGCTCTGCGACGCGGTTCGCGAAGCTCATGACAGTGCTGAAATCCTGCGTTTCCTCCAGGCACATCAAGTGTTCCTGGTGCCACTGGACGAGCACGGCCACTGGTACCGCTATCACCATCTGTTTTCCGACCTGCTGCGCACCCGGCCCACCGCGCAGACGATAGTGCCCGCGGCCAGCCTGCATTTGCGTGCATGTCGCTGGTTCAATGCACAGGGGCTGCTCGACGAAGCGGTGGAGCAAGCGTTGCGTGCCGGGCATCTGGACGTTGCGGCGAACCTGGTGCAAAACCTCTCTGAAGAACAACTGCTCGCCGAGCAGAACGTCGGCATGTTGCTGCGCTGGAAAATGGACCTGCCCGACAGCCTGCTGATCAGCACCCCCCGATTGATCGTGCTCTATAGCTGGGCGTTGGGGCTGGCCTGTCAGCTGGACGCCGCGGAGGAACTGGCTGCCCATTTGAGCCGCTTCCTGCCGGCCCCTTCGGCCACGGCGCAGAAGTCGATGCTGGCGCAGTGGCTGGCCCTGAGCGGCATCATCGCTCGCGGGCGCGGCAACCGTGATCTGACGCTTCTTTATTGCACTGAAGCGCTGCAGAGCCTGCCGGCCAAACGCTACGGGCAACGCTTGATGTGCCTCTCGACCCTGTCCAACCTGGCCATCGCCGACGGCGATTTGTGGCGTGCGCGCAATTTGAACCGTGAGTCGCTGGAATTGGCGCAGCGTGTCGGCAATCCATTGTTTGAAGCACTGGCCCATTACGACCGCGCCCGTGTGTTGCAGGCGCGCGGGGAAATCCTGCGTTCGCTGCAAGAAGTCCGTCAGGGCCTGCAACGCTTGCAAGGGCTGTCTGCGCAACGGCTTTATGCCGTACGCGCACGGCTGACCATGTATGAAGGTTTCCTGCTGGCCATGCACCTGCAACCACAAGTCGCGCGGGTGCGCTTGCAAACCGGTTTGAGTGAAGCACGGGCCTGTCGCGATATCAGCGTATTGCTCGGCCATTGTGTGATCGCGCGGCTTGAGGGCAACAGCGGCGAGTTCGCCAAAGCCTTCGCCGAACTGGCCGAAGCCGAGCGGCTGATGCACATCTGGGACGTGCCACCGATTTATTACCTGGCGATGATCACACTGGTCAAATGCGAGCTCTGGCTGGCCCAGGGACGCACCGACCTGGCCGAAGCCTGGCTGGCGCGTCTGGGTCAGACCTACAACGGCGAACACGCGGCCGCGCCGCCGGAGTTTCATCCACAGCTGCCGCTGCATATCGAGTTACAGCAGGCCTTGCTGGAAGTCATTCAAGGGCAACCGATGCTCGCCGAAGGGCGGTTGAATGCGTTGCTTGAACATGGGCAGCAAACCGGACGGCAATTGCTTTGTGCTATGGCGCTGACACAAAAAGTGACCTTGTTGCTGACCGGCGGACGGGAGCCCGAGGCCCGCAAGGCACTGGCCCAGGCGCTGGAAGCAGCGGTTGGCGGTGTATTGCAACCCTTCGACGGGTTGCTCGCAGGACATTCGGAGTGGCTGCGCGGGCAATTGCAACTCTGTTCCCAGACCGCTTTTTCACAAAACCTTGCCGAGCATTTACCGATCGTGGCCGTTCGCCCGGTCGTGGAGTCATGTGCGGCGGCAGAACAGCTCAGCACCCGTGAACTGGCGGTACTGCGCCTGATTGCCGAAGGTTGTTCGAACCAGCAAATCAGCGATCAACTGTTCATCTCGCTGCACACGGTCAAGACCCACGCCAGCCACATCAACAGCAAGCTTGGGGTTGAACGGCGTACGCAGGCGGTGGCGCGGGCGAAGGAGATGGGGCTGTTGGTTTAGCAGGAAAAACGCAGAGCCGAGAAAACAAAACGCCCCGAACCAGTCGGGGCGTTTTGTTTGTTCAGGCGAGTAAAACCGTCACGCCACCAAGTCGTTGGCGCTAAAGGTGTTCACACCGACCAGTTGGATTTCGAAGTCGGCACCCGCGTTGCCGCTGACGTTACCCGACAGCACGTGATCAACGAATCGCAGCTGCCCGGCGCCGGTAAAATCGCCTGCACCGATGAAGGTAAAGCCGTTGAAGCCGTTGAGCTGCAGATTGGCATCGAACTGCGACAGATCGATCTTGTCGCCCTGCAAGGTGCTGAAGTCGGTAACGATGTCGCGGTTGCTACCGGTGCCCATGTCGCTGACGCTGCTGAACACGAACTTGTCAGCACCTGCGCCGCCGGTGAGGGAATCCGCACCTGCGCCGCCGTTCAAAATGTTGTTGTCAGCATTCCCGGTCAAGGTGTTGCTCAGGCTATTGCCGGTAAGGTTGAATGCGCCGTTGCTCAGCAGCAGCACGTCTTCGACGTTTTGCAGATTGCTCAGGCTCAGGTCGATGGCATGGTCCTGGGCGGTCGCGTCGAAGATCACGTACAGCG
>NZ_AZVV01000022.1:0-54830 GCF_000514395.1 Pseudomonas sp. URMO17WK12:I12
CAAACTCTTCAGTTCAAACATCTTTGGGTTTTTAAGAAACCCTAAACTTGGCTCAGCAATCGTTGGTTACATCTTTGATTTCTCGCGGAGTAACTTGTGATGCTGATAATCTTGTTGACTATCAGTCTGACTCCACAAGCACCCACACGAATTGCTTGATTCAGTTGTTAAAGAGCGGTTGGTTAAGATCTTTCGTCTCAACCGAGGCGCGCATTCTACAGCAGCCTCTGTTGCTGTCAAGCGGTTATTTTCAGAAGTTTTCAAAGTTTCGCTTGGAAATCTTTAACAACTTCAACCACTTGCGCTTCCGATCACTCGGTAGCGGGAGGCGAATTCTACAGCGTTCCAATACTACGTCAAGTCTCTTTTTGAACTTTCTTTCCCCGTCCGAACGCCTGTACTACAAGAGGCCTTTTCAGCCCCCTCCCAAGCCGCATTGGCTGGGTAAACCAGCGACGCGACTACTCGGTCGTCCAGTCGAGATCGTCGTCCCACTCCTCATCGTCCTCAAAGTCCTCCTCATCAACCTCCTCCGCTTCCGGTTGGTTAAGGAGGAAATCCTTACGACTCTCAGTAATTGCCCGTCTTAGTTCCTCCCCCTTCACGGGGCAGTTGAGCATTTGGGCGATGCGATCGATTTTTTTCGCCACGGCTTCCTCCAACGCATCGGCTACGACCCGATAGTGCGCGCTTTCGGGCACGGATGCCAAATGGCTGACCGTCTTGCAACTCAGTTTCTGGGCATTTCCTTGAGTCGGGCCTCGACGTTTTCGTCAGGAAAGCGTTTGTGCAATGCCTTCATTAATGTATCTGCCGCCTGTACCTGACCGGCATTCTGCAGGCGCACCACCTCACGCAGTTGCTCATCCAGCGCTATTGCCGGCGCCGCTGCACGTTTAGCAATTTTCGCCTCTTCGGCCCTCTCGGCATTAATCGGCTCGCTCTGCGCGGGCGCAGCAACATCGGCCATCGGCGCCGCCGGGGCAGCCAGAGAGCGCGCAGCTTCTTTTTTGACGACCGGGGCGGATGCCTTGGGCGCCGTGACGAAGTCATAGCCCGGCGATTGCTCCGGCGTACGCTGCGCCAACGCCAGCATCAACGCGACACCCACAAGGCTGGCAAACGCAACCTGCCAGCGAGGCTTCTGGCACGCCTGAATCCAGCGCTGCCACAGGTTTGGCTTCGGCACCGGAGCTTCCTTATGGGCCACGGCAAGGATCAATGAATCCAGATGAGCCGGCGGTTCACCCGTCGCGTGCTCACGAAAGTGCTTCACCACATCATCTTCAGGTGCAGGACGGGCGTCAGTCATATCAGTACCTCCTCGGCCAGCAGCCGACGCAGTTTTTGCTGGGCGTAACGCAAACGGCTTTTGACGGTTTCCAGCGGTGCTCCAATGAGCATGGCGATCTGCGCCAGATCGAGATTGCCATGGGCACGCAGGAGGAAGACCTCACGCTGGTCAGCAGGCAGATTTTGCAGCGCCGTTTCCAAGCGCTGACTGTCGCGACTCAGGCTTAGCAGTTGCTCCGGATCGGTCGCCTCATCAATGACTGCATGAGCCTGTTCGTCATAGCTGTCGTGCAAGGGGTTGTGGACTCCGTGCTTACGCCAGTGATCGATCAGTCGATTACGGGCGATCTGGTAAAGCCACGTACGAAAGTTCGCCCGACCTTGTGGCTGACTGGTACTGCGAATCAGGCTCAGCCAAGTGTCCTGGTAAACCTCTTCGGCCAGCTCGGGTTTACCGCTGAGGCCGAGCAGGAATCGATAGAGGCCCAAACGATGGCGAGCGTACAAGATCTCGAACGCTGGCCCGTCACCTGCTCGATAACGGGCCAGCAGCGCTTCGTCGCCCGGCTCAAGAGCTGACATGTCAGTTGTAGCCTCCTTTAATAAGCGGCTCACTGTTCGATGCCGTCGTGGTGCGCAGGCTTTGTGCTAACGCTACCAACTGCACGAACTCGGCACGCAGCCCGAATCGATCCTCTCCCCGCGCACCGCGAGCCAGTGCTTGCGTGTCCCTCAAACTGAAATCACCGGTATACCGCCCATCTTTAAGCTGCTGGGAAAACGCGGCGACGGCCGCCGCAAACCTCAGGTCATCGCTGGCTTTGCCGGATTGACTGTCAGTGATGGGTCGCTCGATCAAGCGACTATTCCCACCTTCGGGCAGCTGATACCTCACTCGCAGCATCGCCAGTTCTCCGGAACTCCCGGAAACGGACGACTCAGGTTTGCCATAGCGCAAAGGCTCCAGCCATCCCTTCTCACCCTTGGGCACAATTTCATACAGCGCCGTCACCGTGTGCCCTGCACCGATCTCGCCCGCATCGACTTTGTCGTTGCTGAAATCCTCGCGCTTCAACGTCCGATTTTCATACCCCAACAGTCGATACTCGCTGACCTGAGCCGGATTGAACTCCACTTGCAGCTTGACGTTCTTCGCCACGACCGCGAGCGTTGAGCCGAGCTGATCCACCAGCACCTTGCGCGCTTCACGCAGGTTGTCGATGTAGGCGTAGTTACCGTCCCCGGCGTCGGCCAGTTGCTCCATCAGGTGTTCATTGTAGTTATCCACCCCAAAACCCAGGGTCGTCAGGGAAACGCCAGTCTTGCGTTTATCCACAGCCAGTTGCTTGAGGCTATCGAAATCGCTGATGCCGACATTGAAGTCACCGTCGGTGGCCAGCAGGATGCGGTTGATTCCCTTGGGGATAAACGCCTGCTGCGCCATTTGATAGGCCAGTTCGATGCCCGACGCGCCAGCGGTCGAACCGCCGGCGGTCAATTGATCGATTGCTGTACGAATTTTCGCCTTTTCGCGTCCGGAAGTTGGCTCGAGCACCACACGCGAATCGCCAGCGTAGACCACCAACGAAACACGATCCTGTTCGCGCAATTGATCAACCAGCAATTTCAGGGTGCTTTTGACCAGCGGCAGACCTTCGCGGCGGTCCATTGAACCGGACACGTCCACCAGAAACACCAGGTTCGCCGGGGCCAGTTCCGCTACCGCGCGGTCAGACGCCTTGATGCCGATGCGCAGCACGCGCGTATGCGGGTTCCAGGGTGACGATGCCACTTCAGTGGTCACGCCGAATGGCGAGCCGTCGGTGGGTAACGCATAGTCGTAGGGGAAGTAATTGACCATTTCCTCCAGGTGCACAGCGCCGTCGGGAGGCAAGCGCCCCTGATTCAGTAACCGTCGGACGTTGGCGTAAGCGCCAGTATCCACATCGGCACTGAAGGTCGAGACCGGCGCCTCGGCCACGCTGTGGATGGGGTTGTCCGCCAGCGCCTGGTATTGCTCTCGCTGTTCATCCCGATACCCCGGTGGGAATGACTCAGGTGCAACACTTGCGACCGTTGCCGGACGTGCGCTGCGCTTGGCCATCGACCTATCCGCCAGCGGCGCTTCACTGCGCACCACCCCAGCCGCCTTCATCTCGCTTTGAGCCGGTGGCGACACTTGCGCGGAATCGGGTGCGGAGGAAACGCCGCAACCGGCGATGGCCAGCAGCAACCCGGTGGTGAATCCCTGGGCGGCCGGGCGGAGGAAATGCAGAGGGAGGGACATGGGGGCTGACCTCAGGAGGAAATTGATCCATTCATCCTCTGAGACGAGCTCCCGTTCAGGTTCGGGTTAAACCGGCTGAAAATTAAACTCAGCGGTGGTAACGGCGCACCACGCTGCTGTTCCTCAGCACATGACCTTTGATTTTTTCCAGCAGTTGCGCACGCGTCAGGCCGGCAGGCAAGGCGTCTGGAGCGAGGTCCAGCGCATACAACTGAATAATGTAGTGATGGGCGCTGTCGCCAGTCGGTGGGCAGGGCCCCATGTAACCGGGGGTGCCTTTGCTGTTGGTGCCGCTGACACCTTCAAGGGCTGATTTTGCCCCGACGCCGGCAGGAATCTGGTGCGTGGTGGCCTTGATGCCGTAATGCACCCAATGATCAACACCTTGGCCCTTTTGGCCGTCCGGGTCGTGCATGACGATGGCATAACTCAGTGTTCCCGCCGGACCGGTGTTCCAGTTCAGCGCCGGTGACGCATTGTGTCCGCCACAACCCGGAGCATCGCTGGCAGCCGCCGAGGTAAACAGCCGGTCATCCGTTACACCTGGAATGTTCAGGGTGAAACGCTCCTGGGCCTGCGCCGGAAATTGCACGCAAAGGGCGACTGCAACGGCCGCCAGCCAAGGGTTCAGAGAGGTCAATCGGGTCATTCCGGAGCACCTTGTGCGGATAGGGCCGTCGTCGGCTTGCGAACTATAGCTGTACCGTTCGTGCGGTGGCAGTGGGAATTGGCTGAACCTCGCGTAAAGCGCCAAACTCTTAAGTGAAAGTCTGTCTGGAGAGCCATCATGGCACTGCACCGCGTTGCGCATTTCGCCGATGTGTCCGAGAGCCGGGGCCTTGAAGTCCGGGTTGCAGACACCAAAATCGTTTTGTTGCGAGTGGGCGATCAGTTACGCGCCTATCAGGGCGAATGCCCGCATGCCGGGGCACCGTTGGCGGAAGGCGCGCTGTGCCACGGACGCTTGATCTGCCCGTGGCACAAAGCGGCGTATCGGATTGAGGACGGGGCATTGTGCGAACCGCCGGCCCTGGACAGTCTCAAGCGCTATCCGCTGGAAGTACGCGAGGGCGAGATCTGGGTCGACGACCAGCCATTAGCCGATGCGCATACACCGCCGGCAGACGACGAACGGACATTTGTCATCGTCGGGGCCGGGGCGGCCGGTACGGCGTGTGCGGCGGCGCTGCGCGAAAAGGGCTTCGGCGGCCAAGTGCTGCTGATCGACCGCGAAGTCGATGCCGGCTACGACCGCACCGTCCTGAGCAAATTTGTTATCGCCGGGGAGATGCCGCCGGAAGAAATCCCGCCGCTGAGGGATGAGGCGTTTTATCGCGAACAGCGTATCGAGCGCATCAGCGGTGAAGTCGCCAGCCTGGACTCGTCGAGCAAAACCCTGCGGCTGACTGAGGGTCGATCGTTGAGGTATGACGCCGCGTTGCTTGCCACCGGCGGCAAGCCCAATCCTCTCACGCTGCCTGGCGCGGATTTGCCGCAAGTGTTCGTGTTGCGCTCAAAAGATCAGGCACGGGAGATTCTGCAGGCGGCAAAACCCGGCCAGCGCGCAGTAATCATCGGCGACAGCTTTATAGCACTGGAATCCGCGTCAGGCCTGCGTGAATACGGCTTGGAAGTGACTGTTCTGGCCCGGCATGCCATCCCCTTCGTCGCGCAATTTGGCGAAACCGTCGGCAAAGCGATTCGCGCCCTTCATGAGGCCAATGGCGTGGTGTTTCATACCGAAGGCGAAGCCTCTTATATAGAAGGCACGGAAAACGTCGAAGCGGTGTGCCTGGACAATGGTCAACGCTTGCCGGCGGACCTGGTGCTGGCCGGCATCGGCGTCACCCCCGCAACCGATCCGTTTACCGATCTGCCCAAGGAAAAAGACCGCTCGCTGAAGGTCGATGGCGCCATGCGCGTTAGCGACGGGGTGTGGGCAGTCGGCGATATTGCGACCTTCCCGCTCAACGGCCAGCCTCAGCGCATCGAGCATTGGCGCCTGGCTCAACAACAGGCGCGGATCGCCGCCGCGAATATGCTGGGCGCTGACGAGCATTACCTCGACGTACCGTATTTCTGGACCTGGCACTTCGGCAAAAACTACGACTATCTTGGCCATGCCGAAGCCTGGGACGAAGTGGAGTTCAAGGGTGATCCCTACCACCCGCCCTTTATAGGCCTGTTCGGCAAGAACGGCGTAGTGGCGGCTGCGGTTGCCTGCGATGAAGAACGGGCCATGGCGCTGCTCGCCGAACGCATGAAGCAGCCGCTCTCAATGGACGAAGCGTGGCAACTGATTCGGGACATGAGTTAGCAGGCAAACACCCGACAGCAAAACGCCCGGCCTCTGCGTGCAGCAGAAGTCGGGCGTTGTTTTGAACGACTGGTTTTATTCCTGGATTTCAGCACCACCACCGATTTTGCTCATCACGAAGCCCACAAACTCTTCTACGGTCATTTTCTGGCCGTTGAATTCCACCTGATTGTTGGCGTAGTGAAATTTGCTGACGATGTTGTTGCCGTCCAGTTTGGCGAATTGCGTACCGACCGCCATGCTGCCGAACATGTCGGCCGTGGCGGTCGCCTGGTCGGCGATGAGCTTGGCGTCGGTCTGACCATCAAGCTGGCTTTGCACGGTGAACACGTCGACGAGCATTGGCTTGGACACTTTTACATTGATATCCAGCAGTGCAATCAACTGTTGAGTCAGTTGATCGGGCGGCAGGTCCATGGTCGGTGGTTTGGTCAGGTCGAGCACCAGATTGGCGCGGCTTTCGCCATTGGTGGTGTTGAACGACAGGTTTTCCAACGCCACCTGCGGGCCGGCAGCCAGCAGTTTTTCAAGGCCTGTTTTGACCTGCGCTTCTTCGGCCGGGGTCAGGACCAGTTCTGGAGACGGCTGACCGGCCGCAGCGGCCTCGGCGGCGGCTTTCTCGTAAGGCTGCAGTTTGGTCTGGTAGACCTGCATCAGCGACATGGTCGCCGGGATATCGAGGTTCTTCAGGCTCATGGCCATTTGCGCGGAACCGACTGCCTTGCCGTTCACCGACACTTCACCCACTTTGTAATCGGCACGCCCCGAAGCGCTGGTGCCCGATTCCTCGGTCAGGTTTTTCATTTCAAATTTCTTCAGGCCCAGCACCGATTGCTTGGGACCGAAGGTGGATTTGCTGTCGCTCAGCTCGAGGGTGTTCTCGCCGGTGTAAAAACCGTAAGTGCTTTTTACCAGGTTACTGGCCATGGTCAGGCCATTGAGCTCGACCTTCACCGGGGTCTGATCTTCAGCCACGGTGGTCAGCGTCAGGCTGTCCATGTAGCCGTTGGCCTTGATCTTCTGGGCCTGGGCGCTGGCGGCGACTTCGAGGTTCAAACCGGAGAATTTCAGGTTGGACTTGTCATCCAGCGCGACATCCAGTGGCAGGAATTCGAGGGTGCCATTGGTGGCGTTGTCGTAACCGATGTTGACCACGCCGGTGAGCGGGGATTTGTCTTTGGCGGCAGCAAACCATTTCTCGGTGAGCGGGGTGCGTTCCAGTTCGTAGTGACTGGTGGCCATGACCGGCAACCACTTCAACGAGACCAGACGCGAGAACGGCAGCGGGCCATGTTCGATGTGGTCGACAAAGAGCAACTCAATCGGGGCTTCACCAAACATCTCGCCTTCGCCCTTGAGGCGGTAGTGCGCGGTGCTGCTGAACACATGACGCTCAAGCGACACCAGCTCCAGCGAGGCCGTGCCATTGGAACCGACCAGCGCAGCCTTCAGCTCTTTGTTGGCGTCGGCGATCGAGGTGTTCAACACGCCTTCGATTTTGGTCCCGGTGTACCAGGCTCCACCCGCGCTGATTGCACCGATGGCTACGACGATTCCAAGAAGCACGCCTGCTGATTTATTCATGAATGACCCAGTCAATGTCCGTTGTTTGAAGGTGTCGTCGTCTTCCCTGAACCCTTGAGGGGGTTGCGGCTCGACTCCGCTAAAAGTGGGGTGGAGATTAGCACTAGGCGCATCGGGCGGCCCAATGTTTAAAGGTTAAAGAGTGTCTATGGACTACTCGGGACGGTTGAGAGTTTCGGCGGATATGAAATCGCCATCGCGAGCAGGCTCACTCCTACAAAGGTTATGTGTCGTTCACAGAACCCTTGTAGGAGTGAGCCTGCTCGCGATGGCGTCATCCCAGCCAACACACATCAGGAATACTGCACTTCCATCTCATCCAGCTGATGATCAAAGCTCTTGAGCCGCGCCGTCCACGTATACACCAGCACCTCAAAGTCGCGGTTGATCACCGCCCCGCCGGTCACCTCCGAGCGCGGATCACAGACGTCGAGTTGATAGCGTTCCCGCGCCATCTTGGTGGCGACATCCGACAGCTCGCGGGCATTGTTGAGCCAGTGCCAGCCGTCCTCGGACACCTGTTTATCCAACGCCAGGCATTGCTTCTTCAAGGTTTCGAGGCTTTTTTCCAGCGGTGTGCCAGTGAGTTCGCCCATGACTTCCTGGAACGTGCGCCCCGGTTGCCAGTAGCTGCCCCAGAAATATTGGTCAAACACCGTTTCGACACGACGCAGCGCCACCTTGGTATCCCAGATCAGCACCAGGGTCTTGCCTTGTTCGAATTGTCTTTTTTTGATGCGCTGACCCTGGACGGAAGCCCAGGCCACCACCACGATCGCCATCACGGCGATGAGCGCGGTGGCGCTGTCGAGAAACACCAGCGCCTTGTCGATCTGGTGGGCCAGCATGATGCCGTAGAAATAGGTGGCCGACAGCAAAACCAATGCTGCAATAGCGCACCAAAAGCCAGGAGCATAAGGGTTTTTCATTATTTTTAATCCCCATGACCAACGCGAGCTTGATCGATGAAGTCGACTCGCGACTCCATCAAATCAAAGCATAGCAACGGCCTCAGGGTTTGCTGGCGTTCGTGCCTTGCGTTCGTCCGCTTTCCCAGCCGCCGCCCAAGGCGAGGAACAAATCGATCTGGCTGGCGGCCACCTGGGTGTTGGCAGCGGCGAGTTGCGCAGTGACGTCCGTGTAGGTGCGGGTCGCTTGCAGGTCCGCCAGGAATGATTCGCGCCCGGCCTGGAAGAAACGATGCGTCTGGTCCGCTGCCAGTCTTGCCGATTGCTCGGCGTCTGCCAGGGCGTCACGACGTTGCAACAACGCAGCGTACTGGGCCAGGCTGGTCTGGGTTTCGCGAATGGCGTTGAGCACCACCCCATCGAAATGCGCCAGCGTCGCCTGAGTCACCGCTTCGGCTTCGCGGATGCGTGCCCGGGCGCCGTTGGTCGGCACGTTCCAGGTCAGCGACGGACCGAAGCCCCAACGGTTGGTGGACGGGTCGCCGAGATCGTCGAGGATACCGACGGTGCCGATGGTCGCGCCGATGCTGATGTTTGGGTAAAGCTCACCCGTGGCGACGCCAATCCCGGCCGTCGCAGTCGCCAGCCGGCGCTCGGCCTGCCGCACATCGGGACGACGCTTGAGCAATGCGGCGCCATCGCCCACCGGAATCAATTGCGCGATTTTCGGCAGCTCGTGGCAGGTGGCGGTGCCGGCCGGCAGTTGATCCACTGGCTTGGCCAGCAACATCGACAGGCGATACAGCCCGGCCTGACGCGAGGCCTCATAGCGCGGCATGTCGGCGCGCAGGGATTTGAACTGGGTTTGCGAACGGGTGACCTGGGTTTCGTCGCCACGGCCGGCATCGCGCAGGCGCTGGATCAGCGTGGTGCTCTGGGCCTGCAGGTCGAGGGAGTGCTGGGCAATCTCCCGCTCCTCATTGGCCGCGCACACCTGGGTGTAGGCTCGGACCACGTCGGCCACCACGGTGATGCGAGCCGTATCGGCAGCTGCCTGCGTCGCATCGGCGTTGGCCTTGGCCGCTTCGATGCCACGCTGCAACGTGCCGAACAGATCGAACTGGTACGACGCGCTGATGCCGATATCACCGACGTTGGCCACCGGCACTTTTTCCGGAATCAGGAACGCTTGGCCAGACTCCTGCAATCGCTGGGCGCCCATCTTCACACCGCCGCTCCAGCCACCCGCCGCTTCTGCCTCATCGACCTGAGCACGGGAGCGCGACAGACTGGCCGCCGCAACGCGCAAATCGGTATTGGACGCCATGGCCTGTTGTATCAACTGGTCGAGTCGCGGGTCCTTGTACAGGCGCCACCAATCGGCCGGCACCGGGGCGGACACCACCGTTTTGCCGTCTACCGCCAGATCGCCCTGCAAATCGGGTCGATGGACAGCCGCTTCGTCGGGCAAATGGTAATCCGGGCCAACGACCTGACACGCCGATAGCAGCAAACCTAATCCGGCAACCGCCAAACCCGACGCCTTGCTCATTTCGCCGGCTCCTTCGGTTGATCGTCGATGATCGACACGGTCGCAGTCCGCCCGGCGATCATGCGGAAGTCCGCCGGCACATCGTCAAAGACAATACGCACCGGAATCCGCTGTGCCAGGCGCACCCAGCTGAATGCCGGGTTGACGTTGGGCAGCAGGTTGTTGCCGATGGTGCGGTCGCGGTCTTCGATGCCGGCGACGATGCTTTCCACATGACCACGCAGCCGCGCGCGGTCGCCGATCACGCGGATGTCGACGCTTTGGCCGACATGAATGCCGTTCAGTTTGGTTTCTTCGAAATAGCCGTCGATGTGGAATGAATTGCTGTCGACCACCGACAACACAGGTCGCCCGGCGGTGACGAATTCCTGGGCCCGCGGTGCACGGTCGTTGACATAGCCGTCGACCGGGCTGCGGATGGTCGAGCGGTCGAGGTTCAGTTGAGCGCTGTCCACCGCCACTTGGGCTTCCATCAACGCCACTTCGGCGCGAGCCACCCGGGACTGACTTTCTTCCAGTTGCTCGCCCGGCACCAGATTGCCCAGGCCACGGTTACGCTTGGCTTCGCGTTGCGCCTGAGCCAGGGTTTCCTGACGGTCGGCGACTGTCGCTTTAGCTTGGCGCAGGGCCAGTTTGAAACGGTCCTGATCGATGCTGAACAACACCTGCCCGCGTTTCACCAACTGGTTGTCGCGCACGTCCACTTGCTGAATCAGCCCGGACACGTCCGGGGCGATTTGCACGATGTCGGCACGGATATGCCCGTCGCGGGTCCACGGCGCAAACATGTAGTACATCACCATGCGCCAGACCACGACGACGGCGAAGGTCACGATCAACAGGGTCAGCACCACGCGCCCCAGGGTCAAAAAAGGTTTTTTCATGTCATCAGGTATCGACTGAGTGAGTCCACGGCGCCGAGCAGCAAAGCGTAGAGAGCCACGTTGAACAATGCCCGGTGCCAGACCAGACGGTAAAAGTGCAGGCGCATCAGCAACCCGTGCACCAGCAGGTACAACACATACGTAATGCCCATCAGTACCAGCAGCGTGGGCAGAAACACCCCGCTGATGTCCACATCACCGATCATAAAGGCGCTCCATCGATACCATGGGGCAGCGGTTCTTCGAGTTCGCCCACGCTTACGAATTCCACGCCCGGCAACAACGCCAGGCGCAGGCCGCTCAGGGCATGCAACAAATTCAGACGGGCATCCTCATCACAATTTGTGTCCAGTGCCCGGCGGGCGCGGTCGAGGGTCATCAGCAACGGGCCGGGGGCCGGCAGACGCTCATCCGCCTTCAGGCAGGCCTTGAAATACTCACCGACTTCCGCCACCACCTGATGCAGCAGCGCTCGCGGTACACCGTCCACTCGCGGCGTGTAAGCCAGCAGATCGAGCACGTTCAGCGCCACACGCACCTCACGCAACGCAATGCCGGTGTCCTGGCCAGTCATGGCCAGACGCGGCAAGTGCTGCATCAGACGATCGAGCACGTGTACGCCCAATTGCCGGTGTTCGGCCAGGTTCGCCGGTTTGCTGAGATTGACGATGTCGCGCCAACTGAAGCGGGTTAACCGCTTGGCCGCCAGCTCCGCACCGAACGGCCGGGCGATCAGGGTCCAGATAAAGGCAAACAATAGCCCGATGGGGCCGGCCAGGTTGGAGTTGGCGAAACTGAGGAAGTCCGCATCGTAGGCGCCCTGAATGCTGATAAACGACGAGGTGTTGACGAGGGTCAGGAGCATGCCCAGGTAAAATTGCGGCTTGACCGTCAGGGTGCCGATGCAGATAAACGGCACGGCAAACGCCAACACCAGCATCGGGAAATCGTGCAGGTTGGGCAGCACCAGAAACAGGTAAAGGCTGGCCAGCACCACCGACATCGCGGTCCAGAAGAAGAATCGGTAAATCTGCGGTGCCGGGTCATCCATCGAGGCGAAAAAGCTGCACGACACGGCGGCCAGAATCACTGCCGAGCCGCCATCGGTCCAGCCAAGCAGAATCCACAGCACCGAGGCAACGATGATCGCGGTGACCGTCGAGGCCGCCGAGTAGAGCATCAACCCACGGTCGAGAAACGGTGACAGGCGACCGAGGCGCCAGTGGCGATACACGGCGCGCCAGCTGTCCGGGCTTTCGCACTGGATGGCGTATTGCAGGCTGCGGCAGTCTTGCCACACATCAATCCACTCGCCGAGGCGATACAACGCATTGGAGAACAGCAGCTGTTTGCGATCGTTAAGCGCTTCGGCGGACGGTTGCAGGGCTTCAAGCTGTTCTTTCAGCGCCTGCCAGCGCGCGAGGTCGGCGTCTTTGTGATTGAGCCATTCGGTCGCAGCGGCCAGCAACGGTGCGAACTTCTCCACCAGCTCGGGCGTACGCCGCTCAAGGGCATACAGCGCGTCGTCGAGGGCGTCGATCACCGGCAACAGGTGAATCATGCGCCCACGCAATTCCTTGGTGTTGCGCACGGTTTGCCGGTGCGCGCCCTCGTGCGGCAACTGGCCGATCATTAATTCCAGGGTATTGAAGGTCGTGACCATGGCGGAGCGCAGCGCACTGACTTCGTCCGGCTGCACCTGGCGGCTGAGGAAACGCAGGCTGTACGTCGAGGCATCGGCAAACCATTTGCTCACCGAGTCGTTGAACACCGGCGCCAGCCGCCGCGGCCAGAACATGGCGCCGACCACCGCTGCCACGGCGATGCCGAGGAAGATTTCTTCCGTCCGCGCTTCTGCCACATCCCAGACGCCTAACGGGTTGTTCACCACTGGCAAGGCGATCAGCGGCAAGGTGTAACCGGCGAGCATCAAGGCGTAGTTGTTGGCGGTGCGCAGGTGCAAGGACAGGAACAACAGCGTCCCGGTCCACAGCGCAATAACCACCACCAAAACGTAGGGACTCTGGACAAACATCGGCACAAAAAGCACCGCGGCCGCCGCGCCGAAAAAGGTACCGATGGCACGGTACAGCGCCTTCGAACTGGTAGGACCGACAAAGGGGCTGGACACGATGTAGACCGTGGCCATCGCCCAATACGGACGCGGCATTTGCATGAGCAGGGCGATGTACAACGCGATCATCGAGGCGGCAAAAGTACGCACACCGTAGAACCAGTCTCGCGCCGCGGGCATACCGCTGAAAAATCCGCTCAAGGGTTGACCACCGACGGCGAATTCGCCGCTTCAAAGGCTTTCAGTACCCGAAGCGTAGCTTCCAGATCGCTTTGGTCGATGCCTTCAAGCACTTCATGGCGCAATCGCACCAGCTCGATTTCGACGGCCTGCACCAATTCGCGACCGGTGGCGGTCAGGCTCAGGCACTTGGCGCGCCGGTCATGGGCATCTTCGGTACGGCAGACGTAGCCCGAATGACACAACTGATCGAGCAAACGCACCAGGGACGGACTCTCCATCCCCGCCGCCTGCGCCACCGTCACCTGCCGCACGCCCTCGCCCAAGCGCCCGATCATCAACAACGGGACGGCGCAGGCTTCGGAGATTCCATAGTTGACCAGCGTGGTCTGGCAGATCTTCCGCCAATGCCTGGCGGCCACCACCATGGAGCTGCTGATGTTCATCTGGAGAGCGTCGAGGTTCTTCGGCACGAGGGGAAATACACACTGTTAGTTTGCTAACTATCAATATCGCATTTGGGGGGAAAGGTGGTCAAGTTTTGAAACAATTCACCTGCGGATTGAACACTTCTACAGAGCATCAAGGCTCACAGGCACGGAGTCTTCACCACTGCGGGCAAGAACAAGCACCGCCAAATCGAAATCATCCAGACGCTCCAGCATCGCGCCATACAAATCTGCCGAAATCGGATACGCCTGGATTCTGTTGTTCTCTAGAACTGCGATTGGCTCCTGTTGCGCCTCCCGTACCCCATCACCTGCGTTCTGAGCAAACACGGAGATGCCGATGACCTTTTCTGCCAACAACCGCTGCATGAGCTGATCTCTTCATAGAATCTGTTTTCATGAAATTACTTCAGCCAGGCCCATAACCTTCAAAAAACCTGTGACGCGTTTTTTCAATTGCTTCTACAGCCCCCGCCCCTTCCTCAACAACACATCCAACTGATCCACCACCTCCGCCCAATCCGCATCCTCCAAAATATCGTTACGCAAAAAATCCGCCTGGCTCTCGCTCCAGAAAAACGCATCGGCAAGGTGCAGTTCGGGCTTGAGCGGTGAGTGGGTGGTGATGAATTTATCGATGCTCTCGGCGTCATCCTCCAGGCCGAGTTGCTTGAACAGGTTGGGCAGGGTGTGGGTTGGGGATTCCATGTCGGGCTCCTTGAGAAATGAAAAATCAATCGCGAGCAGGCTCGCTCCCACCTAAAAACCCGGTCAAAGGTGGGAGCTAGCTTGCTCGCGATGGCGGTGGTACTGACAACACAACACTCACTGACTCAATTCCCGCACCTCGGCATGCGGCACCATTTTCAAGAATTGCGGCATGTCCATGTGCAGCAAATTGATGTGATTGCCAGCTTCCAGATAGATGTCTTTCTGCCGGGTTACCAACGGGTCAATGACCACATCCAGCCCATAGGCCTCACCCAGCGCCGGCACGGCACCGCGTTCGCAATCATCGAACAGGTGCGGCAGATTGCTTTCCCGCGAGACCTGCCATTCACCGCTGCTGCGGACTTTGCTCAGGTCCAGGTGACGGCTGGCAGGCAACACGGCCATCAGGTAATGGCCGTGGTGATCGTCGAGGATGACCGACTTGGCCACCCGCTCGGCAGGAACACCCGCGAGCCGCGCCGTTTCCAGGCTACTGGCCGAATGGGGATGGGTGACGATGTCATATTCGCAGTGTGCCGTTTCCAGGCTTCGCTGCACGGTTCTTGCCATACGCATGATGCACCTCGGTGTCCGCAACAGTGACGAGCGGACGATGGTTGACGCGTTTCTTCGTACTGAAAGTCTAGGCCTGATGATGCATTTCGGCGGGAAATCCGCCCATCGGACGCCACCGTAAAGTGAGCAGAATTCAGAGATGCCAAGGCTCAACTAAACTGTATACAGAGCCACCTGATGACTCTCGCGGAGGGTCACGTGAAGATTCGTTGCTGTGCCGTTGCACTGCTGTTGGCGATGAGCGGATCGGTGTTCGCCGCCGATACCGTTGTGCTGCTGATGCCAAATCCCATCGGGATCTGGTTGATCACCTTCGGCATCGCCTTTCTGATCGCCGAGGCCGCGTTGCCCAACTATGGCGTGATCGGTTTGGGCGGCATTGTGATGTTCGTGATCGGTGCAGTGATTCTGACCAACACCGAAATACCTGTTCCCTTGATCATCGGCCTGGGGCTGGTGAGTGCCCTGCTCCTGATTTTCCTGCTGATCCGCGCCCTGAAAACCCGACCGCGGCGTAACGTCACTGGCGATGCAGAGCTGCTGGGCAGCGTGACGCCGGTCCTGTCGTTGCTGCCCGACAACGCCTGCAACGGCTGGGTGCATCTGCAAGGGGAGCGCTGGCAGGTTTCAAGCCCGACACCGCTGCAGCCGGGGCAACACGTCCTGGTGGTGGCGCGAAAAGGATTACTGTTGCAAGTGGCCGCGGCTGACGCGGTGCCGGTGGGAGAATAAACATGGGCCTGCAAGTAGGTTTCGCCGCGCTGCTGCTACTGCTGATTGCACTGGCGGGGTCGACCTTCCGCATCCTGCGCGAATACGAGCGCGGCGTGGTGTTCCAGCTCGGACGCTTCTGGCAGGTTAAGGGTCCCGGCTTGATCCTGCTGATCCCGGTGGTCCAGCAAATGGTCCGTGTCGACCTGCGAACCATCGTCCTCGACGTTCCCCCACAAGACGTCATCACCCGCGACAACGTCTCGGTCAAGGTCAACGCGGTGCTGTATTTCCGTGTGCTCGATCCACAGAAAGCGATTATCCAGGTCGAAGACTTTCTGGCGGCCACCAGCCAATTGGCCCAGACCACTCTGCGAGCGGTGCTGGGTAAACATGAGCTCGATGAACTGCTGGCCGAGCGCGAACGGCTGAACATCGACATCCAGCAAGTGCTCGACGCCCAGACCGACGCCTGGGGCATCAAGGTTGCCAACGTCGAGATCAAACATGTGGACCTCAATGAGTCGATGGTCCGTGCCATCGCCAAACAGGCCGAAGCCGAACGGGAGCGCCGGGCCAAGGTGATCCACGCCGAGGGTGAATTGCAGGCCTCGGAAAAACTCATGCAGGCCGCTGAAATGCTCGGCCGTCAGCCTGGGGCCATGCAGTTGCGTTACATGCAGACGCTGAGTTCGATTGCCGGGGACAAGAGCTCGACCATTGTCTTCCCGCTGCCGATTGAACTGCTCAAGGGGATGGCGGATTTGTCGTCAAAGCCTTAATACCAAGACTTTCAATGCAGCACAAACAAGCGCGCATTAGCCCCGCCCGCCTGCGTAATACCGGCGTTCTTCCAGCCCACGGGCAGCGGTGCGAACTCGTCCGGCACACCGACGGTGCCGATCAGCCACACCCGACCGGTGCCCTTGGGCAAGTTGTCGAGGCGGTCCAGATAAATGTCCTGGGTGACCAGCGTGCCAAATCCATAGCCATTGGGTCGGCCCGACCCGCCGTTGGCTAACGGTGGGGTGTACAGCAACGGTTTAGCGTCGGTGCGATTGTAATAAACATAGGCGAGGTACCAGAGCATATCGCTGGTGACGATCTGGTCGCCCGCAACGAAGTGCTGGTTAACGTAGTCGACCATCACATTGATTTGATCGTGGGTATCGACCGTAGCGTTGTTTTTCAAGCCGACCAGTTCGACGCCGACAAACAACACCAGCACTGCCAGCGCCAGCATTCGAAAGCCTGAATACAGGCGATCAACAGCCAGCGCGACAATCATCGGCAACCCCAGTGCATAGGCCGTCAGGTAACGCTCAATGAACACCGGCGAGATAAACGACACGGCGAACACCAACAGCATTGGCAACGCCGTGTAGATCACCAGCAGGATACTGCCGCGAATGACGCTACGATCCCGCGCCAATGCCACGCCGGCAATGGCCAGCAACGCCAGCGGCAGCGCGATAAAAATCAGCGTCGGCAAGTTTTCGCCATCGTCCTGGGTCAGCAACGACCAGATCATCGACGGCAACGAGCCGAACGTGACCGGCAACTCCCACCCCACATCACCATTGGCTTTGAGCAGGTCCATGTGCTGGATCAGATCAATCAGGTTGGGTACCCATGGCAGGTAGATCAGCACGATTGCTACGTTCGCCAACCACCAGCCGGGGCGTTGAATAGTGCGCACGCGATACGCTGGCAGTACACGAATCAGCCCCAGGTACAGCCAGTGGCACACCACGCACAGGGCGGTGAAATAATGGGTGTAGAACGCCGCACTCATCAGCAGCACATACGCCACCAGATAGCGTGTACGCCGGGGATGCCTGATCCAGTAGACCAGCGCAATCGTCGCGCCGATCAGCCACAGGCCCAGCAGCGAGTACATCCGCACTTCCTGGCTATAACGCACCGCCGTCGGCAGCAGCGCCAGGAGAAAACCGGCCAATAACGCAGCGCGCCGGGTGGCGATCAAGTCCATCAACCAGACGCCGAGCCACACCGTAATGATCCCGGGCAGAGCGCTGAGACAGCGAATCGAAAAAATGCCGTCGCCGAACACTTCGATCCAGCCATGCAGCAGCATGAAATACAGCGGCGGGTGCACGTCATGGGCAGCGTGCACCCATATTTCGGCCAATGAGTAGTGGCTCATCAGCAGGCTCGACCCTTCGTCGCCCCAAATGGCCGCCGCCGTCAGGTCGTAGAAACGTACCAAGGCTGCCAACGCCAGAATCGGCAACAGCCGGTGCTCCTGCGCCCACCGCAACCAACGCTGTACCACCGCCCAGCCGCCAGGCACCGCGTGCGGATCCTGGGTACCGCCAAGCGAAGTTTCTCTGCGCGCTTCCATTGCCTCCCCCTGCAACCGGCCCGACATCACGAAGCCTATGGATCACTTTAAGGCGGCGCAGGTTCTTCGTCGATGCTGGCTTTGCGACCAGTGACGTAAGTCAGCTTGCAGATCCAGGTCTCAATCAGTTACTCGCCAACGGATACACCGACTCCCATCCCCCACCCAACGCCTTGTACAACCCGACCATCGCCAGCGAAACCCCGGTCGAACTCTCCACAAACTGCTCCTGCGTCGCCAGCAATGCGCCTTGTACCGTCAGCACATTAACGAAGTCCACCACGCCTTCCGTGTATTGCTGCTGCGCAGTGCGCAGGGCGATCTGGTTTTGGCGGACGGCTTCGGCGAGGCTGTCGCGGCGCAGTTGGCTGGCGTTGTAGGCGGCCAGTTGATCGTCGATTTCATGCCAGGCGCGCAGCACGGTTTGCTGATAGGCGATGGCCGCTTCCTGTTGCTGGGCTTCGCGCAGGTTCAGCACACCGCGCAGGCGACCGCCGTCAAACAGCGGCAGGCTGAATTGCGGGCCGATGCCGAATGAACGCGAGCCCCACGAACCAAAATCGCTGAGCTGCATGGCTTGCGAACCCAGGTTGCCCGACAAGGTGATCCGCGGGTAGAAGTCACCCTTGGCCACGCCGATGTTCGCGGTGGCAGCGTGCAGTTGCGCCTCAGCCTGGCGAATATCCGGACGGCGTTCAGCCAGCTGCGACGGCAAGCCGATCGCGACCTGGCGCGGGGTTTGCGGCACCGGCCCATCTGTGGATAACTCGGCGTGCAGCGCTTGCGGCGGTTCGCCCATCAACAGGCTCAACGCGTTGATCAGTTGCGACTGCCGCTGCTCCAGCGCGGGCAGGCGCGATTCGATGGCGGCAACTTGGGCGGCAGCCTCGGCGACATCCAGGTCAGTGGCAACGCCGTCGGCCAGACGCAGTTGCGAAAGTTTCAAACTGTGGCGGGCGACATCGAGGTTTTGCTCGGTAACAGCCCGAGTGCTTTGCACGCCGCGCAGCTGAATGTAGTCCTGAGCGGTTTCCGCGAGTACCGACAGCAGCACGCCGCGACGATCGTTTTCCGCGACTTCCAGCGTGGCGTCGGCGGCTTCGGTTTCGCGGCGTACACGCCCCCAGAAATCAAGTTCCCAGGAGGCGGAGAAGCCGGTGTCCCACAGGTTGAATGCCGAATCACCGTTGTGCCCCGAGGGATCGTTCAAGCCTTCGCCGCTGTTGCGTTTGCGCCCATAGCTGCCCGTCGCGGCCGTGTTGGGGTAACGGTTGGCGGTGATCACCTGGCGCGCGGCACGGCTTTGCTGCAAGCGGCTGCTGGCGAGTTTCAGGTCGAGGTTGTCGGTCAGGGCGCGCTGGGTCAGGGCGGAGAGTTTTGGGTCGTTGAAGACTTCCCACCAGCGTTCGTTCATGTCGGCGGTGACCGCTTCACCGGCGGCGGGTTTGGCCGGTTTTGACCATTCGGTGATTTGTCGGGCTTGAGGTTTGTGGAAGTCGGGGCCGACGGTGCAGGCTGACAGGCTCATGATCAGCAAGGCGCAAAAGGTCAGTTGAGGCCACCGCTCAACAAAAATCTTCATCGCTGAGCCACCTCATGCGACACGGCACTCGCCGTATCAATACTCGCCTCCACCGACATCCCCACGCGCAGCCGCGAGGCCAATGCCTGCCCAGGTTCGAGGACGATTTTCACCGGGATCCGCTGCACAACCTTGGTGAAGTTACCCGTGGCGTTGTCCGGCTTGATCGAAGCAAACGTCACGCCCGTCGCCGGGGCGATGCTCTCGACGCGACCGTTCAGCGCCTCCCCGCCGAGGCTATCAACCCGCACCTGCACACCCTGCCCTGGCTGAACGTTAGTCAGTTGAGTCTCTTGAAAATTGGCCACCACGTAAGCCTGCGCCAGCGGCACTACCGCCAGAATCTTGCTACCCGGTGTCACATAAGCGCCGACTCGCACGGCGCGCTCGCCGACCATGCCGTCCTGCGGCGCGACAATGCGCGTGTAAGACAACTCATAGCTGGCGATCTCCAGCGCGGCTTGCGCCCGTTTCAGTCCGCCTTCCGCCGCATCGCGCTGGGCCGTCAGGATGTCCACCTGCTTGCGCTCCGCCGCCAGCACCGCCATCGCGTTGGCCAACCGCGCATTGGCCTGATCGATGCGCGTGCGCGCTTGCTGAGCATTCTGCACCGTGCCGGCCCCAACACCGGCCAAGTGGTCGTAGCGGTTCAACTCATGCTCGGCGAACGCCATTTCAGCCTTGGCCGAGACTACCGAGGCTTGAGCCTGAGCGATCACTGAGGCCTGGCGCTCAAGGGTTGCGCGGGCATTTTGCAGTTGCGCCCTGGCCACCAGGGTTTCGGCGTCCGCCGCCTGAGCCGCAGCGCGCAGATCACGATCATCGATCAGTGCCAGCAACTGCCCGGTCTTGACCTGCTGGTTGTCTTCCACCAGCACCTCCTTGATAAACCCGGCCACGCGCGGGACCACCAGCGTGAAGTCCGCCGAGACAAACGCGTCATTGGTTTTTTGCTGCGTACGCGGACCGAAAAGGCCGGGCGTCAGCAGGCAAATCAGCACACTGACCGCCACTACTACGGCGACACCGACAGCTATCTTTTGCTTGGTTTGAGTCGTCATAAAAACCTTCTGTTTCAGTAAAGCGTTCAAGTCGGCGCGCGCGGTGGATACATCCGCGTCGGCAGCCAGAAAATCAGCAGGATCAACGCCAACGCGACGCCCGCCATGCACAGGTAAAGATCGGAAGAAGTCAGCACCACGGCTTGCTCGTGCAGGCGATGGGCGAGGCCCGCGCTGTCGCGTTCGGCCAGGGGCGAGTTGCCGAGGTTGTCCACCAGCATCGTCGAGTGAAAATGCAGCCTGGTGGTGGTCAATGCCTCGATGACGCCGGTCGCAATTACCGCTGACAGACCTTTCACCGTGTTGAACCAGGCCGAGGCGAACGGCCCTTCCATCGGCAAGATGCTGCCGGTCGACAGCATCAACAGCGGCAGGACGGCCATGGGCTGACCGAATATTTGCAGCAGTTGCAGCGCGTAGAAATCGTCGCGAATCCATGCTGACGTCAGCTGCGAACCACCGACGCACGACAGCGCCAACAGGCTCAAACCCGCGCCCAACACCCAGCGACAATCGACCCATCGCAGGTTGCACAACGCCGCCACCAACGGCAGCGCAATCAACTGCGGCAACGCCGCCAACAGCGTGATCGGCGCCGTCTGCACGGGCCGGTAACCCTGCACCTGAGCGAGGTAAGAGGACGGAATGATGATCACCGCCAGCAGTATCACCAGCACCCCGGCCAAGGTGAGCAAAGCAAACGAGAGGTTGCGGATGCCAAGCATCTGCATCTTGAAAAACGGTATCGGCTGCGACCATTCATTGATCAAAAACAGCACCAGCAACAGCAGCCCACCACCGAGCAATCCACAGATCAGGCTCGACTCGAACCAGTCCAGCCGATTGCCCTGCAAGATGCCGATCACCAGCATGCAGATCGCCGGAAAACCCAGCAGCAGTCCGCGCCAGTTGAAGTGCTTGAAGCGCTCCAGACGTAGCGGGTCCTGGGGCAAACCATAGGCCACCGCGCCCAGCGCCAGCAGACACGGCACGATGATCTGCCAAAACGTCCACTGCCAACCGACATACTCGGTCCACAACCCGGCCAGTGGTGTACCGAGACCGGGGCCGAACGTGGCGGTCAGCGCATAACCGGCCAGGCCATAGAGCTTCACATTGGCCGGCAGGAACCGCAGTGCGACGGTCATCAGCATCGGTGGCAATGCACCGCCGGCCAGGCCCTGCAACGTGCGCATGACCAGCAGGCTTTCGTAGTTCGGGGCGAATGGACACAACAGGCCCAACACCGTGAAGACGCTGATGGCGCACAGGGTGAATCGCCGCAGGGAGAACGTCACCGCACACCACGGCGCAAACGCCATGGCCGCCACCGAGGTCGCGGTGTAACTGGCGACCAGCCAGGTGCCTTCGTCGTAACCGATGGCCAATGCACCGCGAATATCCGCCAGCGCTACTTTGGTCACCATCTCGTTCAAGCCCGACACCAGCACTGCCAGCAACACCCCCACCAGACCGATGATGATCCGCGGGCCGAAGACCGGTGGCACGACGGCGGCGGGCGGGGTCACGGCGAGGGGTGCCGTGACGGTGAGGGAAGTCATTACGGCTTGCTCCGGGGGTTGAATACCGGGGCATTTTAAAAAGCGTGTGGCCTGACGAAAACTGACTTATCGACAGGTTATAAGTGCGCTAGACGCAACAATACAAAACCCCCTGTAGGAGTGGGGGTTGCTTCAGATGGGTTGTGCGGCCTGCCATGTTTCGTCGCAGCAGGTTTTGAGGGTTTCACGCAGCCAACGGTGAGCTGGATCATTGTCAAACCGTGGGTGCCAGGCCTGGGTCAGCATCAGGGTGGGCAGCGGAATCGGCAGGGTGAACGAGCGCAGTTTCAAACCCAGGCGTCGCACGCTCAGCAACGCCTCTTGGGGCACCGGCAGAATCAGATTGGAATCCGGCAACGCGAACATTGCCGCATGAAAGCTCGGCGCGATCACCGCCACCCGCCGCTCCAGCCCCAATGCGTTGAGAGCCGTGTCGATCGGCCCGCGGGCAATGCCACGGCGCGACATGCTGATATGCGAAAAACCGGCATAGCGCTCGGCGGTAATCTCTTCGTCGAACAGGGGATGGTCCTCACGCACCAGACCGACGAAGTGTGTCGAGAACAAGTTCTGCACTTTCACTTCCGGCATGACCGGACGATTGTTGCTGACACTCAAATCGATCCGCCCTTCACGCAGCGCTTCATCATCGCCATCGCCTTCCGGCACAAAGCGCAACTCACAGTGCGGCGCCTGGCGCTCCAGGGTGTCGAACAGTTTGCCGCCATAGACACCGACGAAAAAATCATTGGCGCGGATACTGAACCGGCGGCGCAACGAACCGAGGTCCACCTCATCGGCGGAACGAAACAGCAAGGCGGCCTGCTCGACCACGTCACGCACCTGCTCGCGCAGTTCCAGCGCCTTGGGCGTTGGCACCAGACCGCGCCCGGCGCGCACCAGGATCGGGTCGCCGATGGCTTCGCGTATGCGCGTCAGCGTTCGGCTCATCGCCGCCGGGCTGAGGTTCATCCGCCGCGCAGCGCCAACCACGCTGCCCTCATCGAGCAAGGCGTCGAGGGCGACCAACAGGTTCATGTCCGGGAGTTGCATGCTGAGCACTCGTGGCTGATCTGGATTGATTCAGACGCAATGCTAGCAAACATCTCTCAAATGATGTGTTGGCTGGATTGGCCCCATCGCGAGCAAGCTCGCACGATGGATTACATTGACCGACCATTTTGCGAACCATACAAAACCCTGTGGGAGCGAGCTTGCTCGCGATGGCTCAGACCAAACACCACAACTCTTACCGCTGCATCCCCCAGCGCTTAACGGTCACCCGCTCCAACGAATCAAACACCAGGTTCTCCACCAGCAACCCAATCAAAATCACCACCGCCAACCCGGCAAACACCTTGTCGGTGTACAGCTCATTACGGTTCTGAAAAATGTACCAGCCCAACCCACCCTTGCCGCTGGTCGCGCCAAACACCAACTCCGCTGCAATCAACGTACGCCAGGCAAAGGCCCAGCCAATCTTCAACCCGGCAAGTATCGACGGCAGTGCTGCCGGGATCAGGATAAACAGCACAAACCGCATACCCTTTAACCCGTAATTACGACCCGCCATGCGCAACGTTTCCGAGACCCCGAGAAAACCGGCATAGGTGTTCAAGGCCAACGCCCACAGCACCGAATGCACCAGCACAAAAATCAAACTGTTCTGCCCCAGGCCGAACCACAACAGCGCCAACGGCAACAAGGCAATCGCCGGCAACGGGTTGAACATCGAGGTCAATGTGCTCAGCAGGTCCCGACCGAACTGGGTCGACACCGCCAACGTGGTCAAGGCAAACGCCAGGACGATGCCGATCAGGTAGCCCTTGAGCAACACCACCAGCGAAATCCAGATCTTGCCCAGCAACTCACCACTGAGCAAACCGTCATACAGCGCGCTGGCGGTTTGCAGAAAACTCGGCAGCAGCAGGTCATTGTTCTGAACGCGGGCGACCACTTCCCACAGTACCGCCAGCAATATCAGGATCAGGCTTTTACGAATCCAGCCCTGTTGCCAGAGGCGCTGACCGAGGGGTAATTCACGCTCCAGCGGTACGCTGGTCAGCGGCTGCAAAACCGTTTCGAACGCTTCACGCGCAGATGATAAATGGCTCATCGGGCACTCCTCTCAATGGCTCAATAAGCGATGCGAATGTCGGAGAAATCCAGCTCACGCTCGGTTTCCGGCGACTGACCTTCATCGAACAACAACCGGTGAATCCGTCGCGCCGACTCCTGAAACGCCACGCCGCCAAGGCTGTGCAGATCGTATTGGTGGCTGTGGACTTCCGCCCGCACCCGACCCGGATGCGGCGACAGCAACAGAATGCGATTGCCCACCACCAACGCCTCTTCGATGGAGTGGGTGACGAACAGCAGCGTGAAACGCACCTCTTCCCACAGCAGCAGCAATTCTTCCTGCATCTTGCGGCGGGTCAGCGCATCGAGCGCGGCGAAGGGTTCGTCCATCAGGAGGATTTTCGGTTGCATCGCCAAGGCGCGAGCGATGGCGACTCGCGCTTTCATGCCACCGGACAAGGTATGCGGATAAGCATCGGCAAACGCCGCCAGCCCGACTTTTTCGAGGTAGTGCAGCGCCCGCTCTTCAGCTGCTTTACGCTTCAGGGTTTTCGATGCCAGCAGCGGAAACATGACGTTCTGTTTCACGGTTTTCCACGGCGGCAGTTGATCGAACTCCTGGAACACCACGATGCGGTCCGGCCCCGGCGCATGCACGGTTTGCCCTTGAAGACGGATCTCGCCCTCACACGGCGGAATGAACCCGGCTACTGCCTTGAGTAAAGTTGATTTGCCGCAACCGGACGGGCCGAGCAGCACAAAGCGGTCCGCCGGATCAATTTCAAAACTGACTTGATGGGTCGCTCGAACCACACGCTGCGGCGTGCGGTATTCGAGGCTGACGTTGTCGACCGACAGCAGCGCCTGGGCTGCAACGTTCGGTTTGCTGACCGTGTGGCCTTGCAAAGGGGCGTTCATTTCGATCAGCTCCCTTGCAGTGGCTTGGCGTCCTGGAAGAAATAGTCCTTCCACGAATCCGGTTTGTTTTTGATCGCACCCACGCGGTAGAGGAACTCGGCCAGTGGATACGTATTCTTCGGCGTGACGCTGAATTCGAACTGCGGGTTGTCGATGATTTTCAGCAACGCGGCGCGGTCGATTTTCGCCTTGGTGACGCGGATGTAAGTGTCGGCGGCAGCGCCTTTGTCGTTCTGCGCGAATTCGGCCGCTTCGGTCAGCGCCGCGATGAAGGCCTTATAGGTTTTCGGGTTCTCGTCTCGGAATTTCTCGGTGGCGAACAGCACCGTCGGCGAGTTCGGGCCGAGCACGTCATAGGAGTTCAACACCACGTGGACGTTGGGGTTGGCCAGCTCCTGATCCTGGAATGGCGGGTTGGAGAAGTGCCCGGACAACTCGGTGCCCCCGGCCACCAACGCAGCCGTAGCGTCCGGGTGCGGCACTGCAATGGTGTACTTGTCGAGGCGATTGAATTCCTTGTCACCCCACTGCTTGGCGGCCGCGTATTGCAGGAAACGTGACTGCACCGACACGCCCACCGCCGGCACCGCAATCCGGTCCTTGTCGGTGAAATCGGCGATGGTCTTGACCTTGGGATTGTTGCTCACCAGGTAGTAAGGGAAGTTGCCAAGCGAGGCCACGGCTTTGACGTTCTGCTTGCCGTGGGTGCGATCCCAAATGGTCAGCAACGGACCGACGCCCGCGCCTGCAATATCAATCGAGCCCGAGAGCAGCGCATCGTTGACCGCCGCGCCTCCCGACAGCTGAGTCCAGTCGACCTTGATGTCGATGCCTTCCTGCTTGCCGTACTTCTCGATCAGGTTCTGATCGCGCACCACATTGAGCAACAGGTAAACAATGCCGAACTGCTCGGCGATGCGGATTTCACCTTCGGCGTGGGCCGCGGTCGGCGCCACCAGGCTGCCGGCGATCAGGCTGAAACCCAGGCCGATAGCGGCCGCCAGCGGTGCAAAGGGAAAACGTTTGGACATGTGAGTTCTCCGATAAATCAGAAAGGCGCGTCGCCCTGAATGGTGGTGCGGTACAGCTTGCGGCGCAGATGGCTGGGGCATCCGGCGGCGAGGTGGATCAACGAACGGTTGTCCCAGAACACCAGGTCATGCGGTTGCCACTGATGGCGGTAGATGTTTTGCGGCAGCACGCTGTGGGCGTAGAGCTCGGCGAGCAGTTGCTGGCTCTCGTCATCCGGCAACCCAACGATGCGGGTGGTAAAGCCTTCGCTGACGAACAGCGCCTTGCGCCCGTTTTCCGGGTGCGTACGCACGATCGGGTGGACCACTTCGACAACTTGAGCGAGCTGTTCAGGCGTCAGGGTCGGGCGCCAGTTGCCTTCGAATTTGGTTTCGCTGTAGCGCGCCGTGTAAGAGTGCGCCGCGGATCGGCCTTCAACCGCTTTGCGCAACGCATCGGGCAGGTTGTCCCAGGCTTTGTGCATGTCAGCGAACAAGGTGTCGCCGCCCTCGGATGGCAGCTCTTGGGCGTGCAACATCGAGCCCAGGCTGGGCAGTTCTTTATAGGAAAGGTCCGAATGCCAGAACTTGCCAGCGTCACCTAAGCCGATGGATTGGCCGTTTTCGATGATGTTGGAAACGATGAGGATTTCCGGGTGGCCGGCCAGCAGGAATTGCTTGAGCACGTGGATCTGCAACACGCCGAATCGACGGCTGAAGGCAATCTGCTGCTCGGGAGTGATGCGCTGGTCGCGGAACACCACGACGTGATGATCCAGGTGCGCGCGATGGAGGCGGGTGAAGTCCTGGTCATTGATCGGGAGAGACAGGTCGAGGCCGATGATTTCGGCACCGACGGCGCCCCTGAACGGGCGGATGTCGAAGGTTTGTGGCGCGATGCGGTTGGTAGCAGAGACAGCTGACATAAAAAATCACTCCCACGCACGGCACGCTCAAGGGCGCGCGCGTCGATCAAGAAACTCACGGAGGTCCCGTGTTGGTTCGTGTCGTGCGGCGCGCCGATTGGTCGGCAGGTACGCAGGAGAGTGACTTTATAGGTATAAGAATTGAAATTTAAATACCGTTAGTGAATAACGATATGGCTTTTAGGGATGTGCTGTTTTTCAGGCCGCCATCGCGAATTATCGCTCGTGCAACGCCTCAGCCCGCGCCCGAATAATCGGCTTGAGCAAATAGCTGAGCACTGACTTCTTGCCGGTGATGATATCCACCGACGCCACCATCCCCGGAATGATCAGCAACGGCTTTTCATCCGTGCCCAGGTGGCTGCGATCGGTGCGCAGCTTGATGATGTAGTACGTGGTCTTCTTGTCTTCATCGGTGATGGTGTCTGCACCGATCTGCTCAAGCTTGGCCTTCAACCCACCGTAGATGGTGTAGTCGTACGCCGTGAACTTCACCGTCGCCTCTTGCCCCGGGTGCAGGAAGGCGATGTCTTGCGGGCGAATTTTCGCCTCGACCAGCAAGGTGTCGTCCAGCGGCACGATTTCCACCAGGTCGCTACCCGGCTGGATCACGCCGCCAATGGTGTTCACCAGCAGCTTGTTGACGATGCCGCGAACCGGAGATGCCACCAGCGTTCGGCTGACCCGGTCTTCCAGCGCTTTGCCGGTGGCCTGGGCCTTGTTCAGGTCGGTGCGTGCTTCGTTCAGTTGAGTCAGGGCTTCGCTGCGGAATTTACCGCGTGTCTCGTCAATCTTGCGCTGCACTTCCTTGATCGCCGATTCGGCGCGAGGGATCGCCAGTGTCGTGGCATCCAGTTGTCCACGCGTTTCGACTTCGGCACGCCGCAGGCGCAGCACTTCAACCGGCGACACCGCGCCCTGGGCCACTAACGGCTCGGACATGTTGATTTCCTGGCGTTGCATACTCAGTTGCTGGCGATACTGCGACTGTTTGGAGGTGAACTCACGCAGCTCTTGCTGACGCTGGATCAACTGCTCCTGCAAACCACCGATTTCATCGTGCAGTTGCTGACGACGGCTCGTGTACAGCGACTCTTCGCTGGCCGCCTGAACGGGCACGGCTTTGAGCACGTCCGCCGCGAAATTCAGCGGACGGTCGTCGACTTCCGCGCTCAAGCGTTCAACCCGCAGTAGCATCGACAAGCGATCCGCTTCGGTCTCGCCGACATTGGAAGCGAAGCGCGTATCGTCGAGGCGAATCAGCGGCGCACCGGCCTCAACGATCTGCCCTTCTTTGACGAACAGCTCGGAGACGATACCGCCCTCAAGGTTCTGGATTTTCTGGATCTTGGACGATGGAATCGCCTTGCCGTCGCCCTTGGTGACCTCGTCGATCACCGCGTAATGGGCCCAGAGCATCAGGAACACGAAGAAAGCGATGATCGCCCAGATCGTCAACCGCACCACGCGTGGGGCGTCTTCGATGAGGGCTTTGTTGACCTCGGGCAGTGGCTGGCCATGCAACGAATCGGAGCCTTTGAAGTAACGACCGATCGAATTTTTGAACCCCGACTTAAGCAACACTGATCTGCCCCTTCTTCAACGCTTCCATCACGGCGGCTTTCGGGCCATCGGCAAGAATTTGTCCACGGTCGATGACGATCAAGCGATCCACCAGCGACAACAGCGAAGCCCGGTGCGTGACCAGCACCACGGTTTTACTTTCCACCACGGCCGCGAGGCGTTGTTTGAGGCGTTCTTCGCCGGTGTTGTCCATGGCACTGGTCGGCTCGTCGAGCAGCAGGATTGGCGGATCAAGCAACAGCGCCCGGGCCAGCGCGACATTCTGGCGCTGACCGCCGGACAGGTTCTGCCCGCGCTCACCGACTTGCAGTTCGTAACCTTGCGGGTGCAGACGGGCAAACTCGTGCACGCCGGCCAGTTCGGCGGCCTGCAGGACCAATTCGTCTTCTACATAACGCGCGCCCGACACCAGGTTATCGCGCAAGGTACCCGCCAGCAGCTGGATGTCCTGAGCCACGTAGCCGATGTTGTGGCGCAACTCACTGACGTCGATCTGACGGATGTCGACGCCATCCACCAACAGCGCGCCGTCATCCGGTTGGTACAGGCCCACCAGCAGTTTGGCCAGGGAGCTTTTGCCCGAGCCGCTGCGACCGATGATGCCGATTTTCTCGCCCGGCTTGATGATCAGGTTGATGTTCTTCAGCGCCGGATTCTGCTGTTGCGGATAGGTGAAGCTCATCTGCCGGCATTCGATGGCACCTTGCAACACCTTGCGGCTCAGCGGGCGCTCTTCGAAATTGCGCTCTTGCGGCAACTCCATCATTTGATCGACTGAGGTCATGGTCACCCGCGCTTGCTGATAACGGGTCAGCAGGCCGGACAGCGAAGCCAGCGGGCTCAGCGCACGACCGCTGAGCATGTAGCAGGCAATCAGGCCGCCCATGCTCAGGTTACCGGCGATGATCTGGTACACACCGAAGACAATCATGATCACCCCGGCCAGTTGCTGGATCAGCAAGGTGATGTTCATCGCCAGGCCAGAGAGCATTTTCACCCGCAGTTCGAGGCGGCTGAGGGTGCCGATGGTTTGTTCCCACTGATACTGGCGTTCGCTTTCGGCGTTGTTGACCTTCACCGCGTCGAGGCCGGCGAGGGTTTCGATCAGGCTCGACTGACGCTCTGCGCCGAGGGCCATGGTTCGTTCCATGGTCGCCACCAGCGGTTTCTGCAGCGCGTAGCCGATCAGCAGGGCAATCGGGAACGCCAGCACCGGGATCCATACTAGGTGTCCGCCGAGTATCGCGATGACCATGAAGATCAGCAGCGTAAACGGCAGGTCGATCAGGCTGGTCAGGGTCAGCGAGGCGAGGAAGTCGCGCAGGCTCTGAAACTCATGGATGTTCTGGGCGAAGCTGCCGACCCGCGCCGGGCGGTATTTCATCGCCATGCCGACAATGCGCTCGAACAGAGTGGCGGAGATGATCAGGTCGGTTTTCTTGCCGGCCAGGTCCAGACACAGACTGCGCAGGCTCTTCAGAATCAGGTCGAACAGGTAGGCACCGGAGATGCCGATGGCCAAGACCCACAGGGTCGATTCCGCCTGGTTCGGCACCACGCGGTCGTACACATTCATCACAAACAGCGGCGCGGCCATGGCGATGATGTTGATCAGGAAACTGGCGGCGATGGCGTCGGCGTACAGCCAGCGCGAACGCTTGAGGGTGTCGCGGAACCACGAACGCGCACGCGGAATCAGCGTGCCGTGATTGACGTCGAATTTGTGCTGGGGTTGAGCGAAAAACACTTTGCCGGTGTAGTCGTCGGCGAGCAATTCACGACTGACGACACTTTCGCCGCCATCGCATTCACTCAGCAGTACGCGCGCCTGGTCGTCACCGTGCCAGCCGAGCAGGACCGCACTGCGGCCATCCTTGAGCAACAGCAATGCAGGCATCGCAATCGCCGGGATCTGCTCAAGCTTGCGTTGCAGCACCCGACCTTGCAGGCCGGCGCGAGCGGCGGCGCGAGGCAGCAACTCAACGCTCAGGCGTTGCTTGGGCAATGGCAGGCCGGTGGTCAACATCGCGGCGCTGGCCGGTTTCTGGTGCAGCGTGCACAGGGCGAGCAGGCCATCCAGTAACGGATCGTCATGCAACGCGCGTGGATCATGGATGAGTTGAACTCGACTGACTTCTGATTCCACGCTCGACACTCTTGGCTAACGGTAAAAAGGGAGGACTCAATTCATCCCGGAAAGCGGAACCTGGCTTCACGTCGTTCTGCACAACGGATGCCAACGGTGCAACCACTCCCTGGCGCTTGAGCAACCGGCTCATGGTCGCCTTGAATCGGTGATGAGTAAATAACTGAATGTTTTTGAGCTCGGCGGCTTGTTGACGCACCACTTCACTGGACGTCGAGAAACCGTCAAACGCCATTGGCGAGAGGCGCTGGCGCGACGCCTGCGGAGCAAAATTTCCCCGGTGATTATGGGTCGATGCTGTTCGCGTGGTGACGCTATTCAGTGTCTTCATGACAATTACCGCCCAGCAGATCGCCCCTTGGAAGTATCCCCCTTTGGCCGTCTTTAACTGATAATCCGCGCCCAATCGATTATTAACACCTGCCTGGACTTCCGGATGGACTTCCAGTGCCTGTCGCATGGCCTGCGCAAAGCTCTGTACCCGAACAAAACCGGTGCCTGGAGCGATGGGGCGAAGCCTTGAATCAGTGCAGACGAACGGTTTCTATTTCCCTGAATTACTTGTCGTAAATCACTGTGAAACATACGAACGCATCGGAAAATGACCACCCGAATGACCGTATGTCGGAAAGTTTAAAATTGGACCCGGATCACACTCGACGGGACCGCTCGTTACTCAAATATCAATGTGACATTACTGAGACGAGTGTTTAGGATGGCACCCGCAAGGTCAATAGTTTGGCATATAGTCAATAGCTAAAAAATATAGACAATTTATTGACGAATATCCGCGTCAAACTTGCGTCTACTCTTGCTTTAAAAGTTTGCCCGGACAGGTCCGGCCGAGTGCCGTCATGTCCCTGTAAGTCACGTGTGCAAGTCAACTGAATGTTCCACCCGGAGAGTCTTCAATGAGCAGTGTTGTTGCCATCGTCAAAAGCATTGTCGGTCAAGTTTTCGCGGTGTCCCCAGAGGGCGTCCGTCGTGTACTCGTTGAAGGCGATCGGTTGCTGACAGGGGATCAGGTAGACACGGGGGCAGCGGGTGCCGTGACGCTCGAACTGGCTGACGGCCGGACCCTGGACCTGGGTCGCGACACTCAGTGGAGCGCCAGCGCTCCGGACTCCAGCACCGACCTGGCAGAAGCCACCGCACAGGCCGCGCCATCGGTTGAAGAATTGCAGCAAGCCATCGTCGCCGGCGCCGACCCGACCAAAGACCTTGAAGCCACCGCGGCCGGCCCTACGGCTGCCGGCACGGGCGGCGCGGCAGGTGGCGGTCACAGCTTCGTGATGCTGGATGCCACCGCTGGCCGGGTGGACCCGACCGTGGGTTTCCCAACGGCGGGTTTTGGCACCAGCGCATTGGCGGCACAGAACCCCCTCGACGGACAAACGGCCGACACCAATCCGAACCTGCAACGTGAATCGACCCTGAGCCTCAGCGCCACGCCGACCATCACCGAAGCCGGCGGCGTACTGGTTTACACCGCGACCCTGACACAGGCGCCGCTGACCGACCTGAGCATCACCTTGTCCAACGGCTCGGTGATCGTGATCCAGGCCGGCCAACTGACCGGCACCGTCAGTGTGCCGTTGGCGCCGAACGACACTGTTTATAACGACCCGACCCAAATCGATGTGACCGTCACCGGCACCACGGGCGGCAACGGCATCATCGTCACGCCGCCGACGACCCCGGCCGTGACTCAGGTCACCGACACCGTCGACACCACCACGGTTAGTTTGACCGCAGGCGCCAGCGTTACCGAAGGCGGCGTGATCACCTACACCGCGACGCTGACCAACCCGGCTCAAACCCCGGTGACCATCACGCTGTCCAACGGTTCGACCATCACCATCGACGCCGGCAACACCACGGGCACCGTTAACGTGCCGACCGCTGCCAACGATGTCTATAACAATGGCAGCACCGTCACCACCACGATTACCGGTGCAACCGGTGGCAACTTCGAAAACCTGGTCCCGAGCACCACGCCGGCGGTCACCACCATCACCGACTCCCGCGACGACACCGGCCTGAGCCTGTCGGCATCGACCGAAGTGGCCGAGGGCGGTCAGATTCTGTACACCGCAACCCTGACCAATCCGGCCGGTACGCCAGTCACCGTGACCTTGAGCAACGGCGCGGTCATTACCATCGCGGCGGGCGCGACCACCGGCAGCGTGAGCGTCCCGGCGCCGGCTGATGATGTCTACAAAGATGCTGGAAAAGTCGAAGCGACCATCAAGGACGCCACCGGCGGCAACTTCGAAAACCTGGTGACCAGCCCGGCAGCGGCGGTGACTGAAGTCACTGACACCATCAACACGTCGACAGTCAGCCTGACGGCCAGCGGTACTGTGGCCGAAGGCGGCACCGTGGTTTACACCGCGTCCGTTACCGCACCCGTCACTGGTTCGCCAGTGGTTGTGACCTTGTCCAACGGCCAGACCATTACCATCCCGGTCGGATCGAGCAGCGGCAGTGTGAATTTCACCGCGCCGAACGATGCCCTCGCCGGTGGCGGTTCCTTGAGCGTCAAGATTGATGACGCCAAGGGCGGCAACTACGAGAAGCTGGACGTTGACGGCAAGTCGGCGGACACCTCGATCACCGATACCCAGGACACCACCACCGTTAGCCTGACCGCGACCGATTCCGTCGCTGAAGGCGGTTCGATTGTTTACACCGCGACCCTGACCAACGCCGCCGGCACGCCAGTAACCGTCACCCTGAGCAATGGCGCGGTCATCACCATCGCGGCCAACGCAACCAGCGGTTCCGTGACCGTTAAAGCACCGGCCGATGACGTCTACAAAGACGCCGGCAAAGTCGAAGTCACCATCAAGGACGCCACTGGCGGCAATTTCGAAAACCTGGTCAAAGACCCCACGGCTGCGGTCACCAGCGTCACCGACACCCTCGACACCTCGACCGTCACCCTGACCGCCATCGGCAGCGTGGCCGAGGGCGGCACCGTGGTTTACACCGCATCGGTCGGTGCTCCGGTTACCGGTTCGCCCGTCATCGTGACCCTGGCCAACGGTCAGACCATCACCATCGACGTTGGCAAAAGCAGCGGCACCGTCAATGCCGTGGTCTCGAACGATGTGCTAAATGGCCACGCACCGGTCACCAACTCGATCACCAACATCAGCGGCGGCAACTACGAAAACCTGGTCGCCGACAAGACACCGGTCAGCACCCGCGTGACCGACACCGTCGACACCACCACCCTGTCGCTGACGGCCACCGGCAACGTCAACGAGGGTGGCTCGATTGTTTACACCGCGACCCTGACCAACCCGGCCGGCACGCCAGTGACCGTGACCCTGAGCAACGGCGCGACCATCACCATCGACGCCGGTAAAACCACCGGCACTGTCAAAGTCGATGCGCCGAAGGACGACGTCTACAAAGACGCCGGCAAAGTTGAAGTCACCATCAAAGACGCGGCCGGCGGCAACTTTGAAAGCCTGGTCACCAACCCGGCGCCAGCCGTGACCAACGTGGCGGATACCACCAACATCACACGCCTGACCCTCAGCGCGGACACGGCGGTACTTGAAGGTTCGCACATTACTTACACCGCGACCCTGACCCACGCCGCGCAAACCCCGGTAACTGTCACGCTGAGCAACGGTGAAACCATCACCATTGCCGCGGGCAAAACCAGTGGTTCGGTGACCATCGCGGCGCCAAGCGACGACGTCTACAGGGACACCGGTTTGCTCACCGTGAAGGTGACCGACGCCACCGGCGGCAACTTCGAGAACCTCGTCGTCAGCCAGGCACCCGCAATCACCATCGTCTTTGACACCATCAACACCACATTGCTGTCTCTGTCGGCCAGCCACACCGTCAGCGAGGGTGGCCAGATCACCTATACCGCCACCCTGAGCAACCCGACAGACACGGCCATGACCGTGAAGTTGAGCAACGGCGCGGTCATCCAGATCGCCGCTGGCGCTTCCAGCGGTTCGGTCGAGTTTGCTGCACCGGCTGACACACCGTACGTCGATGGCGGCAAAGTCGCGGCGATCATCGTCAGCCAAAGCGGTGGCAACTTCGAAAACGTCGCGGTCAATTACGCGCCTGCGGTCACCACCGTTGCTGATACGAAAGACACCACCGGCCTGTCACTGAGCGCCACCGGCACGGTCGCCGAGGGCGGCTCGATTGTCTACACCGCGACGCTGACCAATGCCGCTGGCTCTGCCATGAGTGTGACGCTGAGCAACGGCGCCGTGATCAACATTGCCAAGGGCGCCACCACCGGCTCAGTGAGTTTCGCCGCGCCCAAGGATGATGTGTACAAGGACGCCGGCAAAGTCGACGCCAGCATCACCAAAACCACCGGTGGCAACTTCGAAAACCTGGTGGCCGACAAGACGCCAGCTGTCACTAACGTGACCGACACCATCAACAACAGCACCGTATCCCTGACCGCCACGGCCCACACGGTCGAAGGCGGCACCGTGGTCTATACCGCGTCCGTCACCGCGCCCGTCACCGGTTCACCGGTGGTTGTGACCTTGTCCAACGGCCAGACCATCACCATTCCGGTCGGCGCCAGCAGTGCAAGCGTGCATTTCAAAGCACCTAACGATGCCTTGGCTGGCGGCGGATCGCTGAGCGTAAAAATCGACGGCACCACCGGTGGCAACTACGAAAATCTGGTGGCGAACAAAACGCCGGCGGTCACCTCAGTGACCGATGTAAAAGACACCACCACGGTTAGCCTGACCGCGACCGATTCCGTCGCTGAAGGCGGCTCGATCGTTTACACCGCCAAACTGACCAACGCCGCCGGCACGCCAGTCACCGTCACCTTGAGCAATGGCGCGGTGATCAGCATCGCTGCGGGTGCGACCACTGGCTCGGTGACCGTCAAGGCACCGGCCGATGACGTCTACAAAGACGCCGGCAAAGTCGAAGCGACCATCAAAGACGCCACTGGCGGCAACTTCGAACACCTGGTGAGCAGCCCGGTAGCAGCGGTGACTGACGTCACTGACACGATCAACACCTCGACGGTCAGCCTGACGGCAACGCCTGCCACGAACGAAGGCGGCAACGTGGTGTACACCGCGTCCGTCACTGCACCCGTCACTGGCCAGGCCGTGGTCGTCACCTTGGCCAACGGTGAAAAAATCACCATCGCCGTCGGTGAAAGCAATGCCTCGATCACCGTCAAGGCGCCGAACGATGCGCTGGTCGGCCACGAGCCGCTGATCAACTCCATCAAGGAGGTGACCGGTGGCAACTTCGAGAATCTGGTCGCCGACAAAACCCCGACCTCGACCGCCATCAGCGATACCGTGGACACCACCAAGGTGACCATGACCGCCAGCGACTACGTGGTCGAAGGCGGCAACATCACTTACACCGTCAACCTCAGCAATGCCGCTGGCACTGACATGACGGTCAAGTTGAGCAACGGCGAGAGCGTCCTGATCAAGGCCGGCGACAAGTCGGGCTCCATCACCGTTCCGGCGCCGGGCGATGACGTCTACAAGGACGGCAGCAAGATCACCGTCGGCATCGCCAGCACCAGCGGCGGCGATTTCGAGAAGCTCGACGTCAGCCAGACCACGCACACCACCACCGTCAATGACACCATCGACACCACGACGCTGAAGCTCAGCGCAGACGTGAGCACCGTCGGCGAAGGTGGCCAGATCATCTACACCGCCACCCTGAACCACCCGGCTGACACCGCGATGACCGTGACGCTGAACAATGGCCTGGTGATCAATATCAAGGCCGGCGAATCCAGTGGTTCGGTGCCGTACACCGTGCCGAATGACATTTACACCGGCGCACCGGACGTCCGCGCAGCAATCGCCGACAGCACCGGCGGCAACTTCGAAAAACTCGACACCGACCGCTCCGCCGTCGTCACCAAAGTAACCGACACCGCCGACACCACCAGCCTGACCCTCAGCGCCAGCAGTTCGGTGCAGGAAGGTGGGCAGATCGTCTACACCGCGACCTTGTCCCATGCCGCCGGCAGCGACATGACCGTGAAACTGAGCAACGGCGCGATCATCACCATCCTCAAGGATGCGGTGTCCGGCCAGGTCAGCGTGGACGCACCGAAAGACGACGTGTACCTGGACGCCGGCAAAGTCACCGCCAGCATCGATCAGGTCAGCGGCGGCAAGTTTGAAAGCCTGGTGCCGGACAAGTCGCTGGTGTCCACGGACATCACGGACACCCTCAACGACGTGGTCGCCAAACTGACGGTGGATAACTCCAGCATCACCGAAGGCGGCAAAGTCACCTACACCGTGACCCTGACCAACGCCGATGGTTTGCCGGTCAACAATCACGGTGACCTGACCTTTACATTGACTGACGGCACCGTGGTCAAAGTTGCGGCCAACCAAACCAGCGGCAACACCGTGGTGACCACCCAGGACAACCACTACGTCAACCAGCCGGTGACTGTGGTTAATCAACTGACTGGCGTCTCGGGCACCAACAACTTCGAAAACCTGGTACTGAGCACCGACAAGACCAGCGTCACCGTCATCGACAACGACCACGCGCCAGTGTCCGCCGGCGGTGCTGTCACCGGCCTCGAAGATTCGACCATCACCCTGAGCTGGAACGACTTCAAGGTCACCGACGTCGATAATGACAGTCCACTCGGCATCACCATCACCCAGGTATCGGGCGGTGGCACGCTGCTGTTCAACGGTGTGCAGGTCACCTTGGGCCAGACCATCAGCCAGGCGGATATCGCGCTGGGCAAACTGACCTTTGTACCCGCCGCCAATGAATCGGGCGCCGATGGTTACGGCGGTACCGGCGTTGGTAACAAGGCGTCGGATTACGCGCAGATCCAGTTCAAACCTACCGACGGCTTCAACCAGGGCGCGGAATCGACCTTGAAAGTCGACATCACCCCGGTAGCTGACGCGCCAACGCTGAACGTCGCGGGCAACAACGTAACCTCGACGGGCTTGATCAAAGAGGTCTGGACCGGCCTGTCAGGCCTCGGCACCGATGGCAGCGGCGCGGCAACGGGCACACTGAAAAGTGTCATCGATGGCGCCGGCACACCGAATTCCAGCAGCACCGTGAGCAACGTGCAATCCGGTGGCGATGTGGCCCAAGGCACGGCGTCGAAAACCTCCGGCCTGATTTACCTCGAAGCCGGCAAGACTTACACCTTCAGCGGCACCGGCGATGACAGCTTGCTGGTGACCATTGGTGGCAAGAACATCGCGGCCACTACGTGGGGCGCAGGTGCCAACCTGAACGGTTCGTTCACCCCGTCCACCAGCGGTTACTACACGCTGGACATCTACCACCACAATCAGAACGGTCCGGGCAACTATGACGTCAACCTGTCGGTCAACGGCAGCCCGGCCATCGACCTGAGCAGCGCTGGCGTTCCGCTGTATACCGGCGTCGCGGATCTGGCCGCTTCCGGCGTGACGGTGTCCGATTTGCACGGCACCAACGGCGAAGGCTACTACGACGGCTACGCACTCAACACCGGCGCAGAAGGCACCAGCATTCACCTGTCCGCCATCAGCACGGCGCTGACCGATACCGACGGCTCTGAAAGCCTGAGCGTGAAGATCAGCGGCATCCCGGCGGGCTCGGTACTTACTGACGGCGCGGGCCATACCTTCACCGCGACTGCGACCTCAGGCGAAGCCAATGTCACCGGCTGGAACCTCGGCTCCCTGACCGTGACCCCGCCGGCGAACTACAACGGCCAGTTCAACCTGACCGTGACCTCGACGTCCACCGAGACCCTCGGCGGTTCCGCGCCAAGTACCGCGACGATCCCGGTCACGGTTTATCCGACGGCCTACGTCAGCGAAGTGGTTGCGACCCTCACCGTGGATAAAACCACCGTGGCCGAAGGTGGCCAGATCACTTACACCGTGACCCTGTCCAACAAAGACGGCATTGCAATCAGCAGCCACGACGAGCTGACCTTCAAGCTGTCCGACGGCACACTCATCAAAGTGCCCGCCAACGCGGCGTCGGGCTCGTTCACCATTACCGCCCCTGACGACATCCTGATGGGCGGTCAGCCGACCATCGTCAACAAGCTCGAAAGCGTTAGCGGTGCTGACAACTTCCAACAACTGACCCTGGCGCAGAATTCGTCGCAAACCACCGTGACCGACGAGTCAGGTTCGGGTACCTCAATCGACAACCATGGCGACAAAGTCGGCATCACCATCGTCGGCAACGGCGCGGTCCTGGAAAACCAGGCGCCGAGCTTCACCATCAAGCTCGACAAGGCCCAGGATGTTGCCCTGACCGTGAAACTGAGCGACGGCCAGACAGTGACCTTCGCCGCAGGCGAAACGGAAAAAGTCCACACCCTGGCGCCGCAAGGCGAAGACGTCTACAAAGACGGCGGCACCGCGACGCTGGGCATCAGCGGCGCAACTTCCGGTGGCACTGCGCTGGAAAATCTGGTGGTGGGTAACCCGGCATCGGTGGTCATCACCGACACCATTAGCGAAGTCATCGCCAAGCTGACCGCGACCCCGAGCGTGAATGAAAACGGCACTATCACCTACACCGCGACCCTGACCGATGCCAAAGGCACCTTGGTCACCGCTCACGATGCGCCGGTCACCGTCACCCTCGACAGCGGCAAGACCATCACCATCGCCGTCGGCCAGAGCTCCGGCACCTTGCTGGTGACGGCCGATAACGATGTCTACAAAGGCCAGACCACCGTCACCGAAGGCATCAAATCGGCGGCCGGTGGCAACCTGGAACTGATTTCGCCAAACACCGACAAAGTCACCACCACGGTCAATGACGTCAACGACGCCACCACCGTAAAACTGACCGCCACCCCGAGCGTCGATGAAAACGGCACCATCACTTACACCGCGACGCTGACCGACGCCAAAGGCGCCTTGGTCACCGCGCACGATGCGCCGGTCACCGTCACCCTCGACAGCGGCAAAACCATCACCATCGCCGTCGGCCAGAGCTCGGGCACCTTGTCGGTAACCGCGGGCAACGACGTTTACAACGGCGCGCCAAGCGTCACTGAATCCATCAAGAGCGCCAGCGGCGGCAACCTTGAAGCCCTCGGCGCAGACAAGACCAGCGTCTCGACCACGGTCGGCGACTTCAAGGACACCACCACGGTCAGCATCACCGGCAGCGCCTCGGTGACCGAAGGCCAGACGGCCAATTACACGGTCAGCCTGACCAACCCGGCGCAGACCGAAGTGACGCTGAAAATCGTCTACAGCGGCACCGCGGCCGACGGTTCGGACTTCACCGGGGTGTACACCGTGAAGATTCCGGCCGGCGCCAGCAGCGCCAATTTCAATGTCGCAACGCTGGACGACCGGATCACCGAAGGCACTGAAAACTTCGTGGTCAAGATCGACTCGGCCACCGGCGGCAACTTCGAGACGCTGGCGGTCAGTGCGACCAATGGCAGCGTCAGCACCTCGATCATCGACAACGATGCGCCGCCGGTGCTCGACCTCGACGCCAATAACTCCAGCGGCGCCACCGGTGCCAACTACAACGTGACGTTCACCGAAGGCACCACCGGCCAGGGTGTATCGATCGGCGACACCGATCTGAAAATCACCGACCCGGACAGCACAATGCTGACCGGCGCAACCATCGTGCTGACCAACCGTCAGCCGGGCGATGCGCTGAACCTGGGCAACAGCGTCAATGGCATCACCATCAATGCCAACAGCACGAATGGCACGGTCACGCTGACGTTGTCCGGCAACGCGACACTCGCCGACTACATGCAGCAGATCAAGAACATCAGCTTCACCAACAGCAGTGAAGACCCGAGCACCGTGCCGCGGATCATCACCGTGACCGTGACCGATGGCAGCAACTACTCCAACACCGCGACCACCACGGTGACCGTCGTCGGGGTGAATGACGCACCGACCGCCGCACCGGTCAACGTCACCGGCACCGAAGACACCCCGCTGATCCTGAACTGGTCGACCTTCGGCGTCAGCGATGTCGACACCCCCGCCGCCAGCCTCGGTGTGAAAATCACCGGCCTGCCGGGCGAAGGTAAATTGCAGTACCTGAACGGCTCGACCTGGACCGACGTAACGGCCAACCAGACCCTCAGCAAGACTGATATCGACGCCGGTAAAGTGCGTTTCATGCCGGATGCCAACGAGTCTGGCGCCAATGGCAACAGCGCCGGCATGGGCAACAACAAGGCGGACTACGCGCAGATCCAGTTCCAGCCAACCGATGGCTCGCTGCAGGGCAACACCGGCACGATCAAAATCGACATCACTCCGGTTGCTGACGCGCCAACGCTGAACGTCGCGAGCAACAACGTCACCTCGACAGGCTTGATCAAGGAAGTCTGGACCGGCCTGTCGGGCCTCGGCACCGATGGCAGCGGCGCGGCTACGGGCACGCTGAAAAGCGTCATCGATGGCGCGGGCAAACCGAACACCAGTGGCACAGTGACCAACGTGCAGTCCGACGACAGCGTCGCGGCAGGCACGGCGTCGAAAACCTCCGGTCTGATCTACCTCGAAGCGGGCAAGACTTACACCTTCAGCGGTACTGGCGATGACAGCCTGCTGGTGACCATCGGCGGCAAGAACGTTGCGTCGATCACCTGGGGTGCGGGGGGTAATTTGAACGGTTCGTTCATCCCGACCACCAGCGGTTACTACACCCTGGACATCTACCACCACAACCAGAGCGGCCCGGGCAGCTATGACGTCAACCTGTCGGTCAACGGCGGTGCGGCAGTCGACCTGAGCAGCGCCGGCGTGCCGCTGTACACCGGTGTGGCGGACCTGGCCGCGGCCGGCGTGACGGTGTCCGATTTGCACGGCACCAACGGCGAAGGCTACTACGACGGTTACAAACTCAACACCGGCGCCGAAGGCACCAGCGTTCACCTGACCGCGATCAACACAGCGCTGACCGACACCGACGGCTCCGAAAGCCTGAGCGTGAAGATCAGCGGCATCCCGGCGGGCTCGGTGCTCACCGATGGCGCCGGCCACACCTTCACCGCCACCGCGACCTCAGGCGAAGCCAACGTCACCGGCTGGAACCTCGGCACCCTGACCGTGACCCCGCCGCCGTACTACAACGGCCAGTTCAACCTGACCGTGACCTCGACCTCCACCGAGGCGTTGGGCGGATCGGCACTCAGCACCGCGACGATTCCAGTCACGGTTTACCCGGCGGCTTACAACGCCGTTACCGCAACGTCCGGTAGTGACAACATCACCGGCACCGACGGCAACGACATCATGGTCGCCGACATCGGCGGGCTGACCGTGGTGCCGGGCACCAACTACAACATCGCGTTCATGGTCGACAGTTCGGGCAGCATGAGCTCGTCGTCGATCAACGCCGCCAAGGACTCGCTGACGTCGGTGTTCAACACTCTCAAGCAGAGCATGGGCGGCAACTCGGGCACCGTGAACATCTTCCTGGTGGACTTCGATACCCAGGTCAACAAATCGGTATCGGTCAACCTGAACGATCCGAACGCCCTGACCTTGCTCAAATCGGTACTGGACTCGATGTCGTCCGGCGGTGTGACCAACTACGAAGATGTGTTCAAAACCACGGCCAACTGGTTCCAGAGCGCTGACGCCGTGGCCAACACCGGGGCGAAGAACCTCACCTACTTCATCACCGACGGCCAACCGAACTACTACCAGAGTGGCGAACAGACCAACCCGACGCTGTACGGCAGCGTGAAGCTCGATGACGTGGTGAACACCCGCAATTACAAGCCGGGAGATACCTTCTCCACGACCATCGACAGTACTCACAAACTGACCATCGACAGTGACGGGAATGCGACGCTGTACACCTTGAACGGCTCCAAGAACTGGAAAGCCAGCGACGTGGGAACCATACACGCTCAGGGCGACGGTACTTACGAGGTGTCCTACACGACGGGCAGCGGCAGTGATCAGACGATTGTCGATAACTCCTCTTCCAGTTTTGCGCTGCTGAGCAATGTGTCCAACGTTGAAGCCATTGGCCTGAACAAGGGCGTTACCCTCGTCGACTTGAGCCCGTACGACTCGAACCATACACCGCAAACCAACATCGATCCGAAAGACCTGGCCAACTCGATCGTCGGTCATACCGAAGCGACACAACCAGGTTCCGACACGGTCAATGGCGGCGACGGCAACGACATTCTGTTCGGCGACCTGGTGAGCTTCAACGGTGTTGCCGGTGAGGGTTATCAGGCGATGCAGGCGTTCGTCGCCCAGCAGACCGGCGTGGACGTCAGCAAGGTCACCACCAGCAACGTGCACCAGTTCATCACCGAGCACTACACCGTGTTTGATGTGTCCGGCGCCCACGACGGCAACGACACGCTGTTGGGTGGTGCGGGCAATGACATTCTCTTCGGCTCGGGTGGCAACGACAGCCTCGACGGCGGCAAGGGCAATGACATTCTGCTCGGCGGCACCGGTAACGACACGCTGATGGGTGGTTCGGGCAACGACATCCTCATTGGCGGTTCGGGCGCCGATACCTTTGTGTGGAAGTCGGGCGACACCGGCAACGACGTGATCAAGGACTTCAAGGCCAACGAAGGCGACCGTATCGACCTGCGTGATCTGTTGCAGGGCGAGACCGGCAGCACCATCGACAACTTCCTGAAGATCAGCACGGTGGATGGCGTGTCGTCGCTGCAAGTCAGCTCCGGCGGCAAGTTCAACTCTGGCGACGCGGCAGCCGCAACACCGGACGTGACGATCAAACTGGAAGGCAACAATTGGTCCAGCGCCAACATCCACACGCTGATTGCCGGCAGCGATCCAACCATCAAAGTCGACCACAACAACAGCTGATCCCACGAAAAACGGCCGCCCTTATGGGGCGGCCGTCACGTTTGTGCCTTTCTCCACGGTGACGATTTCGTCGCCGCACCGCATACTCGCGTCCAGTTGGCCTATGCTGCTGACAGCATGAGGCTGGTTCATTTCTGAGGGATGCTCACATGTTCTACGTGCAACGCGATGCGCAAGGCCAGTTAGTGCGCGTGGAAGCCGCGGCCTACGCCGAGGCCACGGAAACACTGCCGGCCGACCACCATGAGATCCAGGCCTGGTATGCCAACGAAGTGGTGGAAACCAACCTCAAACAACTCAAGCAGAGCGACCAGGAAATGATCCGGGTACTCGACGACTTGATCCAGGTGCTGACCAGCAAAGGCGTGATCCGCGTCACCGACCTGCCGCCGGCGGCACAAGCCAAATTGATGGACCGGACCCAGGCCCGTGAGGCGTTGGGCGGGTTGAGTCATTTGATTGATGATGAAGAGACGGGGTTGATTTAACCCCGCACACTGATCGATCCCACGCGGAGCGTGGGATCGATCATCCGCGCTAAGCCTTGACCGAACCCGGCGCCAACTCTGGCGATTCAAGGTGGTCCAGCGCTCGCTCCACCAATAATGAACCCCATCTGCCATTCGGCCAAGCGCCAGCGCGACGCAGCGGCGTGAGCCTTCGACATCGTCTGCCAGCGCTGATGGAGCGCAGGTCTTCAGAGGCGTTGGCCAGGAGGGTTTCGGTGGGGATGTCGGGGGAGACGGTGAAGAGGTGGCCTCTGCGGGGAGAAGGCGGGTTGGGGGTTACTTTGAACATGGCGTAGTCTCAATGATTACAAAGAGGCTGACCCGGTTCGCTTGCACGCGAATAAGGTGGCCGCTATGTGCGGGGTGCAAGACCGAGTAAACCACGCCCTAAACCTCGGCAGACCCGAAGGTCTCCCGCACACAGCCGCCATAAAGCAATCGCAACAAGCATGAAAAATGCCTGATGAACGGCCAGAGGCAGTGTTTGGATGTGGTTTTTACCCGGACTTGCACGTCCGTGTCACCGATTACTCAGTGACAAGGCCAGACTAGACCTGCGCATTACCCGGAACAAGTTCACCAAAACCGACGCAACTCGAAGGAAATCTCCTAGGAGTTTTCCTTCAGATTTCCCGGTGACTGCGATAAGGGCATCAGCCTCACCGCCAAGGCTTGGGCTCACCGAACAACTGCCCCTGAACCCCATAGATCCCCATTTCCCGAATCACCGACAACTCCCCTTCGGTCTCGACCCGCTCGGCAATCAGCGGCAAATCGATGCTGTGCGCCGCGCGCTGGATTGCCTCGATGAACAGGCGCTTGTCGCTCTCCTGATCAATCGCCCGAATGTAGCCGCCATCGATCTTCAAGTACGCCAACCCCAGCCGCGCCAGGTTGCCGATCATGCTGAAACGCCCGCCAAAGCGCTGCAGGCTCAGGGAGAAACCGAGCTCTCGCAGGCGCCGCGTCAGCTCTTCCAGCTTCGCCTGCTCTGGCAATTGTTCCTCGCCAATTTCCAGGGTCAGGCGCGGCCCCAGATTGGAATTCGCGCGCAGAATCTCGAAGATTTTATTCAGCGTTTGCGGATCGCCCAACGTCGCCGACGACAGGTTCAACGCCAGCGACTCTTCGTGGTCCGCCATCTGTTCCAGCACCAACTCCAACATCAGCCGATCCAGCCGCGCAGTCCAGCCAAAACGCTCCAGCCATGGCAGGAAGCGCCCGGCGGGAATGGTCTGGCCCTGCTCGTCGACCAAGCGCGAGAGCACTTTGTAATGCAGCACCAGTTGCGTGTCCTGACTGGCCACAACCGGTTGGAAATACAGCTGGAAGCGCCGCTGATTCAACGCCTGATCCAGCAAGTTGTTCCAGGCATGATGGTCATCGCCGACACTGGCCGACGCGCTGTGATCCAGGCACGCCCAGCTCGGCTCGCCCTGACTTTCGGCCTGCGCCAGCGCCTGGTCACCCAGCCCCAGCACCGCTTGTGGTGAGTCGCCATGAACAAACGGCGCCAGCCCGATCGAAGCCACCGTGGCCACGTCGGTGGCGCCCGTCGCATGCAGGCTGGCCAAGGCACTGTCGAGGCTCTGCGCCAGCTGCAACGCTTCTTCGCGCACCAACCCCGGGGCCAGCACAGCGAATTCGCCGCCGCGAATCCGCGTGACGAGGTTCTGGGTTTCCGGGTACTTGGTACACTCGCGGGACAACTGCTCGCCTACCGCTTTCAACAACTGGTCGGTGCGCTGGCCGCCTAACCGCTGGTTCAAACCGGCCAGGTCCTTGACCCGCAACAACAGCAGATAACCGGAACTGGCCTGCTCCGGATTGCTCACCCGAGCGTTTAATTGCATCTCGAAATAACGACGGTTGGCGAGTCCCGTCAGGTTGTCCTGATAGGACTCGACCCGCAGTTTTTCACTGCGTTCGGCCTGCTCCTGGAACAGTGCCTTGAGCTTCTCGACCATCTGGTTCATCGCCTGCACCACGCGGCGCAGCTCCGGGGTGCGTGGCAGCTCCGGCAGGCTGAGAAATTCACGACGCGCGATGGCGTGGGATTGCTGGACCATGTAGTCCAGCGGTTTCAATTGCCGACGCAACAGCAGCGCGCCCAGTACCGCACTCACGGCGCCGCAGACCAGCAACCAGCCAAGACTGCCCAGCGCGCTCTGCCACAGCTTGGCCAACGCGAACATCGGGTGGCTGACCACCTCGACCCGCGCCGCCTGCTCCCAGCCACGGCTGACAATCGCATCGCCGCCAGCGGCTTCGAGGCCAATCATTTTGACGAACCAGTCCGGCACGTTGTTCACCGCCGGAATCCCGCTGCGCTCGACGATGGTTTTGTCATTGCTCAGATCAACGACGCGGATACTGGCGTAGTAGCCGCTGTCGAAAATCGAACTGACCAGCAACTCGACCATCGCCGGGTCGTCGATGTTCGGCGTCAGGGACAGCGCCAGCGCCGTCGCGGCGTCCTGAGCGTGGGAACGCAACTGGTTGACGTACTGGGTGCGCGAGCTTTCCAGGCTGACCATGAAGCTGCCGGTGAAGGCGACCACCAGGAACAGACAGATAGCGATCAACAGCTGTTTGAACAAAGACATCTGAGCGCGTGCTCCTAGTTTGTCGTTTCGACCGGGAAACCTTCGGCCTGCATTTTCTTCAACACGTCCTGCCAGCGGGACAGGCGTTTGGTGTCACCGACCTTTTTGTTGCCCTTGGCGCCCGGCAAATACAAACCTTCTGCATTGAAAGAGTAGACCGGTAACAGATCGGTTCGTTGACTGGCCGGTTTTATCTCGTTGATCAGACTGTCGAGCACCAGCGGCATGGCCTCGGGGCTGGAATAGTAGGTCAACACCATGTGCGCCCGGTTCTGGCGCAACGCCTTGACGTAGGTGATGCGCAGCTTGTCACTGGACACGCCGAGGTGGCGCAGGCTGAAATACTTGGCAATCGCATAGTCTTCGCAATCGCCGGCGCCCTTCCACAACGCTTCGATGGGCGTTTCCCAATAATCGACGTCGTGCCACAGGTCGATGTCCTCGACGTAGCGCACCTGATTGTTGAAGAACAGGTTGACCACTTTGAGCTGTTCCAGCTCGCTGACCTGCTTCTGCGTGGCCAGTAAATGCTGCCAGGCGTCTATCCGTTGCTGCCCTTCACCCAACGGCCCGTACAGGGCCTGGGCGCGACGGCTGATCAGCGAAAAGTCCCAATCGGCCTGCAAGCCGCCCAGCATGACGCCGGTCAGCAGCAGCGCGCAGCACAGCCAGCGCAAGATCCGTGGGATTGCGAAACGTACCGCCAATGCGAGGCATCCAGAGCAGGCAAATGGAATTCGCCCGATGGTGCAGGTTAGCCCGACAAAAGACAATGGCACGGTGCAATCACGGGCGACGCGCTAGACTTTGTATTGTGAATGTCATTAAAAGGTTGCGATTGAAAACCTGACTTGTTTGACAAGCCTCATCGCAGTCACTAGTGTCCAGTTGGATCCAAATATTTCAGTCGAATAGGGTGCGAGTAGTGTCACACAAGACCAACCCTCTCAGCAGTATCAAGGTCAGCGGGTCGATACCCGCTCACCTCGCACGTTCGGTGATCGAAGAAACGCTGCGTTCGGCGATTCTCGATGGGCGCATCCCTTGCGGCACCGCGTTGCGCCAGCAAGACCTGGCTGACCTGTTCGGCGTCAGCCGTATGCCCGTGCGCGAAGCCTTGCGCCAGCTCGAAGCCCAGGCGCTGCTCAACGTTGTCGCCCATAAAGGTGCCGTCGTCGCACCGCTGGTCCAGGGCGACGCCGTGGAAACCTATGCGCTGCGGATTCTCCTGGAATCGGAAGCCCTGCGATTGTCGATTCCATTGCTCGAAAAAGAAGACCTGGAAGCCGCTGCCCGTCATATCGATGATATGGAGACCGAGCAGAACTACAGCGAGATTGGCCGTCTCAATCGCTTGTTCCACATGTCGCTGTACTGCAAGGCGCCTAACCGCCGCCTGTTGGGCCTGATCGAAGAAGGGTTGAACGAAGAAGAACGCTTCCTGCGTTTCAACCTCGAAGCGATGGGACTGGGCAAACTGTCCCAGGACGATCACCGGGAGCTGTTGCTGGCCGTGGAAGATCGCGACATCGAGCGCGCAGTCAAGCTGCTAGAAAATCACCTCAACCGCGGTGTAGAGGTCATTACGCGCTATCTCGCCAGCCCTGAAGCACTGAACAAGAAAACCACCCGGTAAATCGTGCCATCAAGCCTGAACGAGCAGATCGGACTGCTCGTTTCGCTGACCACGTCGGCGCTCAGCCCCTCGCTAAAGCCTTGCCCTCGATTTTTCCCTTCCCAAGCCCAATAACTGTACCGAGAGGATGACGCCTCGGTGATAGCGGCTGCCGTGATTTACGCTCACTCTTGGACGGCCAACAACCAATGAACGGGCGACGCTGCGCACCTGCGCAACAGTCCCCGCCACAAGAACCTACGGAAGGAGTCTTGTCACGGGAAAGGAAGCATCGGCGTTGATCCCAGCCAACTTCCACCCTCTAAAGTCACGTCATTGATTCAACCAAGAAAGTTGCTTCGAGTGAGGCATTCACTCTTTATTTCAATTCTGACTTTAATTAGTTGGAAGGAGCAACTACGCCTGAATAAAACTTCAAACCGCAGTTTTATTGGAGCTTGTCGCGCCGAACAAACTTGAACTTTCATTTAATTAAAAAATGACTTGCCGGAAACTTTATTCGTGTATTAGTTTTTGCTCGCCGCACTGAGCAAAGTCCTACAAGGCTTGCCCTGTGGACTCATAGCCATTCAAACCGACTAATCAGTTCGAGGCACTTGCTCGCCCACTGAAAACTTTAAACGCCAGGCACTGATTGATCGCAACTTCCTTAACGCCATCTCAGATCACTTATAGGCATACTCATGAAAGCGAATAAAGACCGTCTCATCCAGAAGAAAGCAGAACTTAGTGCACACCCGATCTTTTCTGAAATACATTCGCTGGCGGTACTTCAGCGCTTCATGGAAACCCATGTATTTGCAGTCTGGGATTTCATGTCGCTGACCAAACGTCTGCAACAGGAACTGACCTGTGTTCAATTACCTTGGCTGCCGCCTCGAGACTCGCAGGCCGCACGCCTGATCAACGAGATCGTGCTGGGTGAGGAGTCCGATGACCGTCCGGCCCAGGGTCATTACAGCCACTTTGAATTGTATCTGGATGCGATGCGCGAAGTCGGCGCCAGCACCGTCGCCGTGGAGCGCTTTGTTGCGTTGCAACAAGAAGGCGTGAGCTACGACGTCGCGTTGCAAAGCGTGGACGTCGACCCGGCCGCCGCGCAGTTCGTGCGGCACACCTTGCACACAGCATTGCATGCACCGGGACACAGCGTTGCAGCGGCGTTTTTGCATGGTCGTGAGAGTGTGATTCCGCAGATGTTCCAGCGAATTCTGGACGATTGGGGCATCGGCATCGAGCAAGCGCCGACCTTCCGTTATTACCTGGAACGGCACATCGAAGTCGATTCCGAAGACCACGGCCCGGCGGCGGAAAAGCTTCTCGCCCGGTTGGTTGATGGCAATCCGCAACGGGAAGAAGACGTCTACGCCAGCGCGATTGCTGCCGTAGAAAGCCGCATTGCCCTGTGGGACGGTCTGCGCCTGAGCATGGGCGAGCCTTTGCGTGAGGTGACTGTATGAACGCTGCCGATTACCAATCCTTCGCCGACGCCTGGGAGAGCCGCGCGACCATCCGCACTCGCCCACGGCGAGTGCTGGAAAACGATGACAAGCTGATCTATCCCTTGAGCCGTCAGCCGCTGGTGCTGAGCGAAACCTTCCTGCGTGAATGCCCGGAACAGCGGGACTTCGCCTTGGTGCAGACGCTCTACAAATTCATCAACGACGTGGTGATTTTCGAAACCGAGATCGTCGACAAGACTGCGCGCAGCATCGCCAAGAATCGCTTCGCCGTGGCGTTCCCGTTCGCTTGCCGATACGACGCCATGACCGTGGTGGTGGACGAGGATTACCACGCCTTGGTGGCCATGGATTTCATGCAGCAGACCATCGCCATGACCGGCATCACACCGGTCCTGTTGCCAGACGAAATCGAGCTCAGTCGCGCTATCCCGGCGGCGGTGGCGCTCGCGCCGGAACACTTGCGCAGTGCCGTCGAATTGATCTGCGTGGCCATTGCCGAGAACACCGTGACCGGCGATGTCGCGGCGTTCGCCAAAGACGACACGGTCAAGCAATCGATCAAAGGCCTGATGGCCGATCACTTGCTGGACGAAGGTCGCCACTCCGGCTTCTGGGCGCGGCTCGTGCGTATCTACTGGCACACCGCGAGCGAAGACGATCGCCATTGCATCGCACAGATCCTGCCGGTGTTCATCGGCCATTACCTGACCAACGATATCCAGAAGTCTTTCGACTTCCGGCTGATCGAGTCTTTGCAGATCAGCGACGCGGCGCGTCAGGCCCTCAAGGGCGAAGTCTCGGGGTTGGCCTTCCCGATCAATCGCCATCACCCGCTGGTCGCCAACATCGTGCGGTTTTTCCGCAGCAGTTCGCTGCTCGATTCACCGTGCGTGCAAGACGCCCTCAGCGACTACCTGGTTTAACGAGGAGAACCTCCATGAGACGTCTCGACATTTTGCTCATTGGTCAAAGCCAGGCCTTGACCGCCCTGGCGCTGGAGCTTGAACAACACGGTCATTCGCTGGTGCGGTTTTTCGACACACTTGATAAGCAACCGTCGTTTGATTTGCTGATAGACGACGCGTCGATGCCTTTCGGTCATTCTGGTGAGACACCGCGATTGACGCTTCAACTGGGTATCGGCGGGTCGGAGGCTGGTAGCTTGCCGTCGCTGGACCTGTTGTGCTCGTACAACGAGGCATTGTTCACGCGTGTGCCGATCGCCGACGAGCCTTACGGCAACGGCCAGGCATTGCGCCTGCGAGCGGTAGCGGAGCTGGTGGATCACGTCGCGCTGCTGGTCAGCCGCTTCTCCCGGGATGCCGAGTATTTTCTGCACGCACAACCGGCCGCGCCGGCTCACTTTGAGCGTGTGGACACGTTGGTGTGGCTTGAACACCTGGCATTCGTCCATCAACTCAACGTCACCGCTCAACCCTGGCTGCTGGAACTGGGGCAGATCCCGATGATCGAGCGCCTTGAACAGCGCCTCCTTCAATCCGCCGAACGACCCGCGCTGAGCATCGACGGTACGACGCTGAGCTATCGGCAACTGCATGCCCATAGCCGTGCTATCCAACAGCAGTTACAGCCGCTGCTCGATAAGCATCAGGGGCCGTTGGTGGTCGGGATCTGCCTGCCGAAATGCAGTGCGCTGTATGCAGGGATTCTGGCGATTCTCGGCAGCGGCGCGGTGTATTTGCCGTTGGAGCCGAGCCATCCGCTGCAACGTCAGCAGTACATACTTTCAAACGCCGGGGCCGTGTTGTTGCTGCATGACGGCCAGCATCCGCTCGCCGAGGACATGCCGGGGCTGGACATCAGCCGCATCGACCTCGACGACGTGGACCTCGAACAACCCTTGATGCGTCAGCGACCTGACAGGGATGCGCCGTGCATGGCGCTCTATACCTCGGGCACCACCGGGCATCCCAAAGGCGTGTTGCTCAGTCAGGCCAACCTTGCACACTTCACTACGTGGTACGCCGACTACGTACAACTCACCGAACAGAGTCGGGTACTGCAGTTTTCATCGCTGAGTTTTGACTCGTCGCTGATCGATATTTTCCCGACGCTGTTGCAGGGCGCCGAGCTGATCGTGCCCAGTGACGATCAACGCCGTGATCCCTTGCAACTGGTCGAGCTGATCCGCCACCAGCAACTCAGCCACGGTTTTTTGCCGCCGGCACTGCTGAGCATTCTGCCGCTGGATCAGTTACAGGGGCTGGATCATGTGATGACCGGCGGCGACGTTTGTGAACCGTACGTGATCGAACAACTGTCGCGCCAGGGCAAGCTCTACAACTTGTATGGCCCGACCGAAGCCACGGTGCTGATCACCGCGCGACAATTGCGTCCCGGCGACAGTAACCGGACCCTCGGCGCACCGATTGCCAACAGTCAGGTGCTGATTCTCGATGAAGAGTTTCAACCCGTTACCGACCACACCGTAGGTGAGTTGTACATCGTCGGGCCGGGGGTGTGCCTGGGGTATCTGAACAACCCGCAGCAGACCGCCGAACGCTATCTGAACCTGAGTTTGCCAAGCGGCCAAAGCCTGCGCGCCTATCGGACTGGCGATATGGCGAAGTGGACGAGCGACGGCATCGAGCTGTGTGGGCGGCGAGATAACCAGGTGAAGATTCGCGGCTTTCGGGTTGAACCGGAAGAGATCGAACGCTGCCTGCGCGACAGCCTGTTGTACCGCCAGGTGGCGGTGGTCATCGACAGCCAGCGGCGCATTCTGGCCTTCCTCGCACAGCCTCAGGAAGACTGGCCCGGTGCCGCTCGCGAAGCCTTGAAGGCTCACGCGTTGCAGTTCTTGCCGGACTACATGCAGCCCGGTGCCTGGACCGAACTGCACAGCATGCCCTTCGCCAGTAATGGCAAAGTCGATCGCAAAGCGTTGCTTGCCATGCCGGTCAACGTCCTGGAAAACACCGCTCGACGCTTGCCAGTCAGTGCCGATGAGGCTTTGCTGCTGGAGATCTGGGCCGAGTTGCTGGAGCTTCCGGCCAGCGATATTTCTACCGACGAAAGCTTCTTCAATCTGGGCGGTCACTCGATCCTGTTGTCGCGCATGTTGCTGCGATTGCGTGAGGAGTTCGGGCGCAGTATTTCGATCAACCGCTTCATTGAACTGCCGACCATTACGAAGTTGGCGACCTTGGTGCGCGGCTCCGGCACTGAAGAAGTGCTCAGCGAAAAGGCCCTGGCGGATGCCTTCCGTGAGTTGGATATTCAGCCGCTGCCTGTCAGCCGAATGGGCGACGTGCATAAGGTGATTGTCACCGGCGCAAACAGTTTTGTCGGTGTGCATATCGTCGAGGCACTGCTGGGTTGGGGCGCCACTGAAGTCGCGTGCCTGGTGCGCGATGGCGGTGGGCAATCAGCGGCCGAGCGCTTCGCTCATGCGCTGCGCGAGAACCGTCTGGAGCATCTGGATCTGAGCCGTGTACGGGTTTATGCGTCGGACATGACTCGTCCGTTTCTGGGGCTATCCGATGAGGTTTACGCGCGCCTCGATCGAGAGTTCGGCGCGCTGGTGCACAACGCTGCCAACGTCAATCACGTACTCGATTACGAATCACTGGCGCGAGACAACGTCGAACCGATTTTCGAGTGCCTGAAGTTGTGTGAAGGGCGCAGCAAGAAAGTCTTCAACTTCGTCTCGACGCTCTCGGCGTCCAGCACGATTGCCGCCGACGGCCGAGTGCTGGAATTGCCAGCGGCGCAGACCCCGCCAATCTATATCAAGAATGGCTACAACCTCTCCAAGTGGGTCGGCGAACGGATTCTTGAACGAGCTCGCGAGCGTGGGGTGCGGGTCAATCTCTATCGCCCCGGCAACATCAGTTTCAACAGCCTCACGGGTGTCTGCCAGCCGCACAAAAACCGTTTGATGTTGATGCTCAAAGGCTCGATCCAGCTCGGCCAGGTGCCGGAGTTCGCGCTGAATTTCGACCTGATGCCGGTGGACTTTCTCGCCCGATTCATCGCCTTCCATGCCAGCCGCTATCAGCCGGAAAAGGCGGTGTTCAACCTGCACAACCCCGAGCCGTTGAGCTGGGACGACTACGTGGCGTCCTTTCGCGAGGCCGGGCGGGAATTCTCTATGGTCAGCGTCGCGCACTGGCAGCAGCAACTGGGCCGGGTCGACAGCGACAACGCGCTGTTCGGTGTGCTCGGTTTTTACCTCAACGGCTTCGAGGAAGACATCGGCGACATCTCGATGATCGGCCACGCCAACGCCCAGGCAGGCGTGCGACAGATGGGCGCGCACTACCCGGAAAAGACCCCGGCGCTACTGCGGCGTGGTTGCGACTACCTGAAAGAAATCAACTTCATCTGAATCAACCAAACGGAGCAAAACCATGAGCACTCTGCAACCCGATACCCTGATCAAAAATCCTGAAGGCTGCCACGTGGTGTCCTCGGTGGAAGTGCCGGTGGAAGCCACGAAAGTCTGGGCAATCGTCGGCAACTTTGCCGGCTTTGATCAGTTCATTCCGGCACTGTCGCACATCGAAATGACGGGCGAAGGCGTATCGTCCTTACGCAAAAAATTCTTCAAGGACGGTAACCTGGTGGTCGAGCAACTCAACTCGCGGGATGACCACGCGTTGAACATGACCTGGACCACGATCTACAACACCTTGGGCGTGGCCAATTTGTGGGCGGCGATGAGTGTTGAGCCGCTGGGCGTGGGCAAGTCCCGTGCGACCTGGACCATCATCGCCGAACCGGTGCAGAGGGGTGCTGAGGCTCTGCCGGGGTTCAAGGCGTTTGTGCAGGGGTTTGCTGATGATGCGATGAATAATGTGTTGAAGCTGTTTGTATAAGTCTGAGCTTGATCGATAACTTAGCCTGAAACGACAAAACCCCTGTCTGCGTTAGCAGACAGGGGTTTCGGAATTCAATCTTGACGATGACCTACTCTCACATGGGGAAACCCCACACTACCATCGGCGATGCATCGTTTCACTGCTGAGTTCGGGATGGGATCAGGTGGT
>NZ_AZVV01000023.1:0-29044 GCF_000514395.1 Pseudomonas sp. URMO17WK12:I12
TCGACCCAAAGCTGACGGAGGGAAAAAACCGTAGAGTCCTCCAGATCGTGAATGTTCGTTTGGTGATGGATTGCGAAAAATCGCCCTGCCTATGGCCAACAAGTCTTAGAGAAAAACTGCGTTACAGATTGGCTGATGATTAGAATGGGATCAAATTCACCGTGATGTCAGCAAAGGATGCTTTATGCCCCTTTTAACGTGGGATCCTTTTGATTTAATCGCCGTACTCGGCGTCTTCCCCTCCCTGGATGAGTTCGAAACATCACACTGTTACGTTATCGAGCAAGGTACTGTCAGACTGAAATTGACAATTTGGCAATATGATTCTGATGTGGAAATTCAGGTGAGTGAGGCTTCACTACCAAACCCCATTATCAAATACACAATGCTTGGATGCCCCGGTATCCGCGTTGTTGATGACAAGCGCGGTAAATTCTTGGAGTTTGCAGCTTCGAATACTTTCACTGGGCGATACGACGGGTATTCGGTAATTCCCTACGGTTTAAGGTTGTGGGTCGAACCTCAAATTTTGCTGGAGCCGTTCACTTACGCGTCTGCTTAGAGAGAATGGCGGACGGTCATGATTATGCGCTTTTGGCTGTTCTCCGTCGGTTGTGACCGGCTGCTATTGGCCGATTTCTGCCTGTCACGACCGGTTGAATCCACAAGTGAAACCCGGCCAGTGAGCCGGGTTTTTTGTTCTCGCCATTCGTCCATCGCCGGGCACTTACAGCGTTTCCCTACCTCTCATGTTCAAGCACGGACATTTACATAACCATCGGAGAGCAACATGGACATTGATGAGAATGCACCGGGAAACATATCGCAGCAGGGCGGTACGAGCAGCACGGATAACGAAGCGGGTCATGACCCCAAGCGGTCTGAAGTACCGTCGAAAACGGCCGAAGTCGATGCACCAAATAATCCAAAGCAGGACCCCGCAGCTAAAGAGAACCCGTACAGCCCCGACTTCAAATCAGAACCTGAACATAAGCCGGTTCAAGATGCCGATATTGATACTCAGGGGGGTTAGTAACATCTCGCGAATCAGTACAGAGACCCAGTATGGAATTTGTTGAGGATACGGCTGGAAACATCTCCCAGCAGGGGGGTGTTCCAACGCGAAATGAAACTGGAGTCGCGCTGCCTGCTGGGTAATGCACAGATTTGTCCACCCAGTTGCATTCGACCTGACCAGTCATTTGCATTGTATTTGACCAGCACACTTCGTGACCCTGACCTGCAGAGAACGACCCATAGCCGTCATCCACAGTGACTATTGGGATCATGCGCCCACATCATTTATCAGTTCGCGCCAGACATCCCTTGCCTTCTGCTCCGAGGTAAAGACTTGTACTTTTTGATGCCAGAACTGCCCCTCAATTACGATGCATTCCAGAGTAGAGTCCTGAAACGTAAAGACATAATGGATGGCATCTTTTAGAAACCGCTGTTTATCGTGTCGCGGATGAAAGGCGTTTCTCTGCTCAAGCTCTGCTAGCCAAGGCGAATTATCTATTCGATGAATTTGGTAATGCTTGAGGCCAAGTCTAATAAGCGGATGGCCGCCCAAAGCCTCATCGTTTGGTGAGCCGAACTGAATTTTTTTTAGTAGAGGGAAATGGATTACAGCTATTTCTTCTTCAGCCGTGCAATACCGTAAACATAGCTGAGTGTCCGTGGCGAACACGACGGGTTCGGGCGACGTACTTGGCTGTGGCCAGGAGTCGAGCAGCACTACGGTCGCGAATGACACAGGGAAGCCTAGTGAAGAAACAGGGGCAAAACAGAGTGCGAGAGCGACGCGTTGTCGTCAAACGTTTCTGATCGCGACGGGCTGCTTCTGGTCTTTTCTGCCTCTCACGATAGGCAGAAATTGGCCATCTGGATTGCCCCATTTATTACTCGAACGCTCCAGATTTTCCAAAATAAGAGCGGTCTCGGAACAAGGCCCTGGCGTAGAATTCCCAAACCGCGTGCCCACCCGAGACGGACCCTCAATGCAAACCCCCACCCACCCCATCCCCCTCTGGAAAACCTACCTTCTTTTCCTCGCCCCGATGGTCCTGTCGAACTTTCTCCAGTCCATGTCCGGCACGGTCAACAGCATCTACATCGGCCAAATGCTCGGCACGCAATCCCTGGCCGCCGTGTCCGGCATGTTCCCCATTGTCTTTTTCTTCATTGCCCTGGTCATCGGCCTCGGCGCAGGGGCGGGTGTGCTCATTGGCCAAGCGTGGGGTGCGCGTGAACCGCATCTGGTGAAAACCATTGCCGGCACCACCTTGATGCTCGGGGCAATGATCGGCCTGACCGCCGCCGTCCTCGGCAGTGTGTTTGCGCGGTCGGCCTTGCAGGGGTTGGGCACGCCGGCTGATGTACTGGACGACGCCGTGGCCTATGCCCACGTGATGATGTGGATCATGCCGTCGCTGTTGGTCTACGTGCTGTTCACCCAACTGCTGCGCGGGGTCAGCGATACGGTGTCGCCGCTGATTGCGTTGGTGGTGTCGACCTGTATTGGGTTGGCGCTGACGCCGGCGTTGATTCGGGGTTGGTTCGGGTTGCCGATGATGGGGATTCAGAGTGCGGCGTATGCCGGGTTGGCGGGTAACTTGTCGGCGATGGGGTGGCTGGCGTGGCGGTTGATTCGCAAGGGGCATCCGTTGGCGCCGGATCGGGAGATGTTTGCGGCGATGAAGCTGGACCGGGAGATTCTCGGCAAGGTGTTGCGCATCGGGCTGCCGACCGGGTTGCAGATGGTGGTGTTGTCAGTGTCGGAACTGGTGATTCTGGCGCTGGTGAACCGGCACGGTTCGCAGGCGACGGCGGCGTATGGGGCGGTGACGCAGATCGTCAATTACGTGCAGTTTCCGGCGCTGTCGATTGCGATCACCGCGTCGATCCTCGGGGCTCAAGCGATTGGGGCAGGGCGCCTTGAGCGCATGGGGCCGATTTTGCGCACGGGGTTGCTGATCAATGTGTGCCTGACGGGCGGATTGGTGGTGCTGGGTTACCTGCTGTCGCACTGGTTGTTGGGGCTGTTCCTCACCGATGACTCGACGCGGGCAATGGCCGAGCACCTGTTGCACATCATGCTCTGGAGCTTGTTGGTGTTTGGCTTCCAGGCGATTGTCGGCGGCATCATGCGCGCCAGCGGCACGGTGTTGGTGCCGATGGCGGTGTCGATTTTCTGCGTGGTCCTGGTGCAATTGCCGGTGGCGTATGTGCTGGACGGGCACTTTGGTTTGCAAGGCGTGTGGATGGCGTTTCCGGTGGCGTATCTGGGGATGCTGGCGTTGCAGACGGCGTATTACCGGTTTGTCTGGCGGCATCAGCGGATCGAACGGTTGGTGTGAGGCAAGCGGCTTGCTGTCAGCCGCGCCCAGGCCGACAATTCCTCGGGACTGCGTGATGAAACCGGCAGGCGTGATCGCCTGAGGAGGTTTTCTAATGAGTCCCTCATCGCACATGATTTTGCAGGACCGGCCGGCGGCGGGTCGGCGTCTGGTGGCGCCGTTGCAGGCTTACGCCAATCGCCCGGACGTGCTCGTTCTCGCCTTGCCCCAGGCGGCGTGCCGGTGGCGTATGAAGTGGCCACGGCGCTGAATGTTCGTCTCGACCTGATGCTGGTGCGCAAGCTCGGTGTGCCGTCGCACGAAGAGTTCGCCATGGGCGCGATTGCCAGCGGCGGCATCCAGATTCTCAATCAACAGGCGCTGCGGGTGCACCCGATTGATCAGGCTGCGTTCGACGCGGTGGTGGCGCGGGAGACGCGGGAGCTGCTGCGTTGTGAAGTCGATGAACTGGTATGCCCGATCATGCCGGAGTGGCTGATGTCGATCGGACATTGGTACATGGATTTTTCCCAGACATCGGATGCCGAGGTCATGCGGTTGTTGCAGCGGGCCTGGGCGAAAGAGGACTCTTCCCGTCAATAATTGCCTGGCCAAAAAACCTTTCGCTCAAAACGACAACTTCGGTCCCAGGTAGGCATTGGCGCTGGCGATGTCATCATCGCCCAGTGCCCCGACATTTGCCGCCAACCGCAGTTTGGCCAACAGGTAGCGCAGTTTGGCTTCGAACAGGTCGCGGCGGGCGGTGTAAAGCTGTTCCTGGGCGTTGAGGATGTCAACGTTGGTGCTGCTGCCCGCGAGGAAGCCTTTTTTCGAGGAGTCCACTGAGCGTTCGCTGGACTTCACCGCTTTTTCAAGCGCGTGGATACGCGCTTCGCCGCTTTGTACGCCGCGAAACTCGCGGGTGGTTCCCGAGATGATTTCTTCCCGGGTGGCATTCAGGTCATCTTCGGCCTGATCCCGGGCAGCAACGCTTTGCCGCGCCCGGGCGCTGACGTAGCCGCCGCTGTACAACGGAATGTTCAACTCCACGCCGGCAGAAGAGTAGCGGTTACGCTGGTTTTGAGTGGACAGGGTTTCGCTGTCGGCAGCGGTGTAGCCCACCACCAGATCAAGGGTCGGCCAGTGACCGGCCTTGGCCTTGGCGACTTCCTCGTCGGCGGTGTTGACGTTCAAGCGTCGTGCACGGATCGAGGGGCTGTCGGTACCCGCACGGATGATCCATTCCTGCAGATTGTCCGGTTGCAGAGGCGGCGTGGGGAAGGAGTCTTGCAGCGTGGCGATTTCATCGGGTGTCTGACCGAGGTATTCCTGCAACAGGCGCCGGGCCACGGTCACGCTGTCCTCGGCTTCGATCAGCTCGGCTTGGGCCAGGTCACGACGGGACACCGCTTCGTCGACATCAGTGATGGTGCCGTCGCCCAGGTCCTTGCGTCGTTGAGTCGAGGCCACTTGTTCGTTGAAGGAATTGAGTTTGGCCGTCGCCAGCGCCACGGTTTCGTGGGCCAGCAGTACATCAAAATAGCGCCCGGCCAGTTTCACGGCCGCATCCTGTGCCTTGCCGTCGAACACGGCCACGCCGTACTCGGCCTGATACTCGCCTTGGCGATACTCGGCCATTTTCTGTTTGTTGAAGAGCGGTTGGCGCAGCTGCAAGGTCGCGCCCCGCGAGTTGTAGTTCAGGTCGTTGGTGTGGCTGTTGCCGAAATAGTCCGGTTGTTTTTGCGTGCCGTTGATGTGGTTGTCGAAGGCGGTGATGCCGATTTTCGGCAGCACGCCGGATTGACCGATGGCGCGGTTTTCCAGCGCGGCATCGCGTTCGTGACCGGCGGAAAGGTAGGTCGGGCCCTGAAACTGCATCAAGTTCCAGGACTCGCGCAAGTCCAGTGCCGCCACCGACTGCGCCACGCACAGCGACGCGGCAAAACCGATAAAACGTCGTCCGCGGTTCACGTCACTGCTCCTTAAAGGCGCTATTGACCCGGTCCAGCAGTGGTTTCAACAGGTAACTCATCATGTTGCGCTCGCCCGTCTTGATGGTGACGGAGGCGGGCATGCCCGCGCGAATATGGTTGCTGCCCAGCATGGCCATGCCGGCGGGTGTCACTTCGATCTGCGCCAGGTAATAGGGCTGTTTGTTGTCGTCGCTGACCAGGCGGTCGGCGGAAATGGTCAGCACCTGGCCCGGAATGTTCGGGGTCTGCACGTGGTTGAACGCAGGGAATGAAATGGTCACCGGCAGGCCTGGCGTCATCCGGTCGATGGCTTGCACCGGCACCATCGCGTCGATCTGCAACGGTTCGTGGGCCGGCACGATTTCCATGATCTTGAAACCGGGCGCGATCACGCCGCCGATGGTCGACACGTTCAAGCCCTGGACCACGCCGTCGATGGGCGAGCGGATCACCGTGTGCCGGACTTGATAGTCCAGCGCCTGCAAACGATCGGTGAGGGCGCTGTTTTCTTTCTGCACGTCGGCCAGCAGCGACTGCACTTCCTTGCGGTAGTCGTACTCGCGCTGAAGGATGCGCAGCTTGATGTCAGCGACCTGGCCCCGCGCCTTGGCAATGTTGTTCAGGTTGTCGGCCTGGGAGGCATTGAGGTCAGAACCGGTGCGTTCAAGTTCGAGCATCCGGTTGCGGGGCACATAGCCTTCGGCGGCGAGTTGACGGACCCCGACCAGTTCCTGATTGAGAAACCCGATCTGCGCGGAACGGGCACCGTAGATGTGCTGCAAGCCCTTGATCTGCGCTTCGGCGGAGTTGAGCGACTCGCGCAGGATGCCAATCTCGCCCTCAAGGCTGGTGCGCCGCGTGGCGAACAGATGACGCTGCAGGCTGATGGCGTCGTTCAGATGATCGTTGCCCGCGTAACGCTGCAACATGGCGGGGTCGAACACCACGTCGGCAGCGCCATCGCGCTCGGCCTCAAGGCGGTTTTCCATGGTTTTGGTGGCGATGTACTGCGCGTTCACCACCCCTTGTTCCGAGAGTGCCTGGGTGGCGTCGAGTCGAACCAGTTCCTGGTCCTTGCTGACGCTGTCACCTTCGCGCACCAGAATCGCTTCGACACTGCCACCCGTGAGGTGCTGGATGGTTTTGCGGTTGCTGGTGACCTTGACCGTGGCGGTGGCGACAATGCCGGCGTCCAGCGGTGCCAGCCAGGACCAGAGCAGAAATCCGCCAAAACCGAGGATCACCAGCAACACGCCCCAACGTGCCGGACGGTGGTCATCGACATCGATACTGGCCGCCGCACGCAGCAAATCCTGGCCACGCGGATCGAGACTCACGGCGCCCATTTATTCTCTCCCGCGAACGGCTGACAGGGTTGGAGCGCCCACCGTCGGCAGCACGCTGGTTTGACGCAATGCCGCAAACACTTCGTCCCGGGGACCGAACAATTGCGTGCTGCCTTCGCGCAGCATCAGGACTTTGTCGACGGTGCCGAGGATGCTGGGGCGGTGGCTGATCAGCACCGTGGTGCACCCTCGGGATTTGAGGTCTTCGAGCACATCGATCAGGGCTTTTTCCCCGGCGTCGTCGAGGTTGGCGTTCGGTTCATCGAGCACGATGATCGACGGCTCGCCGTACAACGCACGGGCCAGGCCGATGCGCTGGCGTTGCCCACCGGACAGCGGGTTGCCGTCGACATCCAGGGTGGTGTCATAACCATGGGCAAACCGCAGGATCATGTCGTGTACACCGGCCCGTTTGGCCGCCACGATCACCGCGTCACTGTCGACCTCACCGAAACGGGCGATGTTGTCGGCGATGCTGCCTTCGAACAATTCCACATCCTGCGGCAGGTAACCGACCCAGGGGCCGAGCTCTTCCTTGTTCCATAGATAGACGTCCACGCCGTCGAGCCGTACCTTGCCGCTTTGCGCCGGCCAGATGCCCACCAGCAGGCGCGCCAAGGTGGATTTGCCCGACGCGGACGGGCCGATAATGCCCAGCGATTCGCCTGGCGACAGGTTGAAGTGCGGCCCGCGAATGATCGATTGGCTCATGCCTGGCGCGCCGGCGTGCAAGTGCTCGACCGAAAGCATGCCCAGTGGCCGTTGCAGTTTCATCGCATCGGCCCGGGGCGGAAATGCTTGCAGCAGCTGCTTGAGCCGCGACCAGGCGCGGCGGCTGGTGAGCAATTGCTTCCAGGCGCCGATCAGTTGCTCCACCGGTGCCAGCGCGCGACCGCTGAGGATTGAGCAAGCGATCATCATGCCGGGAGTAATCGAGCCTTCGATGGCCAGCAGGGCGCCTGTGCCGAGGATCAACGATTGCAGGGCGATCCGCACGAACCGCCCCAAACCACTGATGTAGGCCGCCCGGTCGGAGGCCAGGGTCTGCATTTCGAGAATCCGCAGGTGGCTGCCGAACCAGCGCTGGGTGATGGCCGGCAGCATCCCCATGGCTTCGATGACTTCGGCGTTGCGTAGATTGTTGTTGGCGAAAGTGCCCGAGATTTGTGACGCCAGGTTCGCCTCGCTCAACGGCTTTTTGGTGGCAATTTCGGTGAGCCAGGTCAGGGACACCAGGATCAGCGATCCGCACAGGGTGACGATCCCGAGCAAGGGGTGAATCAGGTAGGCGACGAACAGGTAAATGGGCGTCCATGGCGCATCGAAGAACGCGAACAACCCGTTGCCGGTCAGAAACTGCCGGACCTGCGCCAGATCTTGCAGGGCCTGGGCGGGGTTGCCGCCGGCCCGCTGCAGGTTGCGCTCGAACGCGGCGGTAAAGACACGACGGTTCAAGGCCATGTCCAGACGATTGCCGACCCGGATCAGCACGCGGGTTCGCACCACTTCCAACATGGCCAGCAAGGTGTACAAACCGATCATCAGCAAGGTCAGCATCAGCAGCGTGGTGAGGTTGCTGCTGACCAGCGCCCGGTCATACACCTGCAGCATGTAAATGGCCGGGGCCAGCATCAGTACGTTGATCACACCACTGAACCCGGCCAGCGAATAAAACGTATGGCGCAGCCGAAAAAGCACCTCGGCCAACTCGGATCGCTGCTGGGTTTTGTTGTCCATCGGAGGGTCCCCGAACCGTGGATTCATGTACCTCAGCGTAGGGGAACGACTGTTGGTCGGATGGAGGGCTGATCCGGGTTTTTTAGCAAAAAGTTTTTTTGACGTTTTTGACAGTCTTCAAAAACAATGAGTTGGCGTCTGATTTTTCAGAAGCTTATGACGAAGATTGCTTATTGACGGGCAAATTTCGTGCGACTTAAGTCTAATTTTTGCCCTCAAAGACCCCGGCATTTCCATCCGGAGCCCAGCGCCCGTTCGGGTTACCTGCTATTAATCAATGGGTGTTCGAATACTTGGCCCTTTCAGGAGCATGTCATGAACCCGTTCATTCGGATTGGCATCGTCGACGATCATCCGTTGTTGCGTGAAGGTGTTGCCAACACGTTGAGGAAGAGGGCGGATTTACAAGTCGTAGAGCAGGGTGCCAGCGCGGATGAAGCCCGGGGCATCGCGATGCGAACGAGGCCGGACGTGATGCTGATGGACGTCAATATGCCGGGCGACGTGTTTGGCTCCGTGCGGTTCATTTCTACGCAGCTGCCGGATGTGAAGGTGTTGATGCTGACAGTGTCCGAGTCAGAGGATGATGCTTATTCAGCACTCGAAGCGGGAGCTCGTGGCTATGTCTTGAAAGGGGTCAGCGGGCCAGACCTGGTGCTGGCGATCCGGTCGATTGCCCGGGGCGACACGTACATTACCCCCGAATTTGCCAATAAGCTGTTGAGCAATTTTAAAAAGCATGAGGCTGAAGTTCGCAAGATCGACCTGACCCATCGGGAAGAGCAGATCATCCGTGAAGTCTCAAAGGGCCTGACAAATAAGGAAGTGGCCTCAAAGCTGTTGATCAGCGAAAAAACCGTCAAGTACTACATGACCTGCGTGATGCAAAAGCTGCATGCCCGCAATCGTGTGGAAGCCGTCACGGCCTTGAGGCGCTATTGGGAACGAGAGAGTATTGGTCGACTTCATGTGACGTCAGCGACGTCGTCCCTGGACGCCCGAGGGGGCTCCTGACTACAGCTTGAATTGTGCGGTAACCGACGTGCCTTTGCCGGTTGCTGAGTCAATGCGGAACACGCCACCCAGCGATTCCACACGATAACGCAACCCCGCCAGCCCCAACCGCGTCCTGCCGTGGGTGTCGACCACCAGGGCATCGGCGTTCATGCCCGGGCCGTTATCGTTGATCGTGATGAGCAACATTCCGTCGACAAGGTTGGCGCTCAGAACCTGACCTTTGCCTGCGGCATGGCGGTACGCATTGTTCAGGGTTTCCTGCACGAAGCGATAGATGCACAGCTTGAGCGGCAACGGCACCCCATCGGGCAAGTGCCCCAGTTTCAATTTGACCTTGGTGCCGGTGCGCTGCTCATGTCGCTGGGCTACGAGTTTCAACTCCTCCAACAGCGTCAGATCGTTGATTTCCGGAAGGGCCAGCCCCCGGGAAAGATCGCGCACCTCCCTTAATGCATCGCTCGCCGCTCCCCGGATGGTTTCCATCGATTCCTGATCGACCTCCGTGCAATTTTCCGCAAGGTCGTCGAGGCGGATGAGAATCAGGGTCAACAGTTGCGCGGGGCCGTCGTGCAGGTCCGCACCGATGCGCCGCAGCGTCAGTTCGTTTATTCGTGAAAACTCCTGAGTCGCGTTGGTCATCTTGCGTTGCAACGCGGCATTGCTGATGTGCAACCGGTTTTGCTCCAGCAGTCGCAAGCGCAACGCCACTTGTTGACGCTGGATGATCTTGTCGCCACGCCGGACCAGAAAGAACAGCAGCGTCAGCATCGCCAGGGTCGCGGCACCGACCACCAGCCATACTTGCTGGCGGACGCGATTGATTTCCTCCTCCAGACTGGCCGCCATTTCATAGAACTCGCCCACCGCGATGATTTTCCCGGTAGTGAACTCCCGCAGCGGTGCATAAATTTCATAGAGCGGTACGTTCAGCTTTCGCTCGAACTCATTTTCTTCCTGATCCAGGTCCTCAAGGTCGGTGACCACGTTGCCCTTGATCGCACCGGCGATTTCATCCATCGGGAACTTGCGGTTGGTAATGGATTTATCGGTGCTGTAAGCCACCGTGCCGTCTGCCCGCCAGATCTTGATCGAGACAATGTGCCGTTTCAACGAACGGCTCTCCATCAGGCGATCCAGGGATTTTATGCTCGACGCTGACAGCCCGTTATCGCGGCTCATCTCCTGAACGTAGGGCTCCAGGAACGCTTCCATATAGTGGGCGCCGGCCTCCGCGGCGCTTTGCACGGCCGCGCGTTCTATGCGCGCACTGACCAGCTTGCCGACGAAAAACATGGTCAGCCCCAGGATCAGCGCGGCGGCGATGACGAATTGTGTAGAGCGACTCAGGTTGCGTGCGCGGGTCTTGAACCTGATGCGCCAGCGGGCCTTGTGCTCTTGCTCGCTGGCCGAGAGGGGCTCGACCAAAGTCTCAGTTTGATCACCGACAAAAGTCTCGTTTTTTGATTCGACTTTTGCATCTTTTGCCATCAGTCCGGTTCCCTGATCATCGTGATAAGTCGGTGAAAAACCCTGCTGTTCAATGGATATCTGGAGCTTGCCATGTATGAGCTAAAACGCTTCACCCTCAATCAAAACGATATTTCGTTTCTTGAACAGCAGGTTACGTTTCCGACCATTCATATCGTGGGTTACAACGCCGCTGGTGAACCGCTGTACGGTTACAACGGTTCGGACGGCAATGTCCATGTGCTCGGCATCCTCGGCAGTTTCAATCCGCTGGACATCCCGGCCGGCGAAACCCAGTGGTACAACGGCGCACGGGACCCGATCGGTTTGCGTGACGTCTCTGGTCACTTCAACAACCTGACGCAGGACGGACAGAGTTGGGGCAGTTTCGGGCAGAACTTCATCCGCCTGACCCACTCGGACTACACGCACTACGTTCATCAGAACCTGGATAACGCCGCGTTGGCAGGACCGGGCGTTCCCGCCGATGCCACGCCCCTGACTGACAATAGTTCACTGTATAGCGATCCGACAGCCTCGCTGGTGGACTACACACCACGGATGATCAGCCAGACCATTGTCAGCGGCGGGGTGACTTTTGCCACCGATGCCAATGGGCACATCCAGCACACCGCGAACGGCGTGGCGATCGTCACGGATCCGGGCATTCTCGGTACCATCGGCGAAGTCGATACCACCTCACCGGATTCCGGCCAGTACTACATTCGCAACCAGAACACCGTCAGCGGCGACCCGTCGACCACTGGCTGGTTCACCTTGTTCGGGCAGTTCTTCGACCACGGCCTGGACTTCATCAACAAGCCCAATCAAAACGCGACGATCACTATTCCGTTGGCGCCGGATGATCCGCTGTATGGCTCGATTGGCCCGGACGGGCAACCGGTTTACTCGATCAAAGTGCATCGGGCGACAGTCAGCGAAGTGGACGGCCAAGGCCAGGCGCAATACGTCAACCTCGACTCGCCGTACATCGATCAGAACCAGACTTACGGCTCTAACGATGCCGTGACTCAATTGCTGCGTCAGTGGGTAGCGGACCCTAATCACCCTGGCCAATTCATTGCCGGGGCGGCGTTGTTCGACGGCACGACCCTGAGTGATGAAGCCGCCTGGACCCTCAACGGTGTGCTGACCCACCAGACCCTGCCGACCCTGAGCGAGTTACGTGCTCATGTGCTGGCCACCGGTCGTGACGACCTGACCTGGGACGACATCGCCAACTTCCGCGTGCGCGATGCCCACGGCCATGTGCTGGACGCCGACCCGACCACGGCAGGCGTGCAAGCGGTGTACACCCGCGAAGCGATCCTGCTGGACATGAACCCGCACTTCGACGATCTGCATATCGATCAGGCGAAGCTGATGTCGCTGGATGCGCACATCACCAGCATCACATTCGATGCGAACAACCCGTTCGGGATGGTCATCAACTATGACAACTCGGGGCCGAAGAACCTGTTCAGCTTCGTCAACTTTTCTGACTTCTCCATCAGCGCCGCGCCCGGCAGTGCCGATTTTGCGGTGGCCAACGAGTTGCTGCTGGAGTCGGTGGGCGACCACTACATTGCCGGTGATGGCCGGGTGAACGAAAACTTCGGCCTGACCGCCATTCACCACGTCTTCCACGAAGACCACAACGTGCAGCTGATCAACCTGCAGAACGAGGTGCTGGCGCAGACCGACGTCACTGTGCGCCACAACTGGCAGGTACAGGTGAGTAACGGTAGCGGCGGTTTCTATACCGATGCCAATGGCAACTTCACCCTGGCCGATGGCGTCACGGTGTCCTGGGATCAGGACAAGTTGTTCTACGCCGCCAAGTTGACCGTGGAAATGGAATACCAACACGTCGCGATCGACCAGTACGCGCGGCTGATTACCCCGGACCTGCCGGAATTCGTAACCTACGACTCGGGCATCAACACCAACATCTCGCTGGAGTATGGCCAGGCAGCGTTCCGTTTCGGGCACTCGCAATTGCGTGAAACCATCGATGCCCTGGAAAAAAGCGCGAGCGGCGGCTACGACCTGACCGGCGCGATTACCCACTATGCGCTGGAGCAGGCCTTCCTCAACCCTGGCGGTTTCGCCGAAGTGGGGCCGACCGCTATCGCGTTGGGCATGACTCGGCAGATCAGTAACGAAATCGACGAGTTCGTCACTCCGGCCTTGCAACAAGGCTTGCTGGGCCAGCCTTTGGACCTGGCAACGATCAACCTGGCCCGTGGTCGCGACTTGGGCCTGCCGACCCTGAACCAGGCGCGTCAGCAGATCCACGATGCGCTGATTGCCGAACGGGCCTCACCGGCCGGCGCGCAGCACCACACCAACCTGATCGTCGATGGCCTGACGCCCTATACCAGTTGGAGTGACTTCGCCAACAACATGATTCACCCCGAGTCCCTGGTGAATTTTATCGCCGCCTATTCCTTCGACGGCGACGTGGCGCATGCCCAGGCGATCATCGATGCCGATGTCTCCGGCGTTACCGCCACCTATGCCGGTGGCAGCGTCACGGCCGAAGAGGCGGCGTTATTCCTCTCCGGCGCAGCAGACGCCAACGGCAATCATGTGGCGGGCTATGACGGCTACAACGCGATTGACCTGTGGATCGGTGGCCTGGCGGAAAAACACGTCTACACCGGGCAACTGGGTACCACTTTCAACGCCATTTTCGAGGACCAGATGGAACGGTTGATGGACGGTGACCGTTTCTATTACCTGTTCCGCCTCGACCTCGGCTTGCCAGCGATGACCAACCTCAATGAGCAGGTGGTGACCGAGCAATTCAAGGACATCATTGAGCGCACCACCGATGCCCGGCACCTGGCCGGTGATGTCTTCGGCTATGCCGATAGCTACGTCGAATTGAGCTACACCGATTCTGGCGCCAGTGCCACGGCGTACAAGAGCGAGCACAAATACGGCACGCTGATCGCGGCCAACCATGTCGGTGTTTACTCCACCGGTGGCGCGGGCGGGATTGGCGGCAATGGCTTGCTGGTCAGCCTGACCAATCCGGAAACGCACACGGCACAAACGTATATCCGTGACTACCGTCCGGACCAGGGCGAGAACCCCGATGGCACTGCAGCCGTGGGTTACAACTCCCATGAAGTGCTGGTCGGCACCGACTACAACGATTGGCTCGATGCCGGGGATGGTGACGATACGATCTACGGTGAAGGCGGCGACGACATCCTGGATGGCAAGGCCGGTGCCGACCACATCTACGGTGGCGACGGCAACGACGTGATCTATGGCGGTGATATCGAAGACTTCCTCGATGGCGGGGAAGGGGATGACACCATCTATGCCGGGACCAGCGCCGGTGCCCTCGATGTGGTGATTGGCGGTAACGGCAATGACCATCTCTATGGTGAAGCCGGGATCGACGAGCTGTACGGTGGTGCCGGCAATGACTACATCGATGCCGGTGGCGACACCGACCTGGTGCATGGCGGTGACGGTAATGATGAGATTTATGGCGGCGACGGCCCGGACATTCTGTTCGGTGAGGACGGCGACGACATCATTTCCGGCGGCTCCACCGGCGACCAGGAGTTTGGTGGTGTCGGCGACGACATTCTGTTGCCGGGCCTGGGTGGCGCGCCCGGTCAGGGGGACGGTGATGAAGCCCTTGGCGATGTGGGCTTCGACATTGCGGCCTTCAGCGATGTGAACATTGCGCTGGACGCCGCAGCAGACCTCAACAATCAGAACATCGTAGCGGCACCGGGTACTTCCGTGCTGTTCCAGCCGTTCAACGCCTTGCTGACGGACATCGAAGGGTTGATCGGTTCACGCTTCAGTGACGCCCGTGCGAACACCGCCACGCCGGCCAATCCGCTGGCGGGCCTGATCGGCAATGCCACGGAGAACTGGCTGATTGGCGGCAGTGGTGACGATGTCTCCCAAGGCAACGGCGGCAATGACGTGATCGTCGGGGACTCGATCAAACTCGCTGATCTCAATCACCTGCTGGCCAGTCAAGGGTTTGCCGAGCACTTCACCGGCTTGCAATCGACCCGCCCCGACTTCGTCCTGGGCGATAACCACCAGGCCGCCGGCACTGCCGATGGCGCGGCGGATACAGCCATCTACTCGGGCAACTATGCCAATTACAGCATTACCAAGTTCACTGATACCCGGCCCGGCGGCGAGCTGATCACGGCGTTCAAAGTGGTGGACCTGCGGGTGGGCGCTGCGAACGTCGATGGCACCGATATTGTCATCGGCGTTGAAAAACTGCGCTTCGCCGACCGCACGATCAACCTGAGCATCACCAATCACCTGCCGACCGGCAACGTGGTGCTCTCGGGTTATGCCACCGCGCCGACCACGCCCAGCCGTCCGGTGCCGGCTCAATACCGGCTGACCGCCAATACGTCGGCCATCCAGGATGCGGACGGCTTGCCTGGGCCGAGCGGGTTCTCCTATCAGTGGCAGGCACTGGTGGGCGCGACCTGGATTAGTATCGCCGGGGCGAATGCGTCGACTTTTGCGCCTACCTCGGCGCAGTTCGGCCAGCAATTGCGGGTGATCACCACTTACACCGACAATAACGGCACGGTGGAACAACTGACGTCCGACCCTTCGGAAGCGGTAGGGCGCTTCATCGAAGGCACCAACTTCTTTGGCAACACGCTCAATGGCACCAACTATCAGGACATCCTGATGGGCTACTCGGGCAATGACGTCCTCAATGGCGGGCTGGGTTCCGACTTGCTGGACGGCGGCACCGGTAACGACACGATGCGCGGCAACGCCGGCAATGACATCTATATGGTCGATGCCAATGGCGATGTGGTTCAGGAAAACCTCAACGAAGGCACCGACACGGTCATGTCCTCGGTCAGCTACACCCTCGGTGCCAACGTCGAGAACCTGACCTTGCTGGGCTCGAACAACATCAACGGCACCGGCAACGCGCTGGACAACGTGATCCATGGCAACAGCGGCAACAACCAGCTCAGCGGCCTGGCCGGTAACGACACGGTCTTTGGTGAGGCAGGCAACGACACGATGCTGGCGTCGCTGAACGACGGCAACGACCACTATGACGGTGGCACCGGCACTGACACCTACGATTTGTCGGCGACATCGGCGCCCGCCACGGTCGATTTGATCGCCGGTACGTCAACCAGCACCCAGACCGGCAACGACTCCCTGACCGGCATCGAAAACGTCACCGGCAGTTCGGGCGACGATCACATTCAGGGCGACGGCGTCAGCAACGTGTTGCAAGGCCAGGGCGGCAATGACTGGATGGACGGTGGCAGCGGTGACGATACGTTGATTGGCGGGCAAGGCGCGGACAACCTGTTCGGTGGCCTTGGCAATGACACCTTCCGGGCGTCGGTCAACGATGGCAATGACAGCTACGACGGCAGTGGCGACACCGATACCTATGACTTGTCAGGGACCTCGGCCAGCGCCACGGTCAACCTGTCTACCGGCCTGGCCAGCAGTTCGCAAACCGGTAGCGACACCTTGACCGGTGTCGAGAATGTCATCGGCAGCTCGGGTGCCAATACCCTGACCGGCGACAACGCCAATAACGCCCTGACCGGGCAGGGCGGTATCGACACCTTGAGTGGTGGCGGTGGCGCCGACACGCTGACCGGCAATGGCAACCGCGATACATTGACCGGCGGTGCAGGGGCGGACATGTTTGTGTTCTCCTCGACTAGCGACTCGGGTACTTCAACCACAAGCCGCGACGTCATCACCGACTTTACGCAGGGCTCCGACCACATCGATCTGACCTCGATCGATGCCCGGACCTCCGGCGCAGGTTCGGCGGGTAATCAGGACTTCACCTTCCTCGGCGAGTGGAACGGCGCCGGCACCGAGTTCAGCAACCAGGCGCAGTTGAAGTACCACTTCGTCAATGTCGGCGGGGTCGATCACACGTATGTGGAGGGCAATGTGAACAGCGGCAATGGCGCCGATTTCCAAATTGATCTGGTCGGGCATGTGGCCCTTACTGCGAGTGATTTTGTCGGCGTGGCATAGGTTGGCAGCGTATGAAGGGCGCCCGTTTTAATTAACCGGCGCCCTTTGTTTTTTGTGCGCAGGAGCGTGAATTAGACGACGGCGCCAAACAGGTGCCCCACCAGTGCCGTAATGCCCATGGCCAGTGCCCCCCAGAATGTCACTCGCCAGGCTCCGGTCAGGACATTAGCGCCGCCGGCCTTGGCGGCGATGGCGCCCAGCGTCCCGAGAAACACCAACGACATGCCCGATATCCACGGCACCACGTTGTGCTCCGGCGCGACAAACGTGACCGCCAACGGTAATGCGGCACCCACCACGAAGCTGGCGGCTGAGGCCAGGGCGGCTTGCAAGGGTTTGGCGGTGAGGGTGGCGCTGATGCCCAATTCGTCCCGAGCGTGAGAGCCCAGTGCGTCATGGGCCATTAATTGATCGGCCACCTGATGCGCCAACTCGGGGGAGACACCACGGTGCATGTAGATGTTGGCGAGTTCGATGTGTTCGGCTTTCGGATCGCTGGCTAACTCGGCCTGTTCGCGGGACAAGTCGGCGCGCTCGGTATCGGCCTGGGAGTGTACGGAGATGTATTCGCCAGCGGCCATGGACATGGCGCCGGCCATCAGCCCCGCCATGCCCGTGACCAGCAACGTGGCGTGGCTGGCGTTGGCGGCTGCAACGCCGATCAGCAGGCTGGCGGTGGAGACAATCCCGTCATTGGCCCCAAGGACGGCGGCGCGCAGCCAGCCGATACGATCGCTTCGGTGTGCCTCGGTGTGCCTGTGCATGAATTTCATGGTTGATCGCGACTCACTGTCATTGGGCGGTTCACATCGGACGGGTTTCAATCTGCGCCTGCAATTGGCCGCCGACAATGGATATTTCCTTGAACTGTTGGCCGTCGCGCAGCACGAACAGTGCGTCCATCCCGCGTTCCTGTGCCAGACGTGGGCCCTCGGTTTCGCCCAACACCATCAACGCCGTGGCCCAGGCATCGGCGAGCATGCAGGAGGACGCCACCACGGTGACGGCGGCAAGCGGGTTGCACAGTGGCGCGCCGGTGGCCGGGTTCATGGTATGGGCATAGGCTTGGCCGGCCACATCGACCCAGTGTCGATAGTCCCCTGAGGTCGCGATAGCGGCATCACCCAGTTCCATCACGCCCATGACTTCACGCACGCCCCGGCGGGGCTTTTCCAGGGCTACGGCCCAGCACTGGCCATCCGGCTTGACACCCCGGGCGCGCATCTCGCCATCGATACCGACCAGGTAGCGGGTGATGCCCAATTCGTCCAGGCAACGGGCCAGTTCATCCACGCCAAACCCTTTGGCAATGCCATTCAAATCTAGCTGCAGTGGTGCGCGTTTGCGCACCTGATTGCGTTGCGTATCTATCATCAGCGCAGCGCTGGCTGACAGGCGTGCGTGGGGCGACGTGGTGAGCGCCTGCTCTGTGATCGTCTGTTCTGCGGGGCCGAACCCCCAAGCGTCAACCAGATCACCGACCGCGATGTCGAAGGCACCGCCCGATTGCTGACTGACGCGCAGTGCCGCAGACAGCACCGTCGCCAGTTCTTCAGGCACTGAGACCCATTGCTGTTCTGGGGCGGCGTTGAGGCGATTGAGGTCAGAGTCGGGTTTCCAGGTGGACATTTGCTGATCCACCCGAGCCACGGCGCGTGCCAGGTTGTGGCCGACGGCGTCGGTATCAATCCCGGCAGCGGCATAGAACAGGGCGGTGTAGCGGGTGCCCATGGTTTCGCCGTTGAGGTTGTAGCGTTGCAACTCAGTAGACGTCTTCACGGTAGCGTCCTTGTGCCTTGAGGGTCAGCACGCTCAGGTTCAGAGGGGCCAACACTTCATCGAGGGCCTGCATCACGCCTTTGGCCATCTCGCGACTGCCACACACCAGCACCTGGGCGCCTTTTTCAATCAGTCGGCGCAAGGCCAGGGCATCACTGATCAGCCGGTCTTGCACGTAGCTGCGGTCCTGAACTTGAGAGAAGGCGGCACGCAATGCCGTGAGGCGTCGGTCTGACAAGTATTGATTAAGCTGCGGTTCATAAAGGAAATCCGAGGCCGGGTTGCGTCCACCCCAATACAAGTGCATCGGGTGTCGAGCCGTGTTGTTGCGGATAAAACCCGCCAGTGGACCGATGCCGGTACCGGCACCGATCAGGATTACCGGATGCGTGCCTGACGCCGGGCGAAATTGCGGGTTGGGCTGGATAAACGCTTCGATTGGCCCGCCGATGTCCAGGCCATGGAGAAATTCCGAGCACACGCCACCGTTGTGTTTGCGCACACAGATTTCCAACACGCCGTCCTGGGAGCCGCTGGCCAGCGAGTAGAAGCGGGGGATCGGGCTGCCCGGGGGCACAATCCCGACCAGGTCACCGGCCAGAAAGTCCGGCAGCTTGCCGGGTGCCTTGAAGCGCAAGACGTGGGTCGGCGCGTTCACCTGTTCACCGTAGACAATGCGCTCCGTCAGCTGCAATGGATGGGTCTGTGGCCGCTGCGGGGTATGGACCAGTGTCAGGTCATGCTGGAGCACTTCGCCCAACGCATGGCCCCAGCGCGCAAACTCCTGGGAGGACTGGCGGTTGACGGTTTCCAGCCCCAGTAATGGCGAACCACCGGCCTGCAACATCGCGTCCTGCACCTGATGGGCGTACTGACAGAACTGCGGAAACTGCCGATCACCAAAGCCCAGCACGGCAAAGGGCAGGCCGGGCTTGAGGCCGGTTTTCGCCAGTCGTTCCAGGAACTGCGAAGCCGAGGCTGGCGCGTCACCGTCACCGTGGGTCGCGGTGAGGATGAACACGCGCTGAGCGTTGCTGTAGTGGTTGGCGTATTGATTCATTGTCGCGCTATGCACCCGGTGTCCCGCCAGGTGCAAAGCGTCATGCAGGGTTTTTGCAAAGCCCCAGGTACTGTTGTTTTCACTGCCCACCAGAATCACGCAGTCGGCAATGTGGGCCGGGCTGTTGTGGCGCAGGGTCGGGCTCGCCTTGCGGCGGCGCCACCACAACACAATGCCGGTCACGCTCATCAACGGTACGCAGAGGGCGCAGAGCCCTAGCGGCAAGCCCAGCCACCAGAGGCCTTCACCGGTGTGCAATTGATAGATCAATTCGTAGAGGTTGTGCATCGAGTCGTGGGCCTGATAGGACAGCAACGCGCCGCTGGCCTGGTCCACGTAGCCGTCGCCCTGGGCCGTGCGCAGGGAAAATACGTCCTGCGCATTATTGGGGCTGGGGTAGACCAGTTCGCGCAGATCATTGAGGTCGGTGGCCTGCAAGGCTTGCAGCTTTGCCACCGGCAAGGCCGGACCGGCACTGACGTGGGCGGGGAAGGCGGGTTCACTCTGACTGCCGTCGGCGATAAAGCCAAAGGTGGTGGCGGACATGTAGAGCCCGCTCAATGCCGACAGCAGTAGCCCCAGCAAGGCCAGTCGCCCGACTTCAGCGTGCCAGCGCTGGCTGAAGGTGCCCCGCAATGGCCGCAGCAGGTTGCGCCAGCCACCCAGGCGCCGGACCAGCAACAGCGCACCGGTCACCGACAACATCAGCATGAACAGCGCGCCGACACCCGACACGCCATGGCCCGGCGTGCCAAGGAACATCGAGCGGTGTAGTTCTTTCACCCAGCGCGAGAACGCGGATGGCTCGTAGGGCGCGAGGCCTTGGCCGGTCATTGGGTCGACCTTTTCTGCGCCAGCCTGACCGTTGTGGTTGTAGTAGACGATGACCGTCCCGGACGCTGTGCGCTGGATCTGCTCTACGCCCGGAAAGTGGCTGGCAACGCGCCCGGCCAGTTGGCCGACGTTAAGTTGTCCGGCAGGCGTGGACGTGCTGTGCAAGCGTTCCAGCGCCGGGTCGACAGACAGGATCGCGCCGCTGATGGCCAACAACATGACCAGCAGGGCGGCGATCAGGCCAGGAAGGGAATGGAACTGACGAAGCATGTTCAGCCTCCAGAGATGGCGGGTGCTACAGATCGTAAGTAAAGGAGTCGACGTAGGCACTGCCGGTCGCCGGCTTGCCTGAGCCTTTGGAGGTCAGGGGAACGCTGACATCGGCGCGGGCGTCGCGTTTGTCCTCGACGGCACTGTCGATGCGAATCTGGTACCCGGCATCAATCAGGGTGTCTGCCAGTTCGACGCTGACTTTGAGCGTGCGCCCGCTGCCGACACTGGCGCCGCTGACCCCGTCAAACTCGCTCGGGTTCATCCCGCTGCCACGGGCCCAGTCGCCCAGGTGCTTGTAGTACTTGGCCTTCTTGCCGGCCACCCACAGGGTTTTCTGGTATTGGCCATTGGCGTCAGTCACGTAGATCGCCAGGTAGGCATCATTGCCGCTGTAGTCTTTGAGCTGAGTGGTCAAGGTCACTTCACGGGCCTGGGCCAGACCCGGCAAGGCAATGGCGCTGGCGAGGCAGGTGGCTGCGATGATCTTTTTCATGAGGGTGTCCTTTTGATCGTTAGGTCGAGAGACTGGACCTGCTGGCTGACAGCAACCTGAAGCGCAGGAAAAATTCATCGACAGGTGAGGCGTCATTCGGTGAGCGGGCTGCCGAGGTAGTCCCTGGCATCGCCGTCGTTGCGGAAATGAATCTCAAGTGTGTGCAGGCGCAGCGAGGCCGGTGAGTAGCTGGCTTCGATGCCATTGCCTTTGCGGTCCAGGCCCTTGAGCTCGTAACAACCGTCGTCGACCTTGATGCGCTGCACGCTCCAGCCGTATTGCCGCTCGACCTGCTGACGCAAAGTCTCGCGTGGTTGCCAGTCGCTCACCGGGTCGCTGCAATCGTCATCGGCCAGGGCATAACCGCTGAGCAGCAGGCTCAACAGCGCGGCATGGGCAATAAAACCTGTTTTCATGATCTGTCTCCTGCCGAGGTCGGCGTCTGTGGCATACCCTAAGGTGCATTCCTGACAACCAGCTGAATCTTCAGATTGACGTCAGGTAAGGCAACTAAGGTGTTGCACGACAACCATCACGGGGGGTACCAGATGCGGGTTTTATTGGTCGAGGACGCACCAGGGTTGGGGGAGGCGGTGCGCGAGCAGATCGCCGATGACGGCCATGCCGTTGATTGGGTGCAGCGCCTGGACCATGCGCGCAACAGCGTACGCACCACGCCTTACGACCTGATCCTGCTTGACCTGATGCTGCCGGATGGGCGCGGGCTGGATTTTTTGCGTCAGCAACGCTCGGCAGGGGACGTGACCCCGGTGATCATTCTGACCGCTCAGGATCAGATCTCCGATCGTATCGCCGGCCTCAATGCCGGGGCCGATGATTACCTGGTCAAACCGTTCGACCTGTTTGAGCTCTCGGCCCGTGTGGCTGCGGTGGCCCGACGTTACAGCGGCAACCCCAATCCACAGATCAGGCTCGGTGATTTGCAGGTCGACATGAACGCCCGCACCGTGCAGCGTGCCGGCACTACCGTGGACCTGACGGCGCGAGAGTGGGCGCTGTTCGAAGCGTTTGTGCAGCGCCCCAGCGCGCTGTTGTCCAAGTCGCAGCTGGAAGAACGGCTGTATGCCTTCGGTGCTGAAATCGAAAGCAATACCATCGAGGTCTATATCAGCCGGCTGCGTAAAAAGCTGGGTCGGGATCTGATCGAAACCGTGCGCGGCATGGGCTACCGGTTGATGGCCGTATGAAGCCTTCTGTGAGCCTGCAAAAACGTCTCGGCCTGGGGTTGACCCTGGGCATGACCTTGCTCTGGCTGGGCGCAACCGTCGGCGCCTGGCTGGTGGTGCAACATGAGTTGGACGAGGCATTCGACAGCGCACTGGAAGAAACCGCGCAACGCATCTTGCCGTTGGCCGTGCTGGAAATCAGCAACCGGGAGGAACCCCGAGAGGCACAGCATGTTGCGACGTTGAAAATGCACAAGGAATACCTGACGTACCTGGTGCGCGATGCCAGTGGCAAGATCCTGATGCAGTCCCACGACGCCAACCCGAAGATCTTCAATCAACAACCGTCCGAAGGTTTTTCTACCTCTGAGAAGTACCGCTTGTATGGCGCCAGTGCATTGCGCGGGACGCTGTTCATTGAAGTCGCCGAGCCGTTGAATCATCGCCGTGAAGCCGCGCGGGAAGCCTTGTTTGCCTTGTTGCTGCCACTGTTGGCGCTGATTCCCGTCAGCCTGTTGGGCACCTGGCTGTTTGTGCGGATCAGCCTGCGTAGCGTGTTGGCGTATCGACGTGCGGTCGAGGCGCGTGGTGTGGGTGATCTGTCACCGATCCAGGTGGCCCGCCTGCCGGCAGAAATCGATCCGTTGGCTGAGGCGGTCAATCACCTGCTGGAGCGCTTGCGCAAGGCCCTCGAAGCCGAGCGCAGCTTTACCGCCAACAGCGCTCATGAGTTGCGTACACCATTGGCCGCGACCTTGGCGCAGATCCAGCGCTTGCACCAGGAGGCGCCTGAAGGCCCTTTGCGAGTGCGTGCGGCGAAGATCGAAAACGCCTTGCGCGAGCTGGCGCGGCTGTCGGAAAAGCTCATGCAACTGGCGAAGGCCGAGGGCGGTGGGCTGCTGTCCGAAACGCCTCAGGACCTGATTCCGTTGTTGGCCCATAGCGTCGATGAGTGGAACCAGCGCAGCGGCCAGCGCATCGAGTTGCAACTGCCACACCAGGCCAGCGTGTACTCGAACATTGACCCGGACGCCTTTGGCATCTTGTTGCGCAACCTGATTGAGAACGCTCTGAAGTATGGCGCGACGGCGCAACCGATCGAAGTCAGCCTCACCGACCAGGCCCAGCTGCGGATAGTCAATGGCGGGCCGGTGGTGCCGGCGCCAGTGTTGCAGCACCTGACCGAGCGCTTTGTACGCGGTCACAGTGAGATCAGCGGTTCAGGATTGGGCCTGGCGATTGCCAAAACGATTGTGCAGGGGGTTAACGCGAGAATGAAATTGAGCTCCCCTGCAACAGGTCGGCAAGAGGGTTTCGAAGTGTGCGTCTGGCTCCCGCTCGCGTCGGCGATCGACGGTTGAGGCGGGGCTGGCGGGAGCCCGAGTTTCAGACGTGAAAAAGTATGACTGTTTTAGTCGTGCATGGGGGTAAATGCGAGCGGGTCTCTATTGCACTTTTCGTGAGTAACGCAACAACTAATGGATCCAATGAAAGAGCCTGAGGCTGATCTAATTTAAAGCGGGCCAGTTAGTGCGCGGCTTTCGGAGAAGTTGTCGATTTGTGGTCAGATTCGATGAGTTTCGCTGAAGTAACCGTTTGTCGGTAGTTTGCTTGAGAAATGAACATTCGAGACGTAACACCCTCTGATACTTCAGCACGTCACCATGACCTGCTCCAGCAGTCGTAGAAAAGAAGTGGAAAACGAACCTCATATGCAGTGACTGCAAATGGGGATTTTTTTATCTGAAATTCAGGAGGCAGTAAACAAGTCGGTCATTGGTTTGCCAAGTGAATCAATGGGCTACGCAGTGTCAGGTCTGCGATTTGGCATCTCTTATAAAAGTAAGATCGCACGGGGGGTTGAAGAGTTAAATACCCTGTTAGTTGCCGATCTGTACTATCGAACAAGGTGGAGAAAGTACCGTGGCGATAAATACAATTATGAGCCTGCTCGAGAATAAAGAGTGTATGGAGTTTTTGCGGTTGGGCGTTATTTACGTTCATTTAGTGGCTTGTTGTGTGGCCATTGGTTTGGTGTTGACCAGTGATATTGCAATGGTTAAAGATTTGTTGAATCGAAAAACATTCACTGAACACGATCATGCTCATATGGAAAGTCTGCAGAAGTCTGTGATCGTTGCTTTGATAGCCTTGTGGGTGACGGGCGCCGCGGTCATCGGTATTGATTACCTGGAAAAAGGCATGAACTACTTCATGAACCCCAAACTTCAAGCCAAAGTGATCATTGTCATGCTGCTGACCTACAACGGCATCTTGTTGCATCGCCTGGTATTGCCCGCGCTGCAAAAGGCAGGCTCCTTGCTCGATCTCGGATTCAGCGCACGGATGCTCGCGCTGTTCTGCGGCTCGCTGTCGGCCGTGTCCTGGATGTATGCGGCCATGCTGGGCGTCGGTCGCCCGTTGGCCTGGAAATACTCCCTGTCCGAACTGTTGATGGCGTATCCGGTGCTGATTGCGCTGGGTTTCCTGAGCATGCTGGTGTTGACTCAGCGAGTGAAAAAACAGGACTACGCCGTTATTTCCCCGCGGACGGTGGCGAGCCATTGTTAGGCCCGTTGAGCGTTTAAGTTTTCCTGGTCAAACAGTGGTCTAGTGGGCCTTGAGCCAGTCCTGAAACCGCGTCGCGCCAATGATCGGGTTGGCGCCCGGTGTCAGTGACTGGTCATTGATCGGCGCACCAAAGTAGGGAACCGAGTCGTCCTCCACGGTTTGGCGCGGGTCCTGGGTGTGCTTGAGGTAATCGCTGGCGAACTCGACGAGCGGCCGGTTATCAGGTCCGGCCACTTCGACGGTCTGATTGACCGGCGCTTTTAGCGCAATATCGGTCAGCGCTGTCGCGACATCGTCCGAGGCCACCGGTTGCAACGCGGCAGACGTCAGGTGAATAGTGTCGCCTTCCTCACGTCCGGAGTGAGCGATGGCGTGGATAAACTCAAAGAATTGGGTGGCCCGCAGAATGGTGTAGGGAATACCCGACGTCTTGATCAGCGCTTCCTGCGCCATTTTTGCCCGGAAGTAACCGCTGTCGAGCATCCGCTCGGTGCCGACGACAGACAGGGCTACATGGTGTTTGACCCCGTCGAGCTTCTCCGCCGCGAACAGGTTGTGCCCGGCGGTTTCGAAGAAGTGCAATGCGGCGTGGTCTTCAAATGAGGGTGAGTTCGCCACGTCGACCACCACGTCAGCGCCTTGGAGTGCCTCTTTGAGGCCTTCTCCGCTGATCACATTGACGCCGGTGCTCGGTGATGCAGCAAAGGCTTCATGGCCCAGTTCCTGCAAGTTTTTGCAGACCTTGCTGCCGATCAACCCGGTACCTCCGATGACGACGACTTTCATGACCCGTCTCCCGAAGCGGTGAGTGCAACGGGTATTAAACACCCGCCAAGGTGGCAATATCGGGCGCTGCCCGGGAGTGGCCGACAGGTGGTCGAAAGTCCTGCTGTCAGTGGAAGAAACGCGAGTTATTTGCTTTAGTCGTCCTATCGCCCGTCCGCGTGTGTGGGCAGTTCGCTTCATAACGGGAGCCCTCTATCGGAGAATCCCATGAGTGTTCGATTCTCGTGGCTCGCAGTGCTGGCCGCCATGCTGACTGTTGGCTGCTTGCCCTGCGCGCAAGCGGTGCAATACAAACAAGTCAATCAAGCCGCGAGCAAGATCTCCTTCACGTACAACCAATTCACCTCGCAGGTGTACGGCACGTTTGGCGTGTTCGAAGCCAAGCTGGATTTCGACACGGCCAACCCTGCGGCAGCCCAGGCATCGCTCACCATCCAGCTCGACAGCATCGATGCCGGCAGCAGTGACGCCAACACGGAACTGCAAAAACCCGCCTGGTTCAATTCGGCGGATTATCCTGTGGCGACCTTTGAATCGACCGATGTGAAGGCGCTTGGCGACAACAAATACACAATCATCGGCAAACTGACGCTCAGGGGGGTTACCCGTGATGTAGCGGTTCCGGTCCTGCTAAAAGCCGAGGACACCATCGGCATCTTCGACGGCGAGTTAACGCTCAAACGCAGCGATTTCAAGATCGGCGAAGGTGAATATGCCGATACCGTGGTTTCCGACGACATCAATATCCGCTTCAAGATGGTGGCGCCGCAGCAGTAACGCAGCGGTGCCTTTGTAGCAGCTGGCGAAGCCTGCGTCCGGCTGCGAAGCAGTCGTAAATTCAGCACACGCGGATTTCCTGAAACACCGCATCGTCTAATCTCATGACTGCTGCGCAGCCGGGGGCAGGCTTCGCCAGCTGCTACAAAGTACGGTGGGTCTTAAGTTCGGCGTGGGATTCATTTGTTTGTCTAGGTGGCAGGGTGCCACAATCGCTTTTTTTGTCGCAGCATCATGATTAGGCGGATCACATGGATGGCCCAGGATTTCGGCACCATCAGGAGACTTTCATCGCGGCGCAAGTGCGCGGTGACCGATTGCGACAGCTGTTCAACCAATCCGTGTCCGCGGTGTTCGGCAGTTACCTGGCCGCGCTTATGCTGTGCGGGCTGTGCTGGGAGCGCATGGATCACAACGTGATGATCGGCTGGATTGGCCTGCTGAGCGCCTCCTCGTTACTGCGCATCCTGATGTTTGTGGTCTATTTTCGCAGCCCGGACAGTGAGCGCACGCCGCAACGCTGGGAGCGGATCTATTGGGTGACGCTGGTGTTGTCTGCCGGTATCTGGGGCGCTGGCGCTTTAGCCGTCATGCCGTCAGACGACCTGTTGGCCCAGGCACTGGTCATGCTGTTTGCCGTCGGCATGTCGGTCAGTGCCGTGTCGTGTTACTCGTCCTACCGGTACATGACGCTGGTGTCGATTGGCCTGGTGTTGTTGCCGTGTACCACCTGGCTGGTGTTTCAGCCGACAACATTGCAAGTCGGTATGGCCCTGGCCGTCGTGGTGTTTGCTTCATTTGTTGCCAGAGCCACCCGCAAACTGTCCGAAGCGCTGGAAACTGCTTTTCGCCTGACCCGTGAAATGGAACTGGCGCACCGCATCGCCACGCATGCTGCGCAAACCGATGAACTCACGGGGCTGAAGAACCGCCGGGCTTTTTTTGAGCATGCGCAGCAGTTGTTCAACAACTGCCAATACCATCGGTTGCCGCTGTGCGCGGTCATGCTCGATATGGATCACTTCAAGCACATCAATGACACTTACGGCCATCAGGTTGGCGATCAGGTATTGCGCCAGATGGGAGTGGTCATCAGCACCTGTTTTCGTGAAACGGACGTCTACGGCCGGCTGGGTGGCGAGGAATTCGCCATCCTGCTGCCGGACACGTCCATTGAGGTCGCCCTCGAAATTGCCGAGCACCTGATCCAGTCCATCGGTGGGTTGATGACCGGCCCGGTTTATCGCATTTCGGCCAGCCTTGGCGTTGCCGCAATGGAGATGCAGGACCCTGATCTGCAAAGTCTGATGAACAACGCGGACAAGGCGCTTTATCGGGCCAAGGCGCGTGGGCGCAACCAGGTGGCGGTTTCAGAGTAAAGGCGGGGAAGGGTTAATAGAACCGGTCTTCCTCTTTCATCGCATAAATCCGGCCCAGCGTCCTGGCCGATATCCCCAGGAACAACAACGTCAGCAATACCCCACCCATCATGATGTAAAACCCCGGGCGGTTGCCGTTCAGCTCGCGGGCGATGCTGCTTTGCGCCGGTAGCCAGCGGGAGTAGAGCAGGGGAATGCTGCCGCCGGTTTCATAGGCGGTTTTTGTTGCATAACGTTCGTCGACGTATTGGTTGTCGTGCACTTGGCCGTCGAGATCGGTGTAGCGGTAATGGATCACTTTGCCGTCGCTGTTCATCAGGATGTCGTCGAGTTGCGTCACTGTCCCCGTCGTTTCGACAGGGCCCAGCTGGATCGCGGCATAGCGGATGCCCTCGTGCCGGGCCATGCCGGCCAGGATCAGCACCACACAGCAGGCAACGGTGAGCAGGATCACCCGGTTGAACAGGTGATCTTTTTCAGCTTCGCGGGGGTAATACATCTCACGGTCCTTCGTTGGTAAATTCACAGAAGGAGTCGGCGAGGAGCGTCATAACTTTAGGTACGGATTATTTCAGGGTTGTCCGGTGTCCGTCTCGGGCCGCATCCAACAACCGATGCAAGCGCACCGCCTCTTCAAACGTCGCCGCACCATGGCTGCCGTCGACCACGTCTTGCGCATACACGTAATACAGCTCAGCCAGTTCCAGCACCGCCGAAGGCAATGACGATTCTGGCAAGCGCTGATAGCTGGCAGGCAGTGGCAGTGCTTCCAGTGCCAGATTGTCGCCGTGGGCACCTTCGATCACGTAATCATCGCCGACCTCGCCAAATGCCGAACGGTTGGTGATTTTCAGGTCGCCCTGGTCGCCGGTGATGTCGATCTGCACGCCTGAGCCGTTGCGTTTGCCGCCTTCGATGTGGATCGAAATCACGCCGCCGTCTTCAAGCATGCCGCTGAGTACGAGCTGATCGGGGGCGGTGCTGTCCA
>NZ_AZVV01000024.1:0-26070 GCF_000514395.1 Pseudomonas sp. URMO17WK12:I12
ACCGGCCTTGACGTCCAGTTTGCCGTCGAGGAACTGGTGCTTGATCCACAACTGGGTCAGACGAACCATGTGGCCACGGCCGTAGACTTCCTGCGAGGAACTCAAGGTGCCGGCACGCGGATCGCCTACGCGGTCGTTGGAGATGTTCTCTCCGTTACGGTTGGTGAGCTGGATCTTGGCCTGGGTGTTATCCCAACCAAACAGTTTTTCCAGGTCCAGCGCCGCCCCCAGGCCGAACTGGTCCGCGTAACGCGCGGTTTTGTCATTGTTGTAGCCACCGTGGAGGTTGCCGCCGACTTCACCGACGTAATCCATCTTGATGTCGATGCCTTGCTCGATCAGCTTGGTCCGCTCGCCACCCCAATCACCGGTCATCCATTCGGAGTCAGCGCTGAACGCGTCAGCCGCGTGCACACTACCGGCCAGCATCATGGCTGCAACTGCTGACAACTGGCAGATAAGCTGAGCGTTGTTGTTCTTCTTCATCCCTACATCCTCGTTTTATTTTTATTAGCTTTTTAGTACGTAGTCATCTTTGCGAAGCGCTTGAAGATGTAGGCGTGGCCCCCCCCAAGCACGAGCACATTGCAACAAATGCCGGTAATTGACAATGAAAATGTTATCGGTAACATTAGCTCTGCGAACCACATCCTCCGCGCTGTGTCGCCCCACCAAAATAATTACAAACCGGCCACAAGAATGGCGTCGGGAGAAATCCGTGAGCAGAGCCTCAACCTCCAGATATTTGATTTTCATCACGATTGCGGCTGCATTCGGTGGCCTGCTGTTTGGGTACGACACCGCTGTGATTTCAGGTGCTGTTCAACCCATACGCAGCTACTTCGTCGAGCCTCTGTTCCAGAACACGGAACTGGCCCGTCACGTCGTCGGAGAGTTCAAGACCTCACTGCTGCTCGGCGCAACATTGATCTTCTGCCTCAGCCTGTACTACCTCATCCGACTCTACGGCCGTACTCGCGGTCTGATGGTCGGAGGCCTGGTGGCTTTTTTCGGCAGCTGGCTGATGCATGACCAAGTCATGTCACTGCCTGATCAGATCACCCCGAACCTGGCGAGCTCGCTCACCGGATTCACTATTTCCTCGGCCCTGCTGGGCTGCGTGATCGGCGGCTTCTGTGCCGGCTCGGTCAGTGAGCGTCTTGGCCGGCGCAACGGATTAATGCTGTCGGCTGCATTGTTCATCATCGCCAGCATCGGCTCGGCCCTCCCGGAATATTTCAATCCGCTGCCATTGCAGGACATCACCGTTTTCAACCTGTACCGCATCATCGGCGGCATCGGTGTCGGTATCGCCTCGATGCTGTCGCCGATGTACCTGGCCGAAATCGCCCCCAGCCACATCCGTGGCCGTCTGGTGTCGTGTAATCAGTTCTGCATCATCCTCGGCATGCTGGTGGTGTATTTCATCAACTACTTCATCGCCCACGGCGAACCTCAGGAATGGCTGGTGCAACAAGGCTGGCGATGGATGCTTGGCTCCGAGGTGCTACCCGCCCTGGTCTTCCTCCTGCTACTGATCCGCACCCCGGAGACACCTCGCTACCTGGTGATGCGCGGTAAACACGAACAGGCCTCGCGCGTACTGGAAGCCATCAACGGTAAGGACAAGGCGCCAGCCATCCTTCAGGAAATTCGCGCCTCGTTTGCAGAGAGTGCAGCCGACGCGCCGTGGATGTCCTTTGGCGGTCTGCTGATTGCCATTTCCCTTCTGCTGTCGATTTTCCAGCAGTTCATCGGCATCAACGTGGTGCTGTATTACGCGCCGGAAATCTTCAAGAACATGGGCAGCCAGGGCGATGCCTCGCTGCAACTGACCATCATCGTCGGTGCGGTCAACCTGATCTTCACCATTGCCGCCATCGTGCTGGTCGACCGCGTCGGGCGTAAACCGCTGATGATCATCGGTGCGCTGGTGATGGGCATCAGCATGCTGGGCCTGGGGACATCGTTCTACCTGCAGAACCTGGGTGTGACCGCGATGCTCTTGATGCTGAGCTATGTCGCCGCCTTCGCGGTGTCCTGGGGGCCGGTGGTCTGGGTCCTGCTCTCGGAAATTTTCCCGAACAGCATCCGGGGCGCCTTGTCCATCGCCGTCGCCGTACAATGGCTGGCGAACCTGTTGGTCTCCTGGAGCTTCCCGATCATGAACGACAATGCCTGGCTCAATGAAATGTTCAACCATGGCTTCGTTTACTGGGTGTACGGCGTAATGGGGTTGCTTGCCGCTGGCTTCGTCTGGCGCTGGGTTCCGGAAACCAAGAACAAGACGCTGGAAGAAATGAGCACCACCTGGAAAACCAGGACTGTCACTGCCGCCAAACTGAGCGCCGAACCCGTCTGAATCTCCGGCCCTGCGCTGCGGGGTCGCTTTTTTTGTTGTTGAGGATTGATGCAATGACCCAGGCAAATGCCCAATACCCAAGCCTTTGCGACCGCACGGTGTTCATTACCGGTGGCGGCAGCGGCATCGGCGCGGCACTGACCCGCGCGTTCCACCTGCAGGGCGCACGCGTGGCTTTCATCGATATTGCCGAGGAGGCCAGCCTTCAACTCGTCGCCGAGCTCCAAGCGCAAACCGGTCGTGCTCCGTGGTTCCGCCTCTGCGATATCCGTGACGTGCCATCACTGCAGGCGGCGATTCATGAAGCCGGCGAGGAGCTGGGGCCGGTCCGCGTACTGGTCAACAATGCTGCGCGCGACGATCGCCACGACTGGCGCGAGATCGATACCGCCTATTGGGACAATGGGATGGCGATCAACCTGCGGCCCCTGTTCTTCGCTATCCAGGCGGCAGCGCCGCAAATGATCGCCGCGGGTGGCGGCTCCATCATTAACTTCGGCTCCATCAGCGTACAACTGGCGCTCGGCGGCTTGTCCAGTTACGTCTCCGCCAAGGCAGCGGTGCATGGACTGACACGCAGCCTGGCACGTGACCTGGGTGCTGACGGCATCCGCGTCAATACCGTGGTGCCTGGGTGCATCATGACGGAACGGCAATTGGAGAAATGGATCTCCCCGGCCGACGAGGCGCGTATCCAGGAGCACCAGTGCCTCAAGTTGCGCCTGTTGCCCGAGCATGTGGCGCCGACCGTGCTGTTCCTCGCGGCGGATGACAGTGCCCAACTCACGGCCCATGAATTTCCGGTAGACGGCGGCTGGGGTTGACCATGAGCGCCTCATTGAACATCGCAGTTCCCCTGACAATGAGCCTGGGCGAATGTCCATTGTGGGACCACCGTCATGATCGCCTGCACTGGATCGACATCCATGCCGGACGGATCTATAGCTGGACGCCTGGCGACAACGTCGAACCGCACATCATCGAACTGGACGAGCCCGTAGGCAGTCTGGCACTGAGTGCCGACGGCCTGCTCGCCGCCACCGCAAGTGGCCTCTGGCGACTCGATCGCGACGGCCATAAACGTCAGGTGGCCGCCAACCCGGAATGGCTCCAAGGCACCGGTAATCGCTTCAACGATGGCCGCTGCGATGCCCGGGGACGCTTTTGGGTCGGCACCCTCGACCGCAACGAGACCGCGCCCAGCGCGGCACTCTACTGCTGGAACGGTGACAGCCTCGACTGCCACCTCGGCGGGCTGGCGATTTCCAACGGGCTGGCCTTCAGTCCGGACGGGGCCTGGCTGTACCACGCCGACTCACCGCGCCGGCAAGTCTGGCGCTATCCCTATGACATGCAAAATGGCCAGCCGGGCCCGGGCGAGCCCTGGATTGATCTCGATACCCTTGGCCTCCCGGGTGTTCCCGACGGTGCCGCGGTGGACAGTGCGGGACGCTACTGGTGCGCGCTCTATGGCGGGGCACAGGTCGCCTGTTTCGACGCTTACGGTCACCACCTGTTCAGCATCGACCTGCCCTGCCCACACCCGACCATGCTGGCGTTCGGCGGCGCCGAATTGCGTACGCTGTATGTCACCACGGCACGCCAGCACTTGTCGCCGGAGCAAACCGCACGCTGGCCGCACGCAGGGAGTTTGTTTGCCTGCCAGGTTGACGTGCCAGGACTGGCCGAACCTGTACTGGGCAACTGAAAGACTTTTTTGCAGAACGTTTACGGCTTGAAATGTTACCGATAACAGATCTGTTTTTGCGGGTAAGGCCTTCCCCTGATCCCCTGAAGACCGCCCCTAATCCGGCGCCAGCGCCTGATCAAGAGAAACCACATGAACACAGTTAAACGCCCGCTACGCAGCCAACAATGGTTTGACGATCCCGATCATGCCGACATGACCGCCCTCTACGTTGAGCGCTTCATGAACTACGGCATGACACGCGAAGAGTTGCAGTCGGGCCGCCCGATCATCGGTATCGCCCAGACTGGCAGCGACCTTGCACCCTGCAACCGCCACCACCTGGAACTCTCCCAGCGGACCAAGGCCGGTATCCGTGATGCCGGCGGCATCCCCATGGAATTCCCGGTTCACCCGATGGCCGAACAGACCCGACGCCCCACGGCCGCGCTGGATCGCAATCTGGCCTATCTGGGGCTGGTGGAAGTCCTGCATGGTTTTCCACTGGATGGCGTTGTCTTGACCACCGGTTGCGACAAAACCACCCCCGCCTGCCTGATGGCCGCCGCGACAACGGACCTGCCCGCCATCGTGCTGTCGGGCGGACCGATGCTCGACGGTCACCATAAAGGCCAGTTGATCGGTTCCGGCACCGTGCTCTGGCACGCACGCAATCTGCTGGCCAGCGGCGAAATCGACTATGAAGGCTTCATGGAAATGACCACGGCGGCCTCACCGTCGATTGGGCACTGCAACACCATGGGCACGGCGTTGTCGATGAACGCCCTCGCCGAAGCGCTGGGCATGTCCCTGCCCGGCTGCGCGAGTATTCCAGCGGCCTATCGTGAACGCGGACAAATGGCCTATGCCACCGGCAAACGCATCGTTGAAATGGTCCGCGAAGATATTCGTCCTTCACAGATCATGACCCGCGAAGCGTTCGAAAATGCGATTGCCGTAGCCTCGGCCCTGGGCGCCTCGACCAATTGCCCGCCACACCTGATCGCCATCGCCCGCCACACCGGCATTGATCTTGGGCTGGAAGACTGGCAACGCATCGGCGAAGACGTGCCACTGCTTGTCAACTGCATGCCGGCCGGCAAATACCTGGGCGAAGGCTTCCACCGTGCGGGCGGTGTCCCTGCGGTCATGCACGAACTGCAGAAAGCCGGTCGACTGCATGAAGACTGCGGCACGGTCTCAGGCAAGACCATTGGCGAGATCGTCAGCAACGCGGCGGCCAGCGATACCGACGTGATTCACGCCTATCAAGACCCGTTGATTCAGCGAGCCGGGTTCATCGTCCTGAGCGGCAACTTCTTCGACAGCGCGATCATGAAAATGTCGGTGGTGGGCGAAGCCTTCCGCAAGACCTACCTGTCCGAACCCGGCGCGGAAAACAGCTTCGAAGCCAGGGCCATCGTTTTTGAAGGCCCCGAGGACTATCACGCGCGGATCAACGACCCCTCCCTGGAAATCGACGAGCGCTGCATCCTGGTCATTCGTGGCTGCGGCACCGTGGGTTATCCAGGCAGCGCCGAAGTGGTCAACATGGCACCACCGGCAGCACTGATAAAACGAGGCATTGATTCACTGCCTTGCCTGGGCGATGGACGCCAAAGCGGCACCTCGGCCAGTCCGTCGATCCTGAACATGTCGCCGGAAGCTGCCGTGGGCGGAGGGTTGGCGTTACTGAAAACCAACGACCGCCTGCGCGTGGACCTCAATACTCGCCGAGTGGACCTGCTGGTTGACGAAAGTGAGATGGCCCATCGGCAGTCCGAGCTGAAACCTTCATTCCCGGCTTCGCAAACCCCTTGGCAAGAGCTCTATCGGCAACTGGTTGGCCAGCTCTCGACGGGGGGTTGCCTGGAGCCCGCCACGTTGCATTTGCGGGTAATCGCCCGGAGCGGCAATCCGCGTCACTCCCATTAATTCAACCGCTGTCGCAAGAGGGTTTCGTACATGTCCCAAACATCCACAGCAACTACTTTGGCGGATTTGAATGTCCTGGCTCAGGGCCTGGGCGAAGGCACATGGATCAGTCGTGTCTGGATCCCGGGTTACGCTGCAGGCCCCTCCGTCGTTTTGGTCCGCGACAGTCAGGTTTATGACATCAGCGCTCGAGTGGCGACTGTTTCAGCGCTGCTTGAGCTTGACGATCCCGTCAGCTATCTGCGCGATTTGCCTTTGGATCAAGCGCTGATCAGCGTCGATGATCTACTGCGCAACAGCGACGCCGCCGTGCGCGATGAAACCCGACCGTGGCTGCTGGCGCCCATCGACCTGCAAGCTGTGAAGGCTGCCGGCGTTACATTTGCCACCAGCATGCTGGAGCGAGTTGTCGAAGAACAGGCCAAGGGCGACCCCGCCAAGGCAGATAGTATTCGTGCCAGTCTGGTCGAGAGTATCGGCACTGACCTCGGGCAAATCGTACCCGGTTCCCCCCAGGCGCTGACCCTCAAGGAGGTGCTGATCGCTCAGGGAATGTGGTCACAGTACCTCGAAGTCGGGATCGGTCCCGACGCCGAAATATTCACCAAGGCTCAACCCCTGTCGGCGGTGGGTTACGGCGCGGACATCGGCATTCACCCCAAATCCAGTTGGAACAATCCGGAGCCCGAAGTGGTGCTGGTCGTCTCCAGCCGCGGCAAAGTACAGGGCGCCACCCTGGGTAATGACGTCAACCTGCGCGACTTCGAGGGCCGCAGCGCCCTGCTGCTGTCAAAGGCCAAAGATAACAATGCGTCGACGGCTCTGGGCCCATTCCTGCGGCTGTTCGATGAAACCTTCGACATCGACGATGTGCGTCGCGCCGAGGTGGCTTTGCGGGTCGTCGGCAACGACGGCTTCATCATGGATGGCAGCAGCTCGATGAACCAGATCAGCCGCGACCCGCTGGATCTGGTCGCTCAAACGCTCAATGAGAACCATCAGTACCCGGACGGCTTTGTCCTTTTTCTCGGCACCCTGTTCGCTCCCAAGCAAGACCGTGACCAACCGGGCGGAGGATTTACCCATAAAGAGGGCGACCTGGTTGCCATCAGCAGCGCCAAATTTGGCACGCTGGTCAATCGGGTGACGACCAGTGATCGCGCACCCGCCTGGCAGATGGGCTATCGCTCGCTCCTCGAAAACCTCCATGGCCGTGGCCTGTTAGAGGCCGCCATTACACCCCGCTGATCCCTATTCGCTGTCGGAGGACTTATGACTGCAATCCTTGGCCACAACTACATCGCCGGTGCCCGCAGCGGCGCTGGCGATATCCGTCTGCAAAGCATCGACGCCCAGAGCGGCGAACCGCTGCCCGCAATCTTTCTACAAGCAACCGAGGCAGAAGTGGACGCCGCGGCTCAGGCCGCCGCCAGTGCCTATCCGGCATACCGAGCGCTGCCCGCGTCGCGTCGCGCCGAATTCCTCGAAGCCATCGCCGCCGAACTGGATGCCTTGGGTGACGATTTCATCGCCACGGTCTGCCGTGAAACCGCCCTTCCGACCGGTCGTATCCAGGGCGAACGCGGCCGCACCAGCGGCCAGATGCGCCTGTTCGCCCAAGTGCTACGCCGCGGGGACTTCTACGGCGCACGCATCGACCAGGCCCTACCGCAGCGTCAACCGCTGCCCCGCGCCGACCTGCGCCAGTGCCGCATGGGCGTTGGTCCGGTCGCCGTGTTCGGTGCCAGCAACTTTCCACTGGCCTTTTCTACGGCTGGCGGTGATACCGCTGCTGCTCTCGCAGCCGGCTGCCCGGTCGTGTTCAAGGCGCACAGTGGTCACATGGCGACGGCCGAGTTAGTCGCTGACGCGATCCTGCGCGCAGCCGTCAAGACCCGGATGCCAGCCGGCGTGTTCAACATGATTTACGGCAATGGTGTCGGCGAGCAGCTGGTCAAGCACTCGGCGATCCAGGCGGTCGGCTTCACCGGTTCGCTCAAGGGCGGCCGTGCCCTGTGTGACATGGCTGCTGCGCGCAAGCAGCCAATCCCGGTGTTCGCCGAGATGTCCAGCATCAACCCGATGGTGCTGTTGCCTCAGGCACTCCAACAGCGAGGCACGCAGATTGCTGCCGAACTGGCCGCCTCGGTGGTCCAGGGCTGCGGGCAATTCTGCACCAATCCAGGGCTGATCATCGGTATCAGCTCGCCTGAGTTCAGCGCTTTCCGCGATCGGCTCTCGAGCATCCTCGCCGATCAACCGGCACAAACCATGCTCAACATCGGCACCCTCAAAAGCTACACAGCGGGCGTCGAGCGTTTACAGGCACATCCTGGCGTACGCCACCTGGTGGGGCAGCTACAACAAGGTAACCAGGCCTTTGCGCAATTATTCCAGGCCGACGTCGAGTTACTGCTGCAGGGTGAAGAATTACTGCAAGAGGAAATATTCGGTCCGGCGAGCGTGGTGGTCGAAGTGGCTGACCGTGAACAATTGCAACAGGCGTTGGCAGCCCTGCAAGGCCAACTCACCGCGACCCTGATCGCCGACCCCGACGACCTTAAAGACGCTTCGGATCTGGTCGCACAACTGGAACAAATCGCCGGTCGGTTGCTGCTCAATGGCTACCCTACGGGAGTGGAAGTCTGCGACGCGATGGTCCACGGTGGCCCCTATCCAGCCACCTCGGATGCCCGCGGCACGTCAGTCGGCACCCTGGCCATCGACCGTTTCCTGCGGCCGGTCTGCTACCAGAACTACCCGGATGAACTGCTTCCAGAGGCACTGCGCAACGCCAACCCATTGGGTATCTGGCGCTTGGTAGACGGTCAGAACAGCAAGGAAGCGCTGGCCTGACGAATCCGCCCACCGGGCAGCCATAAAAAAAGAGCCCCTGGTTTCCTCAAACCCGGGGCTCTTTTTTGCTTCGTCATGGACGCTCGGATCACGCCCGCTCAAGGATTTTTCAGGTACTTTCCCGCGCCAGTACTTTGAACTCCACCACATCGCACTCTCGCGGGCGTGGTAATCCGTGGCGTTGAGCCGCCGCGCTGTTCAACAGCAACTGACCTGCGCGTCTACCAATCCCATAGGGATCAACCGAGACCGTGGTGATGGTTGGCGTGCAGTAACGCGACACCTCAAAGTCACCAAAACCGGCTACCGCAATATCACCGGGTACACTCAGGCCCATCCGATGACACTCCATGATGGCGCCGAATGCTGACAGATCACTGACGCACATCACCGCATCGGTGTCCGGCCATTTTTCCAGCAGGCGCTTCACCGATTCACCGCCATGACTCATGGTAATCGGTGACTCGCCATACTCCACCAGTCGTGGCTCTCCGGCGCCCAACGCGGCGACGGCCTGAAGATAACCTTGCTGACGTTGCTGACCCCGATGATCGAGTCCCGATGCGCCACCAATGTAACCAATGCGCCGATAACCACGGTCATACAGATGCTCGAACAGCGCTGCCGCGGCGGCCACGTTGCTGAATCCGACCGATTGTTCAATCGGGTCTTCAGGAATGTCCCAGGTCTCGACTACAGGGACTTGGGCTTGTCGCAACAACTTGCGGGTGTCGTCCAGGTGCGCGCTGCCGGTCAACATCACCCCTACCGGGCGATGGCGCAATAACGTACGTACCAATAACGCCTCTTGGTCCAGGTGGTAATCGGTATCCCCCAACAGCAAACACAAGCCATGCTCCCTGACGATGTCGTTCAGACCTCGCACGGTATCGGCAAAGTTCGAACTCGCCAAGGACGGCACCAGGGCCACGATAAACTCCGAGCGCCCGGAAGACAGGGTGCCGGCAGAGGCATCGGGCAAATAACCGAGGCGATCAATCGCAGCGTGGACCAGCGCTTGAGTACGTTCTGAAACATCGCGCCCGGCCAGGACGCGAGAAACGGTCATCTTGGAAACGCCAGCCAGCTTGGCGACGTCAGCCATACGAGGCGGCGATGGCATTTTGTCTAATTCATCGAGACTCATTGACGTCCTGTTTTCCCTGAAAAAAAGGTCGCGACAGCCGGTCAACCCCCGCTGCGTACGCTGATAGCAACTGATTATACATACGCATGGGCAGGTCTACCTGCCGGACATGCGCAGCATCTTGCGAAGGCCGGACGAGCGTCTTTACAACGCCAACGTTAGCGGTAACATCAATTGATCAAGCCATTAACCAGGACTCTCTACGTGGCAATTACCCAAGCATCCTTTGGCTTTCATCATGAACAAGAAGTCACGGCCTATACGCTGACCAACCGCAACCACTGCCAGGCCCGCCTCATCACTTTCGGGGCCCGGTTGGTAGAAATGCATGTCCCGGACAAACACGGCAAAGCCTGCGATATCGTGCTGGGCTTCGATACACTCGAGCCGTACCAGACAAGTGACACCTATTTCGGCGCAACCTGCGGCCGCTACGCAAACCGCATCAGGAACGGCCTTTTTTTCCTGGACGGCCAGCGTGTCGAGGTGGCCTGCAATGAACCGCCGAACCACCTCCACGGCGGGGAGCAAGGCCTGGATAAACAGATATGGGACGCGACATTCAACGAAAGCGAAAACTCCGTCACCTTCAGCCATGTGTCGAAAAAGGGCGATTCAGGCTTCCCGGGCGAGTTGTTGCTCAAGGCAAAATACACCCTGACCGACGACAATCGCCTGCTCATTACCCTGCAGGGCAACACTGACGAAACCACCGTTTTGAACATGGTCCATCACTCCTACTGGAACATGGCGGGTCATGACTCGGGCAGCGTCGTCGGGCAGATGCTGAGCGTGGAAGCAGACTTCTACACCCCGGTCGATGAGCAGTTGCTGGCCACCGGTGAGGTGTTGGCCGTTGCCGGAACGCCTTTCGATTTCCGCGAGGCCAAGCGCATCGGGCAAGACATGGAACACAAGGGGGGCTACGACCATAATTGGGTGTTGCGTGGAGCCAGCCCGGCCATTCACCCGGTCGCCAGTTTGTGGGATACAGTCTCCGGACGGGGCTTAACGCTTAAATCCACGGAACCCGGCGTACAAATCTACACTGCCGGACACCTTGGCCCTGCAGTCATTGGCAAAGGCAATACGCCTTATTGCAGCTACGCAGGCGTTGCATTGGAAACCCAGAAATTCCCCGACTCACCGAACTTCGCCCACTTTCCGACAACGCGCCTTGAGCCCGGCGAAACCTACTGTCACGAGATGGAAATCCAGTTTTTCGCTCGCTGACTGCAAAGCCATGGCAGAGGTTGCAGGCGGCAATGAGCGGGTTGCTTGCCTGGAACCGCTCGTCCATGAGCGTAATCGGGATCCTGAGCGCTCCAGCGTTGGCCTTCACCCTACGGCGTGATGTCTTTGGTGAGCATCGCCTTGGGGATCAGCAGAATCAGCACACAGCTGACCAGCAAACAGCCCCCCAGCACATAGGTGCCATTATTCATGTCGCCCGTCAGGGTTTCGGCTGTGGCGGTGATCATCGAACCGGTGAAACCCGACAGGTTTCCGATCGCGTTGATCATGCCAATACCCGCCGCCGCTGCCACACCGGATAACACTGTGCCAGGCAACGTCCAGAAAATCGGCATCAGACTCAACAAACCTGAGGCGGACACGCTCAGGAAGAAAATAGACACCGGCAGGTTATGGGCAAAGATGGCACTGCAAATCAACCCCACCCCGCCGATAAAGGCAGGAATCGCCGCATGGAATCGGCGCTCGCCGGTTTTGTTGGAGTGCCAGGCGTTCAGTGTCATTGCAACGATGGCGGTGGCGTAAGGAATGGCCGTCAGCAAGCCGATGTGCAGCGTATTGGAAATACCTGTCGCCTTGATGATCGTCGGCATCCAGAACGCCAGACCATAAAAGCCAGTATTGAACGTCAGCAAGATCAACACCAACAACCAGACCCGACCATTGAAGATTACATCCCGAAAGCTGGACGCCTTGGTCGTGTTATCCCGGTTGAGGTTGTTTTTCAGCAGTTTTTTTTCTGCGGCATTGAGCCATTTCGCTTTGTCGATGTTATCGACCAGCAACGTCACTACCACGACCGCCATGACCAGCGATGGAATGCCTTCGATGATCAGCATCCACTGCCAGCCAGCCATGCCATTAACACCTTGCATGGCGCCCATCAACCAACCAGAAAGGATCCCGCCCAGAGTCAGGCTGATCGGCATGGCCATAAGGAAACCAGCCATGACACGGCTCTGTCGATGGGTCGGAAACCAGTAGTTGAGGTAAAGGATCACGCCAGGGAAGAAACCGGCTTCGCATATCCCGAGCAGGAAGCGCAGCACGTAGAACATGGTCGTCGATTCAATGTGACAGAATTTTGCCAGAGGCACGGTAAATGCCACGGCAATAGAGACGATGCTCCAGGAGAGCATGATCCGCGCGATCCAGAGGCGGGCGCCAAAGCGATGCAGGAACAGATTGCTCGGCACTTCAAAGAGAAAATACCCCCAGAAGAAAATACTCGCACCGAGGGCGTAGACCGTATTGCTGAATTGCAGATCGTTGAGCATATCGAGCTTGGCGAAGCCAATATTGACGCGATCCAGGTACGCCGCCATGTAGCAAAACAGCAGGATCGGCAGAATACGCAGAATCACCTTTCGATAGGTACGATCCTCAAAGGTAAGCTCCGCCGCGCCCTCTCCTGTAAGAGGACGTTGAGATACTGATTCCATGGTTTGACCCCAGGCATGTCGTCATGCCGTTTATTTTTGTTTTGGCTTGCGATCCTCTGTCTCACGAACTGATCTTGATAAATCCGTACGGGAGGTAAAATCTGCAAGCGACCTGTTACCGGTAACATTTTTAATTTAACAGGTCAGCTCCGAGCAATGCAAACAGGTTCGCTTCAATATTTTTGGGCGGTTTGCCTACGGGTAGGCATCCGCTTCACGCACAGCGTGTTGTTGCGGCAGGAATCTTGACCAGCCGATTACAACCCGGTCCCAGATAATCCAAGGCGGAAAATAGCGATTCAATTGCACTCAGGAATGTGCCAACCACGCCCCCTCAAATTCACGTATCAGGTTTTTAAAGCACACCTGCAAAGCGTGCATTGAGCCTCACTTCAAGAAATCGAGACCCACGTCGATTTCATCAGCATGAAAAAAACGCACAAGGGATGGAAATTTTTTCTCCAACCCATTGATTTGCCATACCCTGCGATTCTAAACATACTGAAAATCCATGCCTGCACACGGCCGTTGACTGCTTCCCCATGCGCAAACTTCTGTACCTGACCTTTTCCATGGCGATCATTGCCGCCCTTACCACTTACGCGATGTGGGCCGCGGATCGTCCGGTGGGCCATTACCTGTCGGACTTGCGTATCAACCTGGCCATCGATCAAGGCACGCCCGCCGATCGCGGCAACTTGTTGGGCATCCAGCCCGAACTGTTCCCGACCGACTATCAAAGCCCCGAGCGCCTGCACCGCAAACTCGCGGCGTATTTGCAGAAGGCCCAGGATCAGGGCCTGCTGAACGACAAGACCATCGTCGTGCTGCCCGAACATGTCGGCACCTGGCTGATGGTCAGCGGCGAGAAAGATGAGCTGTACCAGGCGACGACGCTCCAGGAAGCGATGAACTGGCTGGCGGCGAGCAATCCGTTGCAATTCGTTCGTGCACTGATCAGCGCCAAGGGCGACAGCCGGGTCGACGATGCCCATTTGCGGATGAAAGCCAAAGGCATGGCCAAGAATTATCAGGCTCTGTTCGGCGGGTTGGCGAAGGAGTTTCATGTGACGCTGGTGGCAGGCACCATCGTGCTGCCGGAACCCAGCGTGATAGACGGCACGCTGAAAATCGGCCGCGGTGCGCTGTACAACAGCAGTGTGATCTTTGGTCGTGATGGCCTGCCGATCGGCCAGCCTCAACGCCAGATGCACCCGGTGTTCGAGGAACCTGAGGACATCAAGGCCAATGAACAACAGGCTCTCACCGTCATCGATACGCCGGCCGGACGCCTGGGCGTGTTGATCGGCAGCGACAGTTGGTACCCGGACAATTACCGCAAACTCGATGATCAGGGCGTGCAACTGGTCGCCGTTCCGGCGTACGTCATCGGCCGTGACACCTGGGATAAACCGTGGCGCGGTTACCGCGGATTGCCGACACCCGCCTCCGTCAGCCTCAAGCCCGGCGAACTGAGCGAAGGTCAGGCCTGGCATCGCCTGACCCTCACCGCCCAACCGCCCGCGAGCCGGGCCATTGCCGGCATGAGCGTGTTCCTGCGTGGGCAGTTCTGGGACAAGGGCAGCGCCGGGCAAAGTTTTCTCAGCAACAACGGTCAACAGTTCGCCGACGGCAATGCCCGCGGCGCGCGGTTGCTGAACCTCTGGTTGTGACCCATGAAACCGCTACCGATGCGCCTCGGGGATTTATCGGTGGGTTTCGTCCATAGCCTGGCCGATGCCGTACACAGCCACGGAGTAGACCCGCAGCCGCTGCTCGACCAATACGGGCTGGACGCGGCCCGGTTGGCGGAGCCCGGTGCCCGGCTGTCGATCCCACGCTATATGCGTTTGGGCCATGGGGCTATTCAACTGACGGACGATCCCGCGCTGGGTTTGCGCATGGGCCAGCTCAGTCGCCTGAGCCAGGCCGGCCTCGCTGGCGTCACGGCCGCGCAGGCGCCGACGGTTCGAGAGGCCGCACGCTGCCTGATTCGTTTCGAAGCCTTGTACGGCTCCAACTATCGCGGTCAGTCGAGCTTTCATGAAGACGCTCAGGGCGCATGGCTGCGCTTCTATTCCATCAGCCCCTACAACGCCTACAACCGCTTTGTGGTGGATTCGATCATCGCCGGCTGGTTGCACCAGTTGTCCAGCATCAGCCCTGCCCCGCTGCGCGCAGAGCGCATCGAAATCGAATTCGACGCGCCGGAATACCGCGAGGCCTATGCCCTGCTGGGCGATTGCCCGATCCAGTTTGCTGCCGAGCACAATCAACTGCGCCTGAGCCTGGCCAGCCTCGCCCAACGCAACCCGGAACACTGTCCGAGCACCTGGCGGCATTTGCTGCAACTCTGTGAACGGGAACTGGAGCAGCTGACGCGCACCCGTAGCCTGCGTGAACGCATCACTCAGTTACTGGGGCCGTTGCTCAATGGTGGCCGGGAACCCGACCTGGAAGAAGTGGCGGCACGCCTGAAGCTGCCCACCTGGACCTTGCGCCGCAAACTGGCCGAAGAGGGCACGCAATTTCGTGCGATTCTCAACGACACCCGTCGCGACCTGGCCATGACCTACATCCGCGATACCGAACTGGCGTTCGGAGAAATCGCCTACCTGCTGGGTTTCGCTTCAGCGGAAGCCTTCCAACGGGCCTTCAAGCGCTGGAACGGCCAGACACCCGGCGAGTTTCGCCGCAGCCATCGCCAATCCGCTTGACGCTTACAGCTCTGTAGCGTCTTCGGCGGGTTCTAGCGGGTCCAGTTCAAACGCCTGGTACTCGAGCAGTTCTTCTTGATAATCGTCCATTTTTGAATCCCCCAGCGCTCGTTAAAAAAATGCCTGAATAAATGACCAGCGCCTTGAGCATAAAGTGCCCCCGTGAAAGAAAAATGACGCGGGCGCACCGCTCAGCGGCTACTTAATAAAACGTAGCAGTCGGTCAGGAATTTATCACAGGATTTTTTCGACACAGGCTGTAGGACTGCAGCCTGACTGACGCAGATCAACGTTAAGCGCCTACAGGATCGGTGTCGTCTGACCCGACCCCATGGATAAACGCTTACTGACCAGAGATGGGCATGGCCGGAATCGGCTCGCTAGGTGGCGGCAGGTCCGACTGTGGTGGTGGCGTGACCGCTTCTGCGGTCGGTGCCGGTTCACCGTTTTGTGCTGGGGTAATCGGTGCTGTCTCGGCCGGCGGAGCAACCGGTTCAGAGGCCGCAGGAACCGGTGCAGGCTCAGCAGCCGGTGCGGGTGCGGGTGCTGGCGTCGGTTCCGCAGGCGTTGGCGCCAACGCTGCAGGCGCCGCTTTGGCCTCAGGCACGCCCAGGTCAGTCTTTGGCTTCTCGACGATGTGTGCGGCTTTCTTCGCTTCCGGAGGCAGGAACAATTCGACCAGGGTGAAAAAACGCTCGTAGAACTTGGCTGACGAAACGGTTTCGCTGGCGACCTTGACCATCGAGTCGTCGGACGAGCCGATCGGCATCGACACCGAGCCCAACACACCGACACCCAGGCTGGCGGAGTTGTTGGTTTTCTTCAGCGCATAGCGATCCTGCAAGGCGTTGGCGAACATGGTCGCGTGGTGCCCTTCGCTGCCGTCATCGGCGCAGACCACACTGAAGCTGATCTCCATGTGCGTGTCGCCGGTCTGCTGGAAACTCTTGTGCCCGCTGATCAGCTTGGGATCGCTGCTGGTGATGATGTAACCCTGGCTGAGCAAGGCACGACGTGCGGCTTCGCAGGTCTGCGCATCGCTTACGGGGTAGTTGCGCGAAAAGGTGCCGGAGTCAGCGAAGTTCTCATGCTCATAAATCGCGGCTTTCTTGGAGGAGCAGCCGGCAGCAGCAGCGAGCACCAGTGCCAACCCGACGAGACGCATGGGAATTGATTTAAACATTGAACATCCTGAGGAAAACGGTCCGGGGCGTATTGTGCAACAGATCGATGCTTAGCGGAGCATCGATTAGTGTCTTAAAACAGATACAAGTGTAAAGACTCCCAATGACGGGAAAAGGTCGCTCCACACCCGCTTCCGGCGACGGGTAACCGTTTAAGTTTCCCTTTAGGCATAAAAAACCCCGGCCTTTCGGCCGGGGTCTTTGTGTAGCGAGACGCTTAATCAGTCATCAATAACGCTTGATGTCCGCTTCGCTTTCCAGCTGCTTGCGGTAAGCCGCGAAGTCTTGCTGGCCAATGCGCGAGGCGAGGAAGCGGCGATATTGAGCCTTCTCTTCTTCGGTCGGCGCGGCCGCTTCGTTCACGTTGTTCAGACGCACGATCACCAGGCTACCATCGGCCAGGGTCACGTTGCTGAAGGTCGGCTTGTCCTTGGCGGCAGGCTTGGGCATCCGGAACAGCGCCTGCAACACAGTTGGGTCAACCCCTTCCTGAGCGCGGGTAGCCGCTTCGGTCACTTTCCAGCTCTGGCCGTCGATCGCCTTGTCCAGCGGGGTCTTGCCGTCGCGCAGGCTGGCAATCAGCTGTTCAGCCTTGGTCTTGGCGGCAGAGCTGGCGTGCTCCTTGGCCAATTGCGTGCGGATGGCCGTGTTAACGGCTTCCAGCGGCAGCTGTGCGGGTTTCAGGTGTTCCTTGGCGCGCAACACGATCACGGTTTCCGGATCGAGTTCGATGGCGGTGCTGTTGGCACCCTCATCCAGCACTTCAGGACTGAACGCAGCGGTTACTACTGCACGGTTGGCCGCAATGCCCTCACCGCCTTCACGACCAAATGGCTTGGAGGTGTGGATGGTCAGTTTCAGGTCTTGCGCCGGCTGGGCCAGATCGGACGCTTCGAACGAGGCGTCTTCCAGTTGCTTGGTCGCCTCGACGAAACGCTGCTCGACTTGCTGGGTTTTCAGTTCGCGGGTCAGCTTGTCTTTCAGGCTGGCAAACGTCGGCACTTCAGGTGCTTCCACACCCAACAGCTTGATCAGGTGGAAACCGAAGTCGGTACGAACCGGCTCGGAAACTTGATCCTTGGCCAGCGAATACAGGGCTTTTTCAAAAGCCGGGTCGTAGACGCCCGGGCCTGCGTAACCGAGGTCACCGCCATTGTTGGCCGAACCCGGGTCCTGGGAGAACTCTTTGGCCAGGGCCTCGAATTTCTCGCCTTTAGCCAGGCGTGCCTGCACGTCTTCGATCTTGGCCTTGGCTTGCGCCTCGGTCACTTTGTCGTTCACTTCGATCAGAATGTGCGCAGCCCGACGCTGTTCAGACAGGTTCGCGGTTTCTTTCTGATACGCCGCTTGCAGGTCTTCGTCCTTCACGGCGACCTGATCAAAGAAGGAAGCCTTCTTCAATTCCAGGTAGTCGATGACCACCTGATCCGGCGTCATGAACTCCTTGGCGTGTTCGTCGTAGTAGGCTTTGACTTCTTCGTCGGTCAGCTTCACAGCCGCCGGGTCAGCCTTGACGTTCAGGGAAGCGAAATCGCGGGTCTGTTTTTCCAGACGGGCGAAGGCCAGTACCTGAGCGTCAGTGACAAAACCGCTACCGGCCAGGCCAGCGCGCAGCTGACCGATCAGCATTTCCTGAGCCAGCATCTGGCGGAACTGCATACGGCTGTAGCCGAGCTGACGGATCACCTGGTCGAAACGCTCCGGGCTGAACTTGCCGTCGACCTGGAATTCAGGCGTCTGCAGGATCACTTGGTCCAGGGCAGCTTCGGAGAAAGCGAACTTCGAGTTCTGTGCGCCTTGCAGCAGCAATTTGCGATCGATCAAGCCTTTGAGGGCCGATTCGCGCAGCATTTTTTCATCGAGCAAGGAAGCATCGAAATCCTTGCCCAGCTGTTGCATGAGCTGACGGCGTTGCATATCAACCGCCTGGCTCAGCTCGTTCTGGCTGATTTCTTCGCCATTGACCTTGGCCGCATCATTGCTGTGCGTCGTGGCCTTGAAAATGGCATCGAAACCGGTCAAAGCCATCAGTGCAACGATGACCCCGATAATGGTCTTGGCAATCCAGCCTTGTGAATTGTCCCTGATATTCTGCAGCATGCGTCCCCCAGAAACGGTTGAACTTCAAAATTAGGCAACCGTGGAGCGTGGGTAGAATCCGGATAGAAGAAAGGCGCATCCGGGGATGCGCCTTCTCGTAACTGGCGGAGCGGACCGAGGGTTCGAACATGCGACCCTCGGCGTCTCGGACCGGCAACTTGCCGACTGGACTACCGCTCCGCTGCCAGGTCAGGCATGACCCCGACCCGGATAGGCAAAAACCTGAATCGAACTTAGTTGACAGCTTCTTTCAGTGCTTTACCGGCTTTGAAACCTGGTTTTTTGGCTGCTGCGATTTCCAGAGTCTTACCGGTCTGTGGGTTACGACCGATGCGAGCTGGACGATCAGTGACGGAGAAAGTACCGAAACCAACCAGAACAACGGAGTCGCCAGCCTTGAGAGCGCCAGTGACGGATTCGATTACTGCATCCAGGGCTTTACCAGCGCTGGCTTTGGAGATGTCCGCAGATACGGCGATAGCATCAATCAGTTCCGACTTGTTCACTCTAAGTCCCCTTATATCTATTTGAGTATGATTCTAAGTTTTTTTGGTGAAAACAAAAACGAGTGCTGAATGGCCTACAGACACTTAAGAGCCGCTTTATAACAAGGGCTCTAAAAAGCTGTCAAGGAAGCCACCCGGCCAAATGCGTACTAATGCGTGCTAATTCTTTCCTTAGAGTCAGACTCGCGTTTTTCATCCTTTGCAACGATCTCTGGAGCCACATCAGGCAGCGGCTCCGGCGCGTATTGCAGCGCAATTTGCAGGACCTCGTCAATCCATTTAACCGGTTTAATCTGCAGATCTTGCTTGATATTGTCAGGAATTTCCTTCAGATCGCGTACGTTCTCTTCAGGAATGATCACTGTCTTGATCCCGCCACGGTGAGCAGCGAGCAGTTTTTCCTTCAAGCCGCCAATTGCGAGCACCTGGCCGCGCAAGGTGATTTCACCCGTCATCGCAACATCTGCGCGCACCGGAATCCCGGTCAGTGCCGACACCAGGGCCGTGCACATGCCCACACCGGCGCTAGGGCCGTCCTTAGGGGTCGCCCCTTCCGGCATGTGGATATGCGTGTCGCGCTTCTCGTGGAAGTCGAGGGGAATCCCCAGGCTCTTCGCACGGCTGCGGACCACGGTCAGTGCTGCGGTGATCGATTCGACCATCACATCACCCAGGGAACCGGTCTTGATCAACTGGCCCTTGCCCGGAACGACCGCGGCTTCGATGGTCAGCAGTTCGCCGCCCACTTGCGTCCACGCCAACCCGGTCACCTGACCAATCTGGTCCTGCGATTCGGCCAGGCCGTAGCGGAATTTACGCACACCCAGGAAGTGTTCGAGCATCTCGGCAGTCACTTTCACCGAGAAGCGTTTTTCCATCGCATGTTCTTTGACCGCCTTGCGGCAGACCTTGGCAATCTGGCGCTCCAGCCCACGCACACCGGCTTCGCGGGTGTAGTAGCGGATGATGTCGCGGATCGCTTCGGCGTCGAACTCCAGCTCGCCTTTCTTCAGGCCGTTGGCAGTGATCTGCTTCGGCGAGAGGTATTTCACGGCGATGTTGATTTTCTCGTCTTCGGTGTAGCCCGGCAGGCGAATCACTTCCATCCGGTCCAGCAAGGCTGGCGGAATGTTCATGGAGTTCGAGGTGCACAGGAACATCACATCGGACAGGTCGTAGTCGACTTCCAGGTAGTGATCGTTGAAGTTGTGGTTCTGCTCGGGATCGAGCACTTCCAGCAACGCCGACGCCGGATCGCCACGCATGTCGCTGCCCATTTTGTCGATTTCATCGAGCAGGAACAGCGGGTTGCGAACGCCCACCTTTGTCATCTTTTGAATCAATCTTCCTGGCATCGAACCGATATAAGTACGGCGATGCCCACGGATTTCGGCTTCGTCACGCACGCCACCGAGGGCCATGCGCACGAATTTGCGGTTGGTGGCGTGGGCAATCGACTCCGCCAGCGAGGTTTTACCCACGCCAGGAGGACCTACCAGGCACAACACCGGGCCACGAATTTTCTTCACGCGCTTTTGCACGGCGAGGTATTCGAGGATCCGCTCTTTGACTTCTTCCAGACCGTAGTGGTCTGCATCGAGAATGTCTTCAGCGCGCGCAAGGTCCAGGCGCACTTTGCTCTGAGCCTTCCAAGGCACCTGAACCAGCCAGTCGATGTACGAACGCACCACGGTCGCTTCTGCGGACATTGGCGACATTTGTTTCAGCTTGTTCAGCTCACCCTGGGCCTTGGCCAAGGCATCTTTCGGCAGGCCGGCAGCATCGATGCGCTTTTTCAGCTCTTCGATTTCGTTGTGGCCTTCGTCGCTGTCGCCGAGCTCTTTCTGAATGGCCTTCATCTGCTCATTCAGGTAGTACTCGCGCTGGCTGCGCTCCATTTGTTTCTTGACGCGACCGCGAATGCGTTTTTCGACTTGCAGCAGATCGATCTCGGCATCCAGCAACGCCAGAACGTGCTCGACCCGGGCCGACAAATCGATGATTTCGAGGATTTCCTGCTTCTGTTCGATCTTCAGGGCCATGTGCGCGGCCATGGTGTCGACCAGGCGGCCTGGCTCGTCGATGCTGTTGAGCGACGACAGGACTTCAGCGGGGACTTTCTTGCCCAACTGCACATATTGTTCGAACTGAGCCAGCAGGCTGCGCACAAACACTTCCGACTCGCGCTCTGGCGCGTCGACTTCATCGATCAACGAGACTTCGGCACGGCAGTGGCCGTCCACTTCGCTGAAGCGCTCCACGGCGCCCCGCTGCTCGCCTTCGACCAGAACCTTTACAGTGCCGTCAGGCAGCTTGAGCAGCTGCAGAACGGTCGCAATCGTACCTACGCGATAAAGTGCATCTTCACCGGGATCATCGTCAGCAGGGTTTCTCTGAGCCAGCAGAAGGATCTGCTTGTCGCCCGTCATCGCGGCCTCGAGGGCTTCGATGGATTTCTCGCGCCCCACGAACAGCGGGATAACCATGTGCGGATAAACCACAACATCACGCAATGGCAGGAGAGGCAATTCGATGGTTGTCTTCATGATTTCGCCTCTACGGCGGCCATAAGGCCGGAAACAGATGGAAGTAAGCTTGAAACCAAGATGGGGGCTGCCTTCAAAAAAAACAAGCGCAAAGACAGTGATAAAACGCAGTAAAAGCAAAGGGGCCCGAAGGCCCCTTCTTTGTACCCGCTGCGTGACGCTTAAGCGTCTGGCGCGGCCTTGGCAGCAGGCTCACTGTTTTCGTAGATATACAGTGGCTTGGACTTGCCTTCTATAACGCTTTCGTCGATCACTACTTTGCTCACCTCGGACTGCGAGGGGATTTCATACATAGTGTCGAGCAATACACCTTCGAGAATCGAGCGCAGTCCACGGGCACCGGTCTTGCGTTCCAGGGCACGTTTGGCGACCGATTTCAGTGCGTCGGCCCGGAATTCCAGGTCCACGCCTTCCATCTCGAACAACTTGGCATATTGCTTGGTCAGCGCATTTTTCGGCTCGGTGAGAATCTGCATCAGCGCAGCCTCATCAAGCTCGTCCAGCGTGGCAAGTACCGGCAGACGACCGACGAATTCCGGGATCAGACCGAACTTGACCAGATCGTCAGGCTCGACTTCACGCAGGGACTCACCGACTTTCTTGCCTTCTTCCTTGCTGCGCACTTCCGCGTTGAAACCGATGCCGCCCTTGGTGGAACGGTTTTGAATAACCTTTTCCAGACCGGAGAACGCACCACCGCAGATGAACAGGATGTTACGGGTGTCGACCTGAAGGAATTCCTGCTGCGGATGCTTGCGACCACCTTGAGGTGGAACGGAAGCGACCGTGCCTTCGATCAACTTGAGCAGGGCCTGCTGCACGCCTTCACCGGAAACGTCCCGGGTGATCGACGGGTTGTCAGACTTGCGCGAAATCTTGTCGATTTCGTCGATGTAGACAATGCCCATCTGGGCTTTTTCTACGTCGTAATCGCACTTCTGCAGCAGCTTCTGAATGATGTTCTCGACATCTTCACCCACGTAACCCGCCTCGGTGAGGGTGGTTGCGTCGGCAATGGTGAACGGAACGTTCAGCAAACGAGCCAGTGTTTCGGCAAGCAGGGTTTTACCCGAGCCTGTCGGGCCGATCAGCAAGATGTTGCTCTTGCCGAGTTCGACGTCGTCATTCTTTTTGTCACGCTGATTCAGGCGTTTGTAGTGGTTGTACACCGCTACGGCCAGAACCTTTTTCGCACGCTCCTGACCAATCACGTACTGATCAAGGATGCCGCTGATTTCTTTAGGCGAAGGCAATTTATGCGCGCTGCTTTCGGCCTGGGCTTCCTGCACCTCCTCTCGGATGATGTCATTGCACAGGTCGACGCACTCGTCGCAGATAAAGACCGAGGGGCCGGCAATCAACTTGCGTACTTCATGCTGGCTTTTGCCACAGAAGGAGCAATAGAGCAGCTTGCCGTTGTCCTCGCCGTTGCGGGTGTCAGTCATTCGTTCGATCCAAATCCGATAGGCTTGCAACACAAGATGAAGGCTATTGCGGGCTTTTTCAAGCCCGCAGGTGGTCGGACCTGCCGACCAACCTTATTTTGAGCTGCTTATTTTAAGCGGGGCGCTGGCTGATCACTTCATCGATCAACCCGTAATCACGCGCAGCTTCTGCACTCATGAAATTATCGCGGTTGGTGTCGCGCTCGATTTCTTCAAGAGTGCGCCCGCTATGCTTGGCCATCAGCGTGTTGAGACGCTCGCGAATGAAGAGGATTTCCTTGGCATGGATTTCAATATCCGAAGCCTGGCCCTGGAAACCGCCCAGTGGCTGGTGAATCATCACACGCGAGTTCGGCAGGCAGTAACGCTTGCCCTGCGCACCGGCCGTCAACAGGAACGCGCCCATGCTGCACGCTTGACCGATACAGGTGGTCGACACGTTTGGCTTGATGAACTGCATGGTGTCGTAGATCGACATGCCCGCAGTCACCGAACCGCCCGGCGAGTTGATGTAGAGATGGATGTCCTTGTCCGGGTTTTCCGCTTCAAGGAACAGCAATTGCGCACAGATCAGGTTGGCCATGTAGTCCTCTACCGGACCAACCAGAAAGATCACTCGTTCCTTGAGAAGGCGCGAGTAGATGTCATAGGCGCGCTCGCCACGAGCAGACTGCTCGACAACCATCGGGACCAGGCCGCCTGCGGCCTGGATATCAGAGTTCTGCTGAATATACGAATTACGGAACATGCTCTGCAGTCACTCCCAAATAGTTATGTCTTGAATACGCATAAGCCAGCACGAAGGCTGGCTTATGGTGTGTGCTTCTTACCGCAAAAACGATCAGTCGGCTTGTGGAGCTTCTACCGGCTTGACTGCTTCTTCGTAAGAGACCGATTTGTCGGTCACGCTAGCTTTCTGCAGAACAGTATCCACAACTTGTTCTTCCAGCACAACCGAACGAACTTCGTTCAGTTGCTGGTCGTTCTTGTAGTACCAGGACACAACCTGCTCAGGCTCTTGGTAGGCCGAGGCCATTTCCTGAATCATTTCGCGAACGCGGGTTTCGTCAGGCTTGAGGTCGAATTGCTTGACCACTTCAGCCACGATCAGACCCAGTACAACGCGGCGCTTGGCTTGTTCTTCGAACAGCTCGGCCGGCAGTTGGTCAGGCTTGATATTGCCGCCGAACTGCTGAACAGCCTGCACGCGCAGACGGTCAACTTCGTTGGACAGCAGAGCCTTAGGCACTTCGATCGGGTTGGTGGTCAGCAGACCATCCATTACCTGATTCTTGACCTTGGATTTGATCGCCTGACGCAGTTCGCGCTCCATGTTCTTGCGAACTTCGGTGCGGAAGCCATCGAGGCCAGTTTCCTTGATGCCGAATTGAGCGAAGAATTCTTCGTTCAGCTCTGGCAGTTTTGGCTCGGAAACAGTGTTCACGGTGACGGTGAACTCGGCAGTTTTACCAGCCAGATCCAGGTTCTGGTAGTCAGCTGGGAAAGTCAGGTTCAGAACACGCTCTTCGCCAGCTTTAGCGCCAACCAGACCGTCTTCGAAGCCAGGGATCATGCGGCCGGAACCCAGCACCAGCTGAGTGCCTTTGGCGGAACCGCCAGCGAACACTTCACCGTCAACCTTGCCGACGAAATCGATGTTCAGCTGGTCTTCGTTCTGGGCAGCGCGATCGGCCACTTCGAAACGGGTGTTCTGCTTGCGCAGGATGTCCAGCATTTTGTCCAGATCGGCATCAGCCACGTCAGCGCTCAGGCGCTCTACGGTGATACCTTCGAAACCGGCAACGGTGAACTCAGGGAACACTTCGAAAATAGCGACGTATTCCAGGTCCTTGCCCGCTTCGATCGACTTAGGCTCGATCGAAGGTGCGCCAGCCGGGTTCAGCTTTTGCTCAACAACAGCTTCGTAGAAAGAAGACTGGATCACATCGCCCACGGCTTCTTGACGCGCATCAGCACCGAAACGGCGCTTGATTTCGCTCATTGGCACTTTGCCTGGACGGAAGCCAGCAATCTTGGCCTTTTGGGCAGTCTGCTGCAGACGCTTGTTGACCTGAGTCTCGATGCGCTCAGCCGGCACGGTGATGCTCATGCGGCGCTCAAGAGCAGAAGTATTTTCAACAGAAACTTGCATGGATATTCCTCGTTGCACAGACGTTAGCCGGCCGTTTCCGACCCCAGAATCAAGGGCATGCATTCTAGTGGGTCAAACTCAAGAAGTCACCCTACTGAAAACGGGTAAAAACGCAGCAGGCAATTTATAGGTGCGAATGCACGAATGCACCTCGCTCCAATGGCAAACACAACCGATCACGCCAGGGCCCTGCGCCAACCCTCCTATATATAGAAGAGGTTGCCAATCATCTCCCTGACAGCCGATCTTGCGAACAAGGCCGGCGAGCAGCGCGGCATCATCGAGCAACACAAATACGACGAAACGCCCTGCCCCTGCGACTCAGAACCTGCAGTCGCTGAACCCGCCAAAACAAAAAAGGCGCCAGACTGTTAAATCTGGCGCCTTTCGAAATATGGGGTGGACGAAGGGGATCGAACCCTCGACAACGGGAGTCACAATCCCGTGCTCTACCAACTGAGCTACGCCCACCATATTGCGTGACAAAGAAGTAAAACAACTTCCCTGCTGACCCCAACCAAGCCAATCGGCATGAATGAAGCTTTATTTGGTGCGGATGAAGAGACTCGAACTCTTACGCCTCGCGGCGCTGGAACCTAAATCCAGTGTGTCTACCAATTCCACCACATCCGCGGGTTGAAGCTGTTAAAGCAAAGGCGCCAGACTGTTAATCTGGCGCCTTTCGAAATATGGGGTGGACGAAGGGGATCGAACCCTCGACAACGGGAGTCACAATC
>NZ_AZVV01000025.1:0-17619 GCF_000514395.1 Pseudomonas sp. URMO17WK12:I12
AATTGGCATTGCCCGGGTTGCAGGATTGGGGCGTGACGTTGGCGGTGTTGGTGTGGGGTGTTGCCTACGGCGCAATTCCTCTGGGCGTGAGCAGTTGGATGCAACTGACGTCGCCGCAATTGCCGGAAGCCAGTTCCGCGATGTTGGTGACCACGTTTCAGGTGGCGATTGCTTCGGGTTCGCTGTTTGGCGGCTTGATGGTTGATCACGCCGGCGTGTCTTCAGCGTTGTGGCTGGGCGCCGCCATCGGTGTGCTCGGTTTGGCGGTGATGCTCAGTTTCGGTCTCGGCAAAGCGCCGATTGCCGAGGCGCTGCAACGCTGATTTCAGGCTTTGAGAATGTTGTCCTTGAAGTAGTCGATCAACACTCGCAACCTCGGTGCCGTCTGCTTCGACGCAGGCCAGAGCATCCACAGGTTGCCGGTGTGGTCGGTGTAGTCCTCCAGCACCACCTTCAGCCTGCCGTCGGCCAACGGCTGACGGATTGAAAAATCCGGCAGGCAGGCAATCCCCACCCCATCAATCGCCAGGTACGTCAGCGGGTCCATCGTGGTGCAGGTCAATGCCCGCGCCAGGTTCGGCTCGATGTGCGTATCGCCGACGCGCAGTGGCCAACGCTCGATCATCCCGGTAGCCGGAAATTTGTGCAGCAGGCACACGTGGCGGATCAAATCGTCCGGGTGCACCGGGTCGCCATGGCGCTCCAGATACGCTGGCGACGCCACCAACTGCAATTGATAACCCCCCAACTTGCGCGCCATCAGCCGCGAATCCTGCGGCGCGCCCGTGCGGATCACCGCGTCGAACCCTTCCTCGATCACGTCCACCATGCGGTCGGACATGTCCACGTCCAGCTCGATGTCCGGGTAGGCACGCATGAACCCGGCCAGCACCGGCATGATCAACACGTTCTGGATCGGCACGCTGATGCGCACCTTGCCGCGCGGGGTGGCGGACAACTCCAGCAACTCCATTTCCGCCGCTTCCACTTCACTGAGGATGCGTTTGCAACGGTCCAGAAACAGTTCGCCTTCGGTGGTCAGGGTGACGCTGCGGGTGCTGCGATGAAACAGCCGCACGCCCAGGCGCTCCTCCATGCGCGCCACGCTTTTGCCGACGGCGGAGGAGGAAATCTCCAGCAGGCGACCGGCTTCGGTAAAGCTGCGGGTTTCGGCCACATGAATGAAGGCCGTGATGCCGCTGAGGCTGTCCATCATTTGAGGTGTGCTCGGTGCTGGGAGAGGGTCAAGGCAGAGTAGAGGCGGGCGGCGGAATTGGGAAGGGAAGTCTCGGGAACGGAGGTGCGGCTAATCGCGAGCAGGCTCACTCCTGCATTTGATCTACGGTGAACACTCATTTTGTGTCCGACGGAGATCAAATGTGGGAGCGAGCAATGGCGGTCTTACATTCAGCGCAAAGTTCAGGCGCTTTGTTGGTAGAACGGGTAGTCAGTAAACCCAACCTCAGTACCACCGTAGAACGTGTCGCGGTCGTAAGCATTCAACGGCCGATCATGGCGAATACGTTCCGGCAAGTCCGGGTTGGCGATGAAGTCGCGACCGAATGCCACGAGGTCGGCATCACCCGCTTGCAGAATCTGCTCGGCCGATGCGGCGGTGAAGCCACCGGCGGCGATGATCAGGCCGTCGTAGTGCTTGCGAATCAACTGTGAAGCCACCGGGTTCTGGTCCTTGCTCTCATCGATCGAGTTACCCAACACCCGTGGTTCGATCAGGTGCAGGTAGGCCAGTTTCAGCGTGGCCAATTGTTCGGCGACGTAGACGAACAGCGCTTCAGGATCGCTGTCTTTCATGTCGCCGAAGTTGCCGCTTGGGCCCAGGCGGACCGCAACGCGCTCGCTGCCCCACACCGAAATCACGGCACGGGTGATGTCCATCAGGAAACGCGAGCGCTTGGCGATGGTGCCGCCGTAGGCGTCAGTGCGACGGTTGCTGCCGTCCTGCAGGAACTGGTCAATCAGGTAGCCGTTGGCGCCATGGACTTCCACGCCGTCAAAACCGGCTTCCAGCCCGCGTTGTGCAGCGCTGCGGAAATCTTCGACCAGTGCCACCACTTCCGCTTCAGTCAGTGCGCGGTGGGGTGTGCTGGCAACCCAGCCGCTGGCGGTGTAGGCGACGCCATCGTATTCGACGGCCGACGGGGCGACCGGTTGCGCGCCATCAGGCTGCATGTCGCTGTGGGACTGGCGACCGGCATGGAACAGTTGCAGGAAGATCTTGCCGCCCTTGGCGTGAACCGCTTCGGTGATGACTTTCCAGCCAGGGATCTGTGCGTCGTTATACAGGCCGGGCGAACCGAGGTAGCCGTTGCCGGTAGTCGAGACCACGGTGGCTTCGGAAATGATCAAGCCGCCGTCAGTGGCCCGTTGCGAGTAGTACTCGGCCATCAAGGCGCCGGGCAGGTCGCCGGGCTCGGAACGCATGCGGGTCAATGGCGCCATGACGACGCGGTGGGTGAGGCTGTGTTGACCGATGTTGATCGGGGAAAGCAGGGTTGGGTGATTCATGGTGACCTCCAGTAAGTGTCTGGGCGCCACCTTAGGGCAGTGGTGAAAGCAGAAAAACAGGCCAACGATCCGCACTCTCTGGACGAATCGGTCCGTAATCGACAGGCGCCCGGTCCGCAATGAGCAGACCGGGCGCCCTCGATAACGCTTTAGTGCGCGGCTATCGGTGCGGTGACCGACTTGCCGAACGCTGAGGTGACCGTGATGGTCGGGCTCAGGCCAGTTTCACATTCATCGTGATCCGCGCCGTAAACACCTTCTTGCCTTCGGCGTCATGAATATCCACCGGGACGATCTTGTCGCCTTCGGTCTGCCAGTCCACCGCTTCACCGTCGGCCACTGCCGTCACGTCGCTCTTGGCCTTGGCCAGATACTCCACAGTCATGCCTTTTGGAATCCAGCGCGCACCCGAGGGGATCGACACGTCAGTCATTGTCCCCGCGGCCAGTTCGGCGGCGTTGCACATCGCAATCGCATGCACGCTGCCCAGGTGGTTGGTGATCTCCCGCTTGAACGGCACCTGGACCGCGGCATACCCCGGGCGCAATTCCGAGATCAGCGGGTTGATGGTGCTGAAGTAGGGCGCCACCTGACAGGCCATTTTGCTGAACGCTTCCGGACCTGCGCTGTTAAACATGCTGAGAAACTGACTCATGTTGAAGCCTCACTGACAGTTGGTTTTACAGAACGATGTTCCGTAACAGAATAATGTTCTGTGACGGAACAGTATTCTGTCGCGGTGAAATCTGTCAACCTAACGGTGCTTACTCATGGGCAGTGCTCTGCCTTGTCATGGATTTACTCGGCCTGTGTCCCGCATGGAAACTCCAGATTTACTCGAACGCTGCTACCCCGGCAGAAGAGCCGAACTCAAGCGCGATATCTTCAGAAAGGCCCTGGCCCTGTTTAACGACCTGGGGGTCGAAGCCACGACCATCGAAATGATCCGCGCCGAGTGCGACACCAGCGTCGGCGCGATCTACCACCATTTCGGCAACAAGGAAGGCTTGGTGGCGGCGCTGTTTTTCACCGCGCTGGACGATCAGGCCCAGCTTCGCGACCGCTACCTGGCCGAAGCGCAGACGACCGAGGAGGGCGTGCATGCGCTGGTGCACAGCTACGTCGACTGGGTCGACAGCCAGCCTGAATGGGCGCGGTTCCAGTACCACGCACGGTTCGCCATCACCAAAGGCCCGTTCAAGGACGAGCTCGCGAGCCGCAACAAAACCCGTAATCACACACTCGGCGAATGGCTGGCAGCGCCCGGCCGGCGCGATGAATTGCGCGCGGTGCCGGGTGAACTGTTGCTGTCACTGATCATCGGCCAGGCCGACAGTTACTGCCGCGCGTGGTTGTCGGGGAGAGTGAAGGGCAGTCCCAAGGCCTACCGCGAACTGCTGGCGCAAGCCGCGTGGCGCTCAATCTGTGACAATAGCCTGGCCGATGCCCAGTAAGTCTTTTCCCGGAGTCAGAATTTCAATGCCCCAACTCACCCACTTCGCAGCCCCGTGCCCGGAGCACATCAACAGCCAGATCCTGCAACTGGTCGTCGATAACCTGACCGACATCAGCATGGTCGGCATCGGCCCGAGCAACCCGCTGTACAACGTCTACCAATACACGGTCGGCTTCGAAGTGCACCTGTACCTGGAAGCGCTCGACGGGTCCAAGGGGATTGCGGTCGAGTTGATCGTCGCCAGCGACGACGAAGACCCGACGAAGGTCATCGGCTTTTTGCTGTACCTGCCGATCAAGGACGATCCGCAGGCGTGTGGCGTGGCCTACATGGCGGTCGACGTCGGCCATCGTCGCCAAGGTGTCGCGCGCGCCATGCTGCAAGACATGATCAAGCGTTACCCGCACGCCGAATTGACCTGCGCCGTGGCCAAGGTGCCGTGGTTCGAATCGATGGGTTTTCAGGTGCTGGGCGTGCGCGCTACGCAAGTGCTGATGAACACTCGCGACCACAGCAGCGAAGGCTTGATGGGGCTGCTGGATGTGGCGTCGATCTACAGTTCTCTGGAAGTTCGGCAGATCCATCACTACTTGCTGCAGAAGCACGGCAAGCGCGCAATGATCGATGCCGAGAAGCAGCGCGACCGGCATCTGGACCAAATGACCCGCAACGCCAAGGTGTTTGTGCTGAATCGTTTGGGCCAGAACGCGGCGAACGAGCCTCGTCTGGACTAGACTCACAAGTCCTTTCGGGAGCGCACGGTCGCCGAGCCGTGATATTCTGCGCGCCAACTTGGTTTGACCTAATCAGTTTGCCCGTCTCGCAGACGCGCAAACAGGATCAATGTCGCTCAAGTAGCTGAAGCCAATAATGATAAAAAGTCAGTTCAGTAGGGACATATAACTGAGGTCGATGGAGACACATCGGCCTTGTGTGCCCACCCTCCAATCCTCATGCATGAACACCCACGACATCCTGCCTGTATGCCGTGAACCAGGGGTTTTTGATGTGAAGATGGAAGGGCGGATGGCGTTTTATCATAGGTGCTACAGATGTTTAAAAAAATGAACACGGCCCTGCTGGGGCTGGCTTTGTCGATGGGGATCACGTCCGTTCAAGCGGAAGAGGCAAAGAAAGTCGATGTGCTGCTGATTGGCGGCGGCATCATGAGCGCAACGTTGGGTGTGTGGCTCAATGAGCTGGAACCCGGCACCTCGATGGAAATGATCGAGCGTCTCGACGGCGTTGCCCTCGAAAGCTCCAACGGCTGGAACAACGCCGGTACCGGTCACTCCGCCCTGGCCGAGTTGAACTACACCCCGGAAGACGACAAAGGCAACGTACAGATCCCGAAAGCCGTTGAAATCAACGAAGCGTTCCAGATCTCCCGTCAGTTCTGGTCCTGGCAAGTTCAGCAAGGCGTGCTGAAAAATCCGCATTCGTTCATCAACTCCACGCCGCACATGAGCTTTGTGTGGGGCGATGACAACATCAAATTCCTGAAGAAGCGCTACGAAGCCCTGCAAGCGAGCCCGCTGTTCGCCGGCATGCAGTACTCCGAAGACCCGGCTGTGATCAAGAAGTGGGTTCCGCTGATGATGGAAGGGCGCGACCCGAACCAGAAAATCGCGGCCACCTGGACCCCGATCGGCACCGACGTGAACTTTGGCGAGATCACCCGCCAGTTCGTCGCGCACCTGCAAACCACGCCAAAGTTCGACTTGAAGTTGTCTAGCGAAGTGCAAGACATCACCAAGAACGAAGACGGCACCTGGCGCGTCAGCTACAAAAACCTGAAAGACGGCACCAAATCCGAAACCGACGCCAAGTTCGTGTTCATCGGCGCTGGTGGCGGTGCACTGCACCTGCTGCAGAAGTCCGGCATTCCTGAAGCCCAGGAATACGCAGGCTTCCCGGTCGGCGGCTCGTTCCTCGTGACCGAAAACCCGACCATCGCCGAACAACACCTGGCCAAGGCCTACGGCAAAGCCTCCGTCGGCGCACCGCCAATGTCGGTGCCGCACCTGGACACCCGTGTCCTGGACGGCAAGCGCGTCATCCTGTTTGGCCCATTCGCGACCTTCAGCACCAAGTTCCTGAAAGAAGGCTCGTACCTGGACCTGCTGACCACCACGACCACGCACAACGTGTGGCCAATGACCAAGGTCGGCATCAAGGAATACCCACTGGTTGAGTACCTTGCAGGCCAACTGATGCTGTCTGACGAAGACCGCATGAACGCCCTGAAAGAATACTTCCCGAACGCCAAAGCCGAAGACTGGCGCCTGTGGCAAGCCGGCCAGCGCGTGCAAATCATCAAGCGTGATGAAACCGCTGGTGGCGTGCTGAAGCTGGGTACCGAAATTGTGTCCTCTGCCGACGGCTCGATTGCCGGTCTGCTGGGCGCATCGCCGGGTGCATCGACGGCTGCGCCGATCATGCTGACCGTGCTGCAGAAAGTGTTCAAAGACAAAGTGGCTTCGCCGGCCTGGCAGGAGAAGCTGCACCAGATCGTGCCGAGCTATGGCACTCAGTTGAACGGCAGTCCTGAGAAGGTTGCGCAGGAGTGGGCTTACACTTCCAAGGTGTTGGAACTGACTCCGCCACCGGTGATCCCGCAGTTGGCGGCTCCGGTTGCTGCTCCTGGTGACGCGCCAAAAGCTCCGAAGGCTAATGCTGCTAGTGATATGGCTTTGTAAGTAGAGGCCTTGTCAAAAGCCCACTGAACCGGAGACGGTCAGTGGGCTTTTTTGTGGAGGGTGGTTTTGTGTAAGGGATAGATTCAGATTGTTTGACGGAGCGGCTTTCAGCCAGAAGCAGCCGGTGGACGGAGCGATAGCAAACGAGTAGCTATGCTTGCTCAACTGCCGGAACTGATTGAGCTTTCCGTCCATGGGGTATAAACCCCTTCAGCAGACACCCGACTGTCACAATGCCCGGCCTAGTCGAGGCTAGACGACAGAAAAAGGAATGTTATCCACCAAGCCTGTGAAGGTGTTATCACGCCACTTGGGGGCAATTTAGCGTTAGGCCCAAAGAGGAGTTCGTCATGACCGTAGTCGATAGCCTCAGGTATTTGCGCGTCGTTCTAGTTTTGGCGGGCCTCGCGTGCCTTGCTCTCTACCCACTTATGTTGTTCTGGCCGTCCGGCTGGGCCTGGCACGTCGGTCACTCGGACTACCCGATGATGATCGTTGGCATCTACGCCACACTTGGCGTGTTCCTGATCCTGGCCGCACGTGATCCATTAGCCAATCTGAGCCTAATCTGGTTCACCGTGTGGTCTAGCGCCGTACACGGAGGAATCATGGCCGTCCAGGCGTTCACCCAGCCGGAGCAAATGGGGCACTTGGCAGGTGACGTGCCGGCGCTCTTCATCGTGGCGGCTGCGTTGGCTATCTTGACGCCCCGCTCACAATAAAGGGATGAAGAGGGCGGTCGTGCGATAACACTGAACGGCTAGTGGTCTTGTTTGTTACGACGCTGCGTAAGAGGTTGAAAGTTGGCTGTAAGCGGCACTCTGTTCTTTCCCTGCTGGAGGTGCTTATTTTTCACAGTCGGCCAGCGGCAATATTTGTGTTACCCCGTTAATTTCTGCCACGCAAACATGTTCAGGTTCGATGTCCTGAAGTGACTTCTCCTTTTTGACTTTTTCCTGTTCAAGCAACGCAAGCGCTTCAGCGGGGTCTGGTAGACACTCCTCAACCGTAGTCTTGGTGCCTGCTTTCTCCACGGTGGTAACACGGCTGTACTTGCACTTGAGCTTTGCATTTTGCTCCTCGCTTGCATTACAGCCCGCGACAACAGCGCAAATAATAACCAGCATCAATTTCAAATTTTTCACGAATATTCCCTTGCCGATGAATATTTGATTTCACCTAATGCTCAATTGGCTCCCGGCAGGCATGGCTCATGACTGCGGAAAGTTTGAACCGGTATCTACCATAGCTTCAAAATCGGAAGGCTGTTGGTGTTGGCCGTTTGCTGCCTGTCACTAGTCCTTAAAATAACCTGGTTATTTCATTCAAGATCCGATCCTGCGTTTCAACACTGGGTCTATGACGATAAGCCACTGCTAAAAATGCAACGCCTTCGTAGTCGCAGCGGATCGAAAAAGTCATCCCTTGACGAAACCCAAAAACGGACCTGTCTCCGGCATCAACAAAATATCTCGCTTTTGTAAGCGCTGATTGAGCGTGCTTCAGGCATTCAGCTTGACTAAGCGAGTGTTGTATCCAGCTGGTAGTGACACGTACAGAAGACGTCTCGCTATCATCGATCGGTGGTCGAGCAATGGCTTTGGCAGGTGTATTGATATTGTCGTTACTGGAACAAGCGGTCAGCCCCATTGAGATAACAGTCAGCAAAAAGCCAAAACGAAGTCTCGAATGTTTAAGTGAGTGTCGCATCGCGGGGCGTTCCTCTGACGATGTGCAATGAATAAAAAATGCCTTGTGATGCCATGCTGCTCGTCTCTGGCGTAGAAACAGACGTTGTTAGCATAGCAGTGGAAAAGTGGCTTTCTGGCAGCCGATCTGCAAGGTCAGCTATTGGCCGGTTTTTGCCTGTCGCGAAGGGCAGCAACCGGCCCAAAGCGGATGTCACGTCTAGGTCACGGTATTCGACGGTGCGGATCGGCAAGGAAGGTATTTGCTAAATCGGTGCGCCTCGACCCTTTAAAGCGGCCGGTTAAGCACAAGTAAACGTGCCGCCAGAGCTGTCATTACCGCAGCGAAACCATAAGCACCAAGGCGTTTAGATATTATTCCTTTGCTGAGGCGCCCATGCAGCCGTCCAGCGCAGAACCCGAGTAGGGAATGGAAGATCAATGCGATCAGCGCAAGCAATAAACCCAAGAACATCAATTGCGAGGTGACGCTGCTGGCACCTACGGTGACGAACTGCGGCAGGAATACCATGAAGAACAACAGCGCCTTGGGGTTTAACAGGCTGTTAAGCGTGGCGCGGGCCACGATCTTCCGAAGCGAAGTTTGTGTAGCTAGAACATCAGTGTCCGTAGGAGGAATCTTCAATGCCTGCCAGGCCAGCCACATCAGATAACAAGCGCCCGCCCACCGTAGCAAATCAAACGCCGGCGCCCAACTCATCACCAGCGCACCGAGACCTGCACTAACCATGACGCTCATCAGCACATCGGCCAGGGTTATTCCCAGTGCTGCGGCGAGGCCGGCGCGCCATCCGTGGGCAACTGCATGGCTACTGACGATAGCCATGTTAGGGCCAGGCACGATCAGCAACATCAAGGCGGCAGCAATGAACAGGTAGAGGTTAGTGGTGTCCGGCATAGAGCAATACCTCCTTGGGTGAGGAGTGATGCTAACCGGTAGTAGTTAGGCAGAAGCAGGTACAGTGGGGATGGATTTGGCCGCAACAGTATGGTGTAGAGAGGCCCAATCCGTTCGAAGCATGGTGAACCAGGTGATCGCATTCTTTGGTCGCAAGGAGGAGATCGGCAAGTGACCACAGTATTGGCGCAATTGCTAAACGCCAACGTTGAATCGCAATTGTGCAGTGTCTGGTTGGCTAGCGTCACCGATGAGTGAAATGCTGCTGTATGAAGTCGTGATCTACTTCGACCAGTCGAGGGTATCTGCTTTCGTCAAGCGTTTCGCGAAGTCGCCTAGAGTAGCTTGCCTGGTCAAATGCAGCTTGGCAGCTGGCGTTGTCAAAGAATGACCTGAGATGGACGAGTGCCTGATCAAATGCGGGGCTTTCAATTCGCAGAAACAGACCTGTCAAATCTTGTTGGTCCGTGAGCTCTCGATACAAGTCGATTGCGAAAATACTGCCTCCGTTATTTTGAGCATGATACACATGCACGTCGCCGTAGCCGTTGTAAAGGTGGGCGAAATACAACTCGTGGAGTTCGAGAATGTTGACGGGGATTTCAAGGGTGGTAAAAACCGCCTGCAGGTCGGCGCTGGGAGTCTTCTGGTCACCTTCCCAGGTTACTAAATCTGACATCGATACGCAGATGTCGAACTCTTTGGCATAGATTTTTTTTTTGGACATTCTCATTTCATCGCTGAGTGTTGGAATTTTTAAGGTTTCGGGACGGTGTAGGCGCTTTCATACTCACCCCACAGTGCTCCGGCTATGCCGCAGTATTGTGGGGTTGCTCTCTCAGGCCAGTTGAATCAAGGGGGCGCAACAATGCGCCGTCTACCGCGAACACTTGCAATCCGTTGCGCTCGCAATCCCATTGATGACCTGTCTGGCGGAACAAGGATTCGACCGGGTCGGCCTGGTGACGCTGACGTGATCGACGTCCAATCAGCGCCGGGACGACGCGATCACGCATGTTCCGCTGCCAACATTGACCTGAATTGGGAAATGCTCTCTGAAGATAGCCCGGCACTTTCAAACACTGCGCAGGTGAAGCTAACGGGGGCGGTGCCTGGAGCAGTAATGATGCGATCCGCCATCACCGCTATTAAGCTGCTTCGGTAAAGCGTGCAGCCTTGATAACTGACCGCATTCTGTAAGAAGTCAGCGCTGTTCGAGGTATGAGGAACCGTATCTAGAAGCCCGGCCCTCGCAAGTGCCAGCGTTCCTCCACAGATACCGGCAAGGGTTGCTCCACTTGAACGGCTGGCATGAAGAAAGTCTCGAATATCCGGCGCTTCTGCACTTTCCCAGACCATTCCTCCAATAACGACGACAACGTCCGGTTTCCAGTCCAGACATTGATGCAAGCTGCTGTCGACCGTCACAGCCAATCCACCTTGTGAACGAAACTCCCCCGTAGCAGGAGCGAAAAACCTAACGTCGATCCCGTAAAAAGGGGAGGCCGTACCCGCAATGAAAGCGTATTCCCAGTCCGCAAAACCGGGTGTCAGTATCAAACCCACGCGTGCCATCAGTCAGAATCCTCCATGAATACCCGTAACATATGACGAGAACAAACAGCCATCAAGGGCTGCTTCGGGTCGAACAACTTGATTTGAGAATCATCGGACCACCTGATTCTTGGGCTTGACAGCGTTCAGCTATTTGCTGAATTTTCTGCTTTGGTTTCATTTAGGTTGGCATTGAAGTACGTCATAAAATCCCTGCCTTGAACAAAGGCTTTTTCGATCTTCGCGCTTTGCTCCTTTAGCTCTGTGCTTGGTTTGGCCCACTGCTCTATCGGTAGTTCTTTCGACCATTCAGCAATGGAGCTAGGTAGAGACTTCATACTGTAGCGGTGATCCCGTTCAGCCACCCAGTAGGGAAAACGCCACCAAGTGATAAGGTGCGTCAGATACCACCAACCTATACCTAGGGCGGAGCGTTCGTTGTGACGGTATTCCTCTTGCATTTCCTCTCGTTCTTTATCGAAGGTATGAAGCCCTTCGTATGAAGCCTTGCCGGGACAAAACTCCGGACCTTTTTCCATATAAAGACGGATAGCTTCCCATTTTCCTAACCCATGAGCAGGTGTCATAATTTCTTGAGTCAGAAAATGCACTTTGTCACTTTTTGGATCGTCGATAGCAATTCCTAAGGTATAGCTGCTGATGACTCCAGCCCCTGTGAATCCAGTACTGACCGAAACCCAAGCAACTGTTTCTTCCCAAGGCTGTATTACAGGCTCATCGGAACCGTCAGGGAAGTAACAGACCTCTCTGCGTTGGCGGTTAAAGCGTATTGGACGGGTACGAGCTTTGGTTCGTGTTGTGTTGATAACTGCGTATAGGCCAATAAGTGCCGCCCCACCCCCAGCCCAAACTGCAAGGGAAAGTCCGAACTCAAAAAAGTCACTAAAGTAAAACCAAAAACTTCTTCCAAATGGATTAATGAATGCGGTAAAACCCATCAAAGTAGGAAGTATAATAGCGCATACAATGATCACTACCATAGGTAGCGAGACAGCCACTCGGGTCTGAAAAGATTTGCTTTGGTTACTACTGCCCATGTCTAAATAGACGTCGTTGACATCAAGAAAGCTTCCACCGAGATCCATTGGAATCTGACCGGTAGGAACTGGTCGGGGTGACAAAAACAACGCTTCGCCAGTAGCAAAACGACGTGTTTCACCTGCCGTGGGACGGTGGTGTTTTAGGTCTAATTCGTCTTGCTGTGTGGGTTTAGAGGACATACGATCAACCAAAAAATAGGCGAGCAGGATGGCTATAGAGCATCGCTGGTCACCAATAGCCAAGGGGCATCGTTGGTGCGAGCCCTTAATACGGACACCTCAGAAAGCAATTTGCCATTCTGCACGTTTAGGGTCGTGGTTTCGAAGCGTTTTTCTCGGAAAGCTACATCCCCCGCAACGGGGTGATACCTCAAGATGATAGCCAAACCATGTTGTGCATTGGATTCATGTTGGAAAATTTCTAAGCCGAGTTTGAGAGGCGCGTCCGGCTTGCTAAGTAGATTAAGTTGGTACAACAGAGGTTCGCTCCAGGCTTCCCAATCATTTCTCTGATAGTTTTGAAGCCAGTAAGCGCTGAGGCCGAAATTGACGTCGTTTAGTTCCTGTGCAGTTATTCCTGGAAAGTGCAGGATAGCCATCGACTTGCTGTTTACTTGTTCTAACGCTACCTGCGGAGAGGATGTAATGTCGGATAATATTAGACGTTCCTCCGCCAAATTCCGATTTTCGTTCTGTTTCCCCCAGGGGCCTTTCAGCAGCCATTTATCAAGTTCAGTTTTATTATTTCGGTTGTATAGCCATTCTCCACCTAGCTGGAGACCTGTAAGAACCAGCCCGATCAAGTTGGCACGTGCGGCGACGCTTAGTAGTTTTCCACCTGTCGTAACCCAAGCAAGAGCGCGGGCCTGGCTAACACTAGACATAGCTTCATACGTGTATTGAATTGTTCGAGCAGTAGCCCAACTATTGACAGCTAATTGGCCGGAGTCTCCGGCCAGAGTCATGCTTGCGCCCGCTAATTTAGCGCCGTTGCCTGATCGTAACGCTTCGGTCCATCGGGCGGCTGAACCCTTTTCACCATATAAGCTGGTTCCAGCGGCAATAGCGCTAAATAGGTAGGCGAAAGGACCCAGAGCTCCGGTAATTCGCCCTAATTTTGCGGCCAGTTTGATTTTTCCAGCGGCACTTGCATAATTTTCAATAGCGACGGAAAGCCCCGTAATGACAATGCCTTGCGCAGCTGCGAGAGTCCCGCCAATCATTGAGAAAAGCGCATTTGCAACAGACAACTTGTCGGAAAGTTCTGAGTCCTTTTTGTTGGCGAACTCGCTATAGACAGTTACAAAGTTGATTACCTGTAAAACCGCTGCTGCCGAAGCAAACAAATCGCCTCCCGCAGATGAGAAAACGGCACTTTTGATCCCTTTAAATGGACGCTTAAGCCGATAGTCGTCGGCCATTTTCTCAAACTCAATCACTTGGGCACTGTTAAGTCCCTTGATCTTAAAAGCGGATTTTCCTGGACCGTCTCCGACAGGACTCATGGCCTGAGCAACTCTCCCTTCTAGAGGCGCGACAGATTGTTGAATGGCTTTACGGCGAGCCACCAAATTTTTGTAGCCTCCTTTGGGTGCGGAGCCTTTACGTTCGTTGGCAAGGGTTTGTCTAATCTGATTTTTGAGTGATGTCATTTGCTTGCGAAGGTCCGTCAGCTTGGTGATGTCTGCCTTGAACGCATCGATTTGGCTGGTCGAAGAAAACTCCAGCGTGATTCCTCCTTTACCAAAGGCCCGCAAAACATTTATCCACGCCGATCCTGGGATCCCCCGCAATACTTTTGCCGGGTCTAACGATTGACCACTACGCAAGGCCTGCATCGCATCATCTAGTGCTCCTGCGAGACGTAATTGTTTCGCCGGCTCGTATGCCGTGTCACGTAACTGACCGAGAACAATTCCGTTCTCCTTAAGCTGCATGGCGGCTGCCAAATTTTGAGTGAGTAGATTTCCAAATTTCCCGCTGAGTTCTTGTGCACCTACGTAATCCTTCTTGAGCATAATAGTGTCGCGCAAGGACTTATAGAATGACGTAACTTTGGCATGCATATCTTTTTGATCAGCCAAACTCAAAGTGAAAAAAGTTGGTATGGAAAATCCTGGCTGTTTCTCGAGCAGGTCGGCGAGTTGCTCAGTCGCTTTATCGGTTCGACAAATATCCCTCATGCATGCATATTCAGTAGCAAGAGTCGTATTTAGTTGTTCGTCAAGTTTCGGATCAAAATACCAAGCTGATCGATGGAATCGTTCCTCGCTTACTAAACTAGCCCGATCCTTGCTTATCAAATCCAGACGCTGGTTCCAGCGACTGAGTTGGGCTTGTTGTTGTTTGATGAACGCTTCCATAGCCGGGCGATCAATTAAATCATTGATGCCCTGTTGTCCCATTTTTGCACCATTGAGTGCGTCATCCGCATTGTCTTCAATAGTATCGATCAGTTTTTCGTACTTTGAGTAGAGCGACATAAGGCTTGATTGCATTCGCGACTTTGCCGCTGCAATGGCCCCGCGATGCGTCCCTACACCAGAATACTGAGTTTTATTTTTTACATTGACGTAGTCGACGATGGTTTGCCTCTGGTCCTCAGTGGTCTCATCCTTGAGTTGGGCAAAACGTGGGTCACCTTGGGCTGCATTAAGAATGTTATCGCCGGTAACCGTGTACAACGATTCGATGTAACAACCCAATACATACCTTTTCTGATTAGCCTCAGCATCACTCCAATCACTAATCCAACCGGTGACTAAATCCTGATGCTCAGCTAGATCACGAAGCACGCCTAAGTCATCCTGAACGACCAGATACAGATGGTCGCGTTCATTTTCTGCCTTTACCTGCTTTTTCAGTATGCCTAACTGAGCTTTTTTGAAGTGCGAAGCCTGCTCCCATAGGTAGTCCTGGCTTTCTTCATGCTTGGCGCCTGTGACAGCCGGATCTTTACTCGGTTGCTCGGCAATTTCCGCAATCCATTTTTCCGCTTGGCTCGGAGTCAGTAGATTAGCAGCACCTTTCTCGGGGTCAGCCTTGGTCAGGTCGACAGGCTGCATGAAGTATTCGCGCTCAGATTTATGTTTGATGACCTGTGCGCATTTTGCAGCGGTCCATTGCACTTCTGAGTAGTTGACGTAGAGGTTGCTCAGACGCGGGAAGACCAAGACGGCTTCGCCTACATTGCTCTCGCGTTTGTTGGCGGTAATCTCGCCTTTTTCCCACAGCAGTTGGGTCACGATGCCATTCTGGACGCGGTATTCGTGCATTACGGCTTGAGGTTTCTTATCGACGATTACGTAGAGCCAGCCATCACGGATAAGGCGAATGCCTAGTGGGCGTGAGATGGTTTTGTACGGCATCGTTAGTGTGCTGGACGGGTCGAGTCGTTCGACCAAACCGTAGCGCAGGGGGATGAGCTGAATTTTGGCCTTCATCAGGGCGCAGCCACCCGTGGCGCACTTGCCGTCGTCTCGGCTTTTCGCGACGTTGTTCGGGCTTTTGTTGGCCGATGTTGGCGTGGTCATCCTTGGCTCCTGTTGAGGGTTTCAGCCCGTTCCTGGGCTATATCAGCGACCCGTTCGAGTCGCTGAGCGGGCGTTTGTTCCGAAGGGGTTTTGAGTATTGCATCCAGGTCTGGATGTTCTTCCAGCGCTCTCTCACCGAGGAACCCGTGAATATTGGCGTAGAGGGTTATGTCGAGTTCGGTGTTGAAGCCTCGATCATATGAAGTCGAAGCCAATGTATGCAGGTGTTCCCAGCGTTGCAGAGGCTTTGCTTGCGCCTGGTAGAACGGGAAGTATTCGTGCATGTGTTCGTCGAGTCGAAGGACGATGCTGCGAAAATTCACCTCATCCAGTTGGCTGAGTTGTTCGTCGCTCAAGCGGTAGAGTTTTTTGTCGTTCGGCTCGGGGGCCTTGCCTGGTCGTTGGTTTACATGCCAACAGCCCAGCGCCGCATCGGCGGTGACGATCTGTGTGCAAGGGCCGAACAGGGTCGGGTCCTTGATGGTATCCGCGTGAGCGAGCAACGCATGGGTCACGGCAGGGTCGGCTATGCGCAATAGAACTTCTTCACCTTGCGGGTGCATTACGCTGGTGAGCCAACGGAAGTGCGCAAGCATCTCGTCCCATGGCTGATCGCTGAACACAAGATGACCCCATTCTTGATGGGAGGCGTTCAGAAACTGCAGCAGGATCGGATCGTTCTGCGTTTTTATCTGGATGAGGCACGGAGAAATATCACCCAGTTCCCCCCAACGTGTACCGAGGTAGAGGGGTTCGAACACCGGGTTATCTGACCATTGATACAGATGTTGTGGAAGTTTCTCGACGCTGACACCATCCAGCAACAAGCCGACTGTGTCATTCCATGAAAGGCCTTGTGGTAACCCGTTCTCCAGTGGCCAGTTGGATTTAAGCATTTTGTGCCTCCAGTTTGGCATTCTCACAGATCACGCAGATTGGCTTCTTCTGCATCAACGCCTGCCGCTGCGCCGGCACCAACAACTGCCCAGCCTTATCCGCATCCGCCTGCTTCAACGGCCCCGGCAACAGGGGGGCTGCGCCCGTGCCATTCCCCGGGCTGCCACCGGAGTTCATGTTGATTACCGGCCCGCTCAGCGTCACACCGCTGCCGTCGATCTTGATGAAGCTACCGCCACCAATCAGGGTCAATTCACTGCCGGCTTCCAGCACCACTTTCAGGCCACTGCTCAGGTGAATCTCCTGGCCCGCGTCGATGAATTGCCCGGTACCAATCTTGATGTGCTGATTCACGCCCACGGTCAGGTGGTCGTTGGCGCGGGCTTCGACTTTGCGATCGGCATAAACCGTGTGGTGTTCTTCGGCCTTGAATTCGCTGTAGCTGTTTTGCTCGACGGTGTCGTGGCGTTCGTTGCCGACGCGGATTTTCTGGTCGTGTTCGACGTTTTCGTCCCAGTCGCGCTGGGCGTGCAGGAAGATTTGTTCCTGGCCCTTTTTGTCTTCGATGCGCAGTTCGTTGAAACCGCCGCCACCGGGGGAACTCAGGGTCTTGAAGGTGCTGCGGGTCTTGTTCGCCGGCAGTGGGTACGGGACGACGTTTTCCTTGTGGTACAGGCAGCCGCTGATCAGCGGTTGGTCGGGGTCGCCTTCGAGGAAGGTGACGAGCACTTCCATGCCGATGCGCGGGATGGCGATGCCGCCGTAGTGGGCGCCGGCCCAGGCAGAGGAGACGCGCAGCCAGCAGCTGGTCTTGTCGTCGGCCTGGCCTTCGCGGTCCCAGTGAAATTGCACTTTGACGCGGCCGTACTGGTCGCAGTGGATCTCTTCGCCTTTGGGCCCGGTGACCACGGCGCTCTGGCTGCCGAGGATCCGCGGTTTCTTTTGCGTCAGCGCGGGGCGATTGGGCACGTCCCACGGGGTGGCCTGGAAGCGGTTGCGATAACCTTGATGGAAGTCATCTTTCAGGTTGGTGGTACTGCTGGTGACCGACTCTTCCAGCACTTGCGGCTGTTTGCCTTCGTGGAGGATTTCGGTCAGCAGCCACAAGTCGTTCCATTTGGCTTTCGGGTGCTCGGTCAGGGCCAGGAAGTGGCCGCTGACCAGTATCGGTTGATCGCTTTTGCCTTCGGCGAGCTGGAAGTCGCTGCGGTGACGTTCGAGGGCGCGTTTGGCCAGGTGCTTGCCGCGTTCGCGGTCGAGGAAGCGGCCGGGATAGTCGTAGTCTT
>NZ_AZVV01000026.1:0-16663 GCF_000514395.1 Pseudomonas sp. URMO17WK12:I12
TGCGCGGCACCAAGCGTGACGACGTTGAGCGTGGCCAGGTTCTGGTTAAGCCGGGTTCGGTTAAGCCGCACACCAAGTTCACCGCAGAAGTTTACGTTCTGAGCAAGGAAGAAGGCGGCCGTCATACTCCGTTCTTCAAAGGCTACCGTCCACAGTTCTACTTCCGTACTACTGACGTGACTGGTAACTGCGAGCTGCCAGAAGGCGTTGAAATGGTAATGCCAGGTGACAACATTCAGATGACTGTTACCCTGATCAAAACCATCGCGATGGAAGATGGTCTGCGTTTTGCTATCCGTGAAGGCGGTCGTACCGTCGGCGCTGGCGTCGTAGCCAAAATCATCGAGTAAATTGTTGTAATGTCTTTTTCGGGCCGGCATAATGGTCGGCCTGATTTTGTTTTAGGTCAGTAGCTCAATTGGCAGAGCGACGGTCTCCAAAACCGTAGGTTGGGGGTTCGATTCCCTCCTGACCTGCCAGATTCACTTGGTGTGTCTGGCTTTCTTTTCACAGGATCTTCATAGATGACTCCTAAAGCTGAAGCTCAAGGCTCTCGCTTCGATCTGCTCAAGTGGCTAGTAGTAGTCGCTTTGGTGGTTGTTGGCGTTGTTGGCAATCAGTATTACTCTGCTTCGCCGATCCTGTACCGTGTACTTGCACTGCTCGTCATTGCTGCTGTAGCTGCCTTTGTAGGCCTGCAGACAGTCAAGGGCAAGTCTTTCTTTGTACTGGTTAAGGAAGCTCGCACTGAGATTCGTAAAGTCGTATGGCCAACTCGCCAAGAAACCACGCAGACCACGTTGATTGTTGTGGCTGTTGTTCTGGTTATGGCGTTGCTGTTGTGGGGGCTTGATTCCCTCCTCGGCTGGCTTGTTTCCTTGATTGTCGGCTAAGGGTGTCCCGTGGCTAAGCGTTGGTACGTTGTGCATGCTTACTCCGGTTACGAGAAGCATGTCATGCGCTCGTTGGTAGAGCGCGTAAAGCTGGCTGGCATGGAAGATGGCTTCGGCGAAATTCTGGTTCCCACTGAAGAAGTGGTTGAAATGCGTAATGGCCAGAAGCGCAAAAGCGAGCGCAAGTTCTTCCCAGGTTACGTGCTGGTACAGATGGATATGAACGAGGGTACTTGGCACTTGGTCAAGGATACGCCTCGGGTGATGGGCTTCATTGGCGGTACTGCCGATAAGCCTGCGCCAATTACAGATAAAGAGGCAGAAGCAATTCTGCGTCGCGTTGCTGATGGTAGTGATAAGCCGAAGCCGAAGACATTGTTCGAGCCGGGCGAGTCGGTACGGGTCAATGACGGGCCGTTTGCTGATTTTACTGGCACGGTTGAAGAAGTTAACTACGAGAAGAGCCGGATCCAAGTGGCAGTGCTCATTTTCGGTCGCTCTACCCCGGTAGAGCTAGAGTTCAGCCAGGTCGAAAAGGTCTAGCTGAGCAAGCATCCCAACCCCGCAGCCCTAGGCTGTGGGGTTTTGTCGTCACTGGGATAAACGCGCAAGTAACCGGGGAGCCTTTCGAGGCGTTTGAACCCGTAATTGGAGTGCCTCATGGCCAAGAAAATTACCGCTTACATCAAGCTGCAAGTGAAGGCCGCTCAGGCTAACCCAAGCCCACCTGTTGGTCCTGCTCTGGGTCAGCACGGCGTGAACATCATGGAATTCTGCAAGGCCTTCAACGCCCGTACTCAGGGTCTTGAGCCAGGTCTGCCGACTCCAGTGATCATCACTGTCTACAGCGACCGTAGCTTCACTTTTGAAACCAAGTCCACCCCTGCTTCGGTTCTGCTGAAGAAGGCTGCTGGTCTGACTAGCGGTTCCGCTCGTCCGAACACCGTTAAGGTTGGCACCGTGACCCGTGCTCAGCTGGAAGAAATCGCGAAAACCAAAAACGCGGATCTGACTGCAGCTGATATGGAAGCAGCCGTGCGTACTATCGCCGGTTCTGCTCGTAGCATGGGCCTTAACGTGGAGGGTGTGTAATGGCTAAGTTGACCAAGCGTCAAAAGGCTATCGCCGGCAAAATCGAAGCAGGCAAGGCCTACAACTTTGTAGACGCTGCTGCTCTGCTGGCTGAGCTGTCGACTGTCAAGTTCAGCGAGTCGTTCGACGTTGCTGTTAACCTGGGTGTTGACCCGCGTAAATCTGACCAGGTTGTTCGTAGCGCTACTGTGCTGCCACACGGCACTGGCAAGACCGTTCGCGTTGCTGTGTTCACCCAGGGTCCAGCTGCTGAGGCCGCTCTGGCTGCCGGCGCTGACCGTGTAGGTATGGACGACCTGGCTGCCGAAATGAAAGGCGGCGACCTGAACTATGACGTAGTTATCGCATCCCCGGATGCAATGCGCGTTGTTGGTCAGTTGGGTCAGATCCTCGGTCCACGCGGCCTGATGCCTAACCCTAAAGTCGGCACCGTAACTCCAGACGTAGCTACCGCGGTTAAAAACGCCAAAGCTGGTCAGGTTCGTTATCGCACCGACAAAAACGGCATCATCCACACTTCCGTTGGCAAGATCGGCTTCGACGCCGTCAAGCTGAAGGAAAACGTTGAAGCCCTGATCGCTGATCTGAAGCGTATCAAGCCAGCTTCCTCGAAAGGCATTTACGTCAAGCGCGTTACCCTGAGCACCACTATGGGCCCAGGTCTGGTCATCGACCAAAGCTCGCTCGACGCGTAAGACACAGGTTGGCGCGAGCGATCGCGCCAATTGAAAGATTGGGGTCCCTGCCTGGCGGGGGCTATCCAAGACCGTAGGCGACGCAAGTCTTAAACCTCAAGCCTACGCAGATGGTGCTCCCGGTTCCTTACCGAATCAGACACCAAAACGACATCCGGCTTCGGCCAGATGAAACGGTAACAAGCAGGAGTTAAACCCGTGGCAATTAATCTCGAAGACAAGAAGGCCATCGTCGCTGAAGTCAACGAGGCTGCCAAAGTCGCTCTGTCCGCTGTCGTGGCTGATGCCCGTGGCGTAACAGTAGGCGCGATGACCGGACTCCGTAAAGAGGCTCGTGAAGCTGGCGTTTACGTACGTGTTGTACGTAACACCCTGCTCAAGCGCGCTGTTGCTGACACTGAATACAGTGTCCTCAACGACGTGTTCACCGGCCCGACTCTGATCGCGTTCTCCAAGGATCATCCTGGCGCTGCTGCCCGTTTGTTCAAGGAATTCGCCAAGAGTCAGGATAAGTTCGAGATCAAGGCAGCTGCGTTCGAGGGCAAGTTCCTCGCAGCTAACCAAATCGACGTACTGGCAACACTGCCGACCCGTGACGAAGCAATTTCTCAGCTGATGAGCGTGATTCAAGGCGCTACCAGCAAGTTGGCTCGTACTCTGGCTGCAGTTCGCGACCAAAAAGAAGCTGTTGCAGCCTAAGGCTGAACATCTCCTTTCGCGTATTTTTGTTTATTTCGATGGCCGCGTAGGCCGTCCCCCAATTCAGGAAATACAGCAATGTCTATCTCCCAAGACGATATCCTCAACGCCGTAGCTGAAATGTCGGTTCTGCAGGTTGTTGAGCTGATCAAAGCTTTCGAAGAAAAATTCGGCGTTACCGCTGCTGCTGCATCGGCTGGTCCAGCTGCTGCTGCCGCTGTTGTTGAAGAGCAAACCGAATTCAACGTCATGCTGACCGAAGCTGGCGAGAAGAAAGTAAACGTGATCAAGGCAGTACGTGAACTGACCGGTCTGGGCCTGAAAGAAGCCAAGGCTGTAGTTGACGGCGCTCCTGCCATGGTTCTGGAAGCTGTTTCGAAAGACGCAGCTGACAAAGCCAAAGCTACTCTGGAAGAAGCAGGCGCTAAAGTCGAGCTGAAGTAAGCATCGACTTTGCTCCTCCAGCCCGAGCGTAAAGCGAAAGGCTGATGGCTGGTGGCTCTTGCCACCGGCCTTTTTCCGTTATTGGCAGCCGACTGGGTCGGTGCTGATAACGAGCTGTAACCACCCGATGTGGTGGCGCAAACCATGGGGTTTGCACGATTTTCTGGCTGCTCCCGTCGGGAGGGGCCAAACAAGCAGGTGACCAAGCTGGGGAACGCTGATGGCTTACTCATATACTGAGAAAAAACGTATCCGCAAGGACTTTAGCAAGTTGCCGGACGTCATGGATGTGCCGTACCTCCTGGCCATCCAGCTGGATTCGTATCGTGAATTCTTGCAAGCGGGAGCGACTAAAGATCAGTTCCGCGACGTGGGCCTGCATGCGGCCTTCAAATCCGTTTTCCCGATCATCAGCTACTCCGGCAATGCTGCGCTGGAGTACGTCGGTTATCGCCTGGGCGAACCGGCATTTGATGTCAAAGAATGCGTATTGCGCGGTGTAACTTACGCCGTACCTTTGCGGGTAAAAGTGCGCCTGATCATTTTCGACAAAGAATCGTCGAACAAAGCGATCAAGGACATTAAAGAGCAAGAAGTCTACATGGGTGAAATCCCCCTGATGACTGAGAACGGTACCTTCGTAATCAACGGTACCGAGCGTGTAATCGTTTCCCAGCTGCACCGTTCCCCGGGCGTGTTCTTCGACCACGACCGTGGCAAGACGCACAGCTCCGGCAAACTGCTGTACTCCGCGCGCATCATTCCTTACCGCGGTTCGTGGTTGGACTTCGAGTTCGACCCGAAAGACTGCGTGTTCGTGCGTATCGACCGTCGTCGCAAGCTGCCTGCATCGGTATTGCTGCGCGCGCTGGGCTATACCACTGAAGAAGTGCTGGATGCGTTCTACACCACCAACGTCTTCCACGTGCAAGGTGAAAACCTCAGCCTGGAACTGGTGCCTCAGCGCCTGCGTGGTGAAATTGCTGTCCTGGATATCCTGGATGACAAAGGCAAGGTTATTGTCGAGCAAGGTCGTCGTATCACCGCTCGCCACATCAACCAGCTGGAAAAAGCAGGGATCAAAGAGCTGCAAGTGCCTCTGGACTACGTCCTGGGTCGCACTACCGCCAAGGTCATCGTGCATCCGGCAACCGGCGAAATCCTGGCAGAGTGCAACACCGAGCTGAACACCGAGATCCTGGCGAAAATCGCCAAGGCCCAGGTTGTTCGCATCGAAACTCTGTACACCAACGATATCGACTGCGGTCCGTTTGTCTCCGACACTCTGAAGATCGACTCCACCAGCAACCAATTGGAAGCGCTGGTCGAGATCTATCGCATGATGCGTCCAGGCGAGCCGCCAACCAAAGACGCTGCCGAGACTCTGTTCAACAACCTGTTCTTCAGCCCTGAGCGCTATGACCTGTCTGCGGTCGGCCGGATGAAGTTCAACCGTCGTATCGGTCGTACCGAGATCGAAGGTTCGGGTGTGTTGTGCAAAGAAGACATTGTCGCGGTACTGAAGACTCTGGTCGACATCCGTAACGGTAAAGGCATCGTCGATGACATCGACCACTTGGGTAACCGTCGTGTTCGCTGCGTAGGCGAAATGGCCGAGAACCAGTTCCGCGTTGGCCTGGTACGTGTTGAGCGTGCGGTCAAAGAGCGTCTGTCGATGGCTGAAAGCGAAGGCCTGATGCCGCAAGACCTGATCAACGCCAAGCCAGTGGCTGCGGCGGTGAAAGAGTTCTTCGGTTCCAGCCAGCTGTCCCAGTTCATGGACCAGAACAACCCGCTGTCCGAGATCACCCACAAGCGTCGTGTGTCTGCACTCGGCCCTGGCGGTTTGACTCGTGAGCGTGCCGGCTTTGAAGTTCGTGACGTACACCCGACTCACTACGGTCGTGTATGCCCGATTGAAACGCCGGAAGGTCCGAACATCGGTCTGATCAACTCCCTGGCTGCCTATGCGCGCACCAACCAGTACGGCTTCCTCGAGAGCCCGTACCGTGTGGTGAAAGACGCTCTGGTCACCGACGAGATCGTGTTCCTGTCCGCCATCGAAGAAGCTGATCACGTGATCGCTCAGGCTTCGGCCACGATGAACGATAAAAAAGTCCTGATCGACGAGCTGGTAGCTGTTCGTCACTTGAACGAGTTCACCGTCAAGGCGCCTGAAGACGTCACCTTGATGGACGTATCGCCGAAGCAGGTAGTTTCGGTTGCTGCGTCGCTGATCCCGTTCCTCGAGCACGATGACGCCAACCGTGCGTTGATGGGTTCGAACATGCAGCGTCAAGCTGTACCAACCCTGCGCGCTGACAAGCCGCTGGTCGGTACCGGCATGGAGCGTAACGTAGCTCGTGACTCCGGCGTTTGCGTCGTGGCTCGTCGTGGCGGTGTTATCGATTCTGTCGACGCCAGCCGTATCGTGGTTCGTGTTGCTGATGACGAAGTTGAAACCGGCGAAGCTGGTGTCGACATCTACAACCTGACCAAGTACACCCGCTCCAACCAGAACACCTGCATCAACCAGCGTCCGCTGGTGCGTAAAGGTGATCGGGTTCAGCGTAGCGACATCATGGCTGACGGTCCGTCCACCGACATGGGTGAACTGGCTCTGGGTCAGAACATGCGCATTGCGTTCATGGCATGGAACGGCTTCAACTTCGAAGACTCCATCTGCCTGTCCGAGCGTGTGGTTCAGGAAGATCGCTTCACCACGATCCACATTCAGGAACTGACCTGTGTGGCGCGTGACACCAAGCTTGGGCCAGAGGAAATCACTGCAGACATCCCGAACGTGGGTGAAGCTGCACTGAACAAACTGGACGAAGCCGGTATCGTTTACGTAGGTGCTGAAGTTGGCGCAGGCGACATTCTGGTCGGTAAGGTCACTCCGAAAGGCGAGACCCAACTGACTCCGGAAGAGAAGCTGTTGCGTGCCATCTTCGGTGAAAAAGCCAGCGACGTTAAAGACACCTCCCTGCGCGTGCCTACTGGCACCAAGGGTACCGTCATCGACGTACAGGTCTTCACCCGCGACGGCGTTGAGCGTGATGCTCGTGCACTGTCGATCGAGAAGACTCAACTCGACGAGATCCGCAAGGATCTGAACGAAGAGTTCCGTATCGTTGAAGGCGCAACTTTCGAGCGTCTGCGTTCCGCTCTGGTCGGCCACAAAGCCGAAGGCGGCGCCGGTCTGAAGAAAGGTCAGGACATCACCGACGAAGTTCTCGACGGTCTTGAGCATGGTCAGTGGTTCAAACTGCGCATGGCTGAAGATGCTCTGAACGAGCAGCTCGAGAAGGCTCAGGCCTACATCGTTGATCGTCGCCGTCTGCTGGACGACAAGTTCGAAGACAAGAAGCGCAAACTGCAGCAGGGCGATGACCTGGCTCCAGGCGTGCTGAAAATCGTCAAGGTTTACCTGGCAATCCGTCGCCGCATTCAGCCGGGCGACAAGATGGCCGGTCGTCACGGTAACAAAGGTGTGGTCTCCGTGATCATGCCGGTTGAAGACATGCCGCACGATGCCAATGGCACCCCGGTCGACGTTGTCCTCAACCCGTTGGGCGTACCTTCGCGTATGAACGTTGGTCAGATCCTTGAAACCCACCTCGGCCTCGCGGCCAAAGGTCTGGGCGAGAAGATCAACCGGATGATCGAAGAGCAGCGCAAAGTGGCTGAGCTTCGTACCTTCCTGGACGAGATCTACAACCAGATCGGCGGTCGTAACGAAGATCTGGATAGCTTCTCCGACCAGGAAATCCTGGATCTGGCGAAGAACCTGCGTGGCGGCGTTCCAATGGCCACTCCAGTGTTCGACGGCGCCAAGGAAAGCGAAATCAAGGCCATGCTGAAACTGGCAGACCTGCCGGAAAGCGGCCAGATGCAGCTGACCGACGGCCGTACCGGCAACAAGTTCGAGCGCCCGGTTACTGTTGGCTACATGTACATGCTGAAGCTGAACCACTTGGTAGACGACAAGATGCACGCTCGTTCTACCGGTTCGTACAGCCTGGTTACCCAGCAGCCGCTGGGTGGTAAGGCGCAGTTCGGTGGTCAGCGTTTCGGGGAGATGGAGGTCTGGGCACTGGAAGCTTACGGTGCCGCTTACACTCTGCAAGAAATGCTCACAGTGAAGTCGGACGATGTGAACGGCCGTACCAAGATGTACAAAAACATCGTGGATGGCGATCACCGTATGGAGCCGGGCATGCCCGAGTCTTTCAACGTGTTGATCAAGGAAATTCGTTCCCTCGGCATCGATATCGATCTGGAAACCGAATAACACGTGACGCGAATCGAGAGCGGGGCAGGATTGCCCGCTCTCTGCTCCGCCAGGAGGAAAGGCCTTGAAAGACCTACTGAATTTGCTGAAAAACCAGGGTCAAGTCGAAGAGTTCGACGCCATCCGTATTGGATTGGCATCGCCTGAGATGATCCGTTCGTGGTCGTTCGGTGAAGTTAAAAAGCCGGAAACCATTAACTACCGTACGTTCAAACCTGAACGTGACGGCCTGTTCTGCGCCAAGATCTTTGGCCCGGTAAAGGATTACGAGTGCCTGTGCGGTAAGTACAAGCGCTTGAAGCACCGTGGTGTGATCTGCGAGAAGTGCGGCGTTGAAGTCGCGCTGGCTAAAGTTCGTCGTGAGCGCATGGCGCACATCGAACTGGCCTCGCCAGTTGCCCACATCTGGTTCCTGAAATCGCTGCCGTCGCGTATCGGCTTGCTGATGGACATGACCCTGCGTGATATCGAACGCGTTCTCTACTTCGAGAGCTATGTCGTTATCGATCCAGGCATGACCACCCTTGAAAAAGGTCAGCTGCTCAACGACGAGCAGTACTTCGAAGCGCTGGAAGAGTTCGGCGACGATTTCGATGCCCGCATGGGTGCCGAAGCTGTCCGTGAGCTGCTGCACGCTATCGACCTGGAACACGAGATTGGCCGTCTGCGTGAAGAAATTCCGCAAACCAACTCCGAAACCAAAATCAAGAAGCTGTCCAAGCGTCTGAAGTTGATGGAAGCCTTCCAGGGTTCCGGCAACCTTCCAGAGTGGATGGTGCTGACCGTTCTGCCGGTTCTGCCGCCAGATCTGCGTCCACTGGTCCCGCTGGATGGCGGTCGCTTCGCGACTTCCGACCTCAACGATCTGTATCGTCGAGTGATCAACCGTAACAACCGCTTGAAGCGCCTGCTTGATCTGTCCGCTCCGGACATCATCGTGCGCAACGAAAAGCGTATGTTGCAGGAAGCCGTCGACGCACTGCTCGACAACGGTCGTCGTGGCCGCGCTATCACCGGTTCGAACAAGCGTCCTCTGAAATCCCTGGCTGACATGATCAAGGGTAAGCAAGGTCGTTTCCGTCAGAACTTGCTCGGTAAGCGTGTTGACTACTCCGGTCGTTCGGTAATTACCGTAGGTCCGACCCTGCGTCTGCACCAGTGCGGTCTGCCGAAGAAGATGGCTCTCGAGCTGTTCAAGCCGTTCATTTTCGGCAAGCTGGAAATGCGTGGTCTTGCGACCACCATCAAAGCTGCCAAGAAGATGGTCGAGCGCGAGCTGCCGGAAGTTTGGGACGTTCTCGCTGAAGTGATTCGCGAACACCCGGTTCTCCTCAACCGTGCACCGACCCTTCACCGTCTGGGTATCCAGGCGTTTGAACCGGTACTGATCGAAGGTAAGGCTATCCAGCTGCACCCTCTGGTCTGTGCTGCGTACAACGCCGACTTCGACGGCGACCAAATGGCCGTGCACGTACCGCTGACACTGGAAGCCCAGTTGGAAGCGCGTGCGTTGATGATGTCGACCAACAACATTCTGTCGCCAGCCAACGGTGAGCCAATCATCGTTCCTTCGCAGGACGTTGTATTGGGTCTGTACTACATGACTCGTGAAGCGATCAACGCCAAGGGCGAAGGTCGTGTGTTCGCGGATCTGCAGGAAGTTGACCGTGTGTTCCGTGCCGGCGAAGCCGCACTGCACGCTAAAGTCAAAGTGCGGATCAACGAAACCGTCAACGATCGTGATGGTGGCAGCGTCAAGAACACCCGTATCGTCGACACCACCGTCGGCCGTGCGCTGTTGTTCCAGGTTGTTCCACCTGGTCTGTCGTACGACGTCGTCAACCAGCCGATGAAGAAAAAGGCGATCTCCAAGCTGATCAACCAGTGCTACCGCGTGGTTGGTTTGAAAGAGACCGTGATTTTCGCTGACCAGTTGATGTACACCGGTTTTGCTTATTCGACCATCTCCGGCGTTTCCATCGGTGTTAACGACTTCGTTATCCCGGATGAAAAAGCCCGCATCATCGGTGCTGCCACCGACGAAGTGAAAGAGATCGAAAGTCAGTACGCCTCCGGCCTGGTAACCCAGGGCGAGAAGTACAACAAAGTGATCGACCTTTGGTCCAAGGCGAACGACGAAGTTTCCAAGGCGATGATGGCCAACCTCTCGAAAGAGAAGGTCATCGACCGTCATGGCGTCGAAGTCGACCAGGAATCTTTCAACTCGATGTACATGATGGCCGACTCGGGCGCACGGGGTTCTGCTGCGCAGATCCGTCAGCTCGCCGGTATGCGTGGCCTGATGGCCAAGCCGGACGGTTCCATCATTGAAACGCCGATTACTGCGAACTTCCGTGAAGGTTTGAGCGTACTTCAGTACTTCATCTCCACTCACGGTGCTCGTAAAGGTTTGGCGGATACCGCGTTGAAAACTGCGAACTCCGGTTACCTGACTCGTCGTCTGGTAGACGTGGCGCAGGATCTGGTAGTAACCGAGATCGATTGCGGCACCGAGCATGGCCTGGTAATGACTCCGCACATTGAAGGCGGTGACGTTGTTGAGCCGTTGGGTGAGCGCGTATTGGGTCGTGTTATTGCCCGTGACGTGTTCAAGCCAGGTACTGAAGAAATCATCGTTCCTGCCGGCACGCTGGTAGACGAGAAGTGGGTCGAGTTCATCGAGCTGAACAGCATCGACGAAGTGATCGTGCGTTCGCCGATCAGCTGCGAAACCCGCTACGGCATTTGCGCCAAGTGCTACGGCCGTGATCTGGCTCGTGGTCACCAGGTGAACATCGGTGAAGCGGTCGGCGTTATCGCTGCCCAGTCCATCGGTGAGCCGGGTACCCAGCTGACCATGCGTACGTTCCACATCGGTGGTGCGGCAAGCCGGACCTCCGCAGCTGATAGCGTTCAGGTGAAGAATGGCGGTACCGTCCGTCTGCACAACCTGAAGCACGTTGAGCGAGTGGATGGTTGCCTGGTTGCTGTGTCCCGTTCCGGTGAGCTGGCGATCGCTGATGACTTCGGTCGTGAGCGCGAGCGTTACAAGCTGCCGTACGGTGCTGTGATTTCGGTTAAAGAAGGTGACAAGGTCGACGCTGGCGCAATCGTGGCCAAGTGGGATCCGCACACTCACCCAATCGTTACCGAAATGAAAGGTACCGTGACCTACGTGGGCATGGAAGAAGGCATCACGATCAAGCGTCAGACTGACGAATTGACCGGTATGACCAACATTGAAGTACTTGACGCCAAAGATCGTCCAGCTGCCGGTAAAGATATCCGTCCTGCTGTGAAGATGGTTGATGACAATGGCAAGGATCTCTTGCTGCCGGGTACCGATGTAATTGCTCAGTACTTCCTGCCTGCTAACGCCCTGGTCGGTGTTGCGGACGGTGCGAAAATCGCGATCGGTGATGTTATCGCTCGTATTCCGCAAGAGACTTCGAAGACCCGTGACATCACCGGTGGTCTGCCGCGTGTTGCCGACTTGTTCGAAGCACGTCGTCCGAAAGAAGCCTCGATTCTGGCTGAAGTCAGCGGCACCATCGCGTTCGGTAAAGAGACCAAAGGCAAGCGTCGTCTGGTCATTACCCCGAACGACGGTAGCGATCCGTACGAAGAGCTGATTCCGAAGTGGCGTCACCTGAACGTCTTCGAAGGCGAACAGGTAAACCGCGGCGAAGTTATCTCCGACGGCCCGAGCGATCCACACGACATCCTGCGTCTGCTGGGTGTGAGTGCGCTGGCCAAGTACATCGTGAACGAGATCCAGGACGTTTACCGTCTGCAAGGCGTGAAGATCAACGATAAGCACATCGAGACCATCCTGCGTCAGATGCTGCGTAAAGTTGAAATCGCTGAATCCGGCGATTCCAGTTTCATCAAGGGCGACCAGATGGAATTGACTCACGTTCTGGTAGAGAACGAGCGTCTGGCTGGCGACGAGAAATTCGTTTCCAAGTTCACTCGCGTGCTGTTGGGTATCACCAAGGCGTCGTTGTCCACCGAATCGTTCATCTCGGCGGCTTCCTTCCAGGAAACCACTCGCGTACTGACCGAAGCGGCGGTAACCGGCAAGCGCGATTACCTGCGCGGCCTGAAAGAAAACGTGGTCGTGGGTCGTCTGATCCCGGCTGGTACCGGTCTGGCTTATCACAGCGAGCGCAAGCGTCGCCGTGATGCTGACAAACCGTTGCGCGTAAGCGCCAGTGAAGTGGAAGCTGCACTGACCGAAGCGCTGAACTCTAGCGGTAACTGAGTTCTGCGATAAATGAGCGTAAGGCCCTGGCTGCTCCGTTCATCGAATCGAGACAATTTGTCGAGGTTGGATGGGTGGGGAGGTCGGGGCCTTGCCTTGACTGGGGACAAGATCCTCTTTAGACTCTTGTACCCCTAAATTTGGCGGGAATTCGTTCCTGCCATTTTGCTTTTCTTGCAAGACAATAGCGTCGCAAGACAACAGTGGAGCTAGTAGATGGCAACTATCAACCAGCTGGTACGTCAGCCGCGTAAGCGTATCGTCGAGAAATCCGACGTGCCTGCGCTGCAGAACTGCCCGCAACGTCGTGGCGTATGCACCCGTGTGTATACCACCACGCCGAAAAAACCTAACTCGGCACTGCGTAAAGTATGCCGTGTGCGTCTGACCAACGGTTTCGAGGTTTCCTCGTACATCGGCGGTGAAGGCCACAACCTGCAAGAGCACAGCGTGGTACTGATCCGCGGCGGTCGTGTAAAAGACTTGCCAGGTGTTCGTTACCACACCGTACGCGGTTCTTTGGATACTTCCGGCGTTAAAGGTCGTAACCAGGGTCGTTCGAAGTACGGTACCAAGAAGCCTAAGTAGTAGCGGCTTTTTGTAAAAACTGATTTTCTATTTTTCTGAGTCGATAAGAGTAAGGTCGGAGGCGTCCCGCAAGGGCACCGATTCCGAGCGAACCTGAAGACCGTTTGAGGGCTTATCCATGCCAAGAAGACGCGTAGCAGCCAAGCGCGAAGTGCTTGACGATCCAAAGTACGGCAGCCAGATCCTGGCCAAGTTCATGAACCACGTTATGGAAAGCGGCAAGAAAGCCGTTGCCGAACGTATCGTTTATGGCGCGCTGGAAAAAGTTAAAGAACGCAAGAACAGCGATCCCCTGGAAATCTTCGAGAAAGCTCTCGACGCCATCGCTCCGCTGGTCGAAGTAAAGTCGCGCCGTGTAGGCGGTGCTACTTACCAGGTTCCGGTCGAAGTTCGTCCGTCCCGTCGTAACGCTCTGGCAATGCGCTGGTTGGTAGACTTCGCCCGCAAGCGCGGCGAGAAGTCTATGGCTCTGCGTTTGGCTGGCGAACTGTTGGACGCCGCTGAAGGTAAAGGTGCTGCAGTTAAGAAGCGTGAAGACGTGCACCGTATGGCTGAAGCCAACAAGGCTTTCTCGCACTACCGCTTCTAATTTCAGCGTCACTAATTTTGCGAGGGCTTTATGGCTCGTACTACACCGATTAACCGCTACCGTAACATTGGTATCGTTGCTCACGTGGATGCTGGTAAAACCACCACCACCGAGCGCGTCCTTTTTTACACTGGCAAAAGCCACAAGATGGGCGAGGTGCATGACGGCGCCGCGACCACAGACTGGATGGTGCAGGAGCAGGAGCGTGGTATTACCATTACTTCTGCTGCTATTACCGCCTTCTGGCAGGGTTCCGAGAAGCAGCACAAGGACCAATACCGTTTCAACGTCATCGACACCCCGGGCCACGTTGACTTCACTATTGAAGTTGAGCGTTCCCTGCGTGTTCTCGACGGCGCGGTCGTTGTGTTCTGCGGCACCTCGGGTGTTGAGCCTCAGTCGGAAACCGTATGGCGTCAAGCCAACAAGTACGGCGTTCCACGTCTTGTTTACGTAAACAAGATGGACCGTGCTGGTGCCAACTTCCTGCGCGTGATCGGCCAGATCAAGCAGCGTCTGGGTCACACTCCGGTGCCAATTCAATTGGCCATCGGTTCCGAAGACAACTTCCAGGGTCAGATCGATCTGATGGCTATGGAAGCTGTTTACTGGAATGACTCTGACAAAGGCATGGTTCCAGTTCGTAAGCCTATCCCTGCTGAACTGCAGGAGCTGGCTAACGAATGGCGCGGCAACATGATTGAAGCCGCGGCAGAAGCCAGCGAAGAGCTGATGAACAAGTACCTCGAGGGTGAAGAGCTCACCAACGCGGAAATCAAAGCGGCTCTGCGTCAGCGTACTATCGCTGGTGAGATCGTTTTGGCTGTTTGCGGTTCTTCCTTCAAGAACAAGGGTGTTCCCCTGGTTCTCGACGCCGTTATCGACTACCTGCCTGCTCCAACCGACATTCCTGCCATCAAGGGTACTGACCCGGATGACGAGACCAAGGAAATGGAGCGTCACGCAGACGACAGCGAGCCGTTTTCGGCTCTGGCGTTCAAGATCGCTACCGACCCATTCGTGGGTACCTTGACCTTTGTTCGAGTTTACTCGGGCGTGTTGGCCTCCGGCGACGGCGTGATCAACTCGGTTAAAGGCAAGAAAGAGCGCGTGGGTCGTATGGTGCAAATGCACGCAAACGCCCGTGAAGAAATCAAGGAAGTGCGCGCTGGTGACATCGCGGCCTTGATCGGCATGAAGGACGTCACCACTGGTGAGACTTTGTGCAACGCTGACAAGCCAATTATCCTGGTTCGTATGGACTTCCCGGAGCCGGTTATTTCGGTTGCCGTAGAGCCTAAGACCAAGGATGACCAGGAAAAAATGGGTATCGCTCTGGGCAAGCTTGCTCAGGAAGATCCATCTTTCCGCGTCAAAACCGATGAAGAGACTGGTCAAACGATCATCTCCGGCATGGGCGAGCTGCACCTGGACATCCTGGTTGACCGGATGCGCCGTGAGTTCAACGTCGAAGCCAACATTGGTAAGCCTCAGGTTTCCTATCGTGAGCGCATCACGAAGAACTGTGAAATCGAAGGCAAATTCGTTCGTCAATCCGGCGGTCGTGGCCAGTTCGGCCATTGCTGGATTCGTTTTGCTCCTGCTGACGAAGGTCAGGAAGGTCTGCAATTCGTGAACGAAGTCGTGGGTGGTGTGGTTCCTAAGGAATACATCCCGGCGATCCAGAAGGGTATCGAAGAGCAGATGAAGAACGGCGTTGTTGCCGGCTATCCGCTGATCGGCCTGAAGGCTACCGTGTTTGATGGTTCTTACCACGACGTCGACTCCAACGAGATGGCGTTTAAGGTGGCTGCTTCCATGGCGACCAAGCAACTGGCCCAGAAGGGCGGTGGTGAGTTGCTCGAGCCGATCATGGCGGTAGAGGTTGTTACGCCTGAAGACTATATGGGTGACGTGATGGGCGACCTTAACCGTCGTCGCGGCATGATTTTGGGTATGGAAGACACGGTCTCCGGCAAAGTAATTCGCGCCGAAGTTCCGCTGGGCGAGATGTTCGGTTATGCGACCGACGTTCGTTCCATGTCCCAGGGTCGCGCAAGCTACTCTATGGAATTCAAAAAATACAATACAGCTCCGTCGCACATCGTCGAAACTGTTACCAAAAAACAAGGCTGATTCAGCCCTTTAGGCAAGGAGTTAATTGTCGTGGCTAAAGAAAAATTTGATCGTTCCCTACCGCACGTCAACGTTGGCACCATCGGTCACGTTGACCACGGTAAAACCACTCTGACTGCAGCTCTGACTCGCGTCTGCTCCGAAGTATTCGGTTCGGCCATCGTTGATTTCGATAAAATCGACAGCGCGCCAGAAGAAAAAGCTCGTGGTATCACCATCAACACCGCGCACGTCGAGTACAACTCGAAGATCCGTCACTACGCTCACGTTGACTGCCCAGGTCACGCTGACTATGTGAAGAACATGATCACTGGTGCTGCCCAGATGGACGGCGCTATCCTGGTTTGCTCGGCCGCTGATGGTCCGATGCCACAAACCCGTGAGCACATCCTGCTGTCCCGTCAGGTAGGCGTTCCGTACATCGTGGTTTTCCTGAACAAGGCTGACCTGGTAGACGACGCTGAGCTGCTGGAACTGGTTGAGATGGAAGTGCGCGATCTGCTGAGCACTTACGACTTCCCGGGCGACGACACTCCGATCATCATCGGTTCGGCGCGTATGGCTCTGGAAGGCAAAGACGACAACGAAATGGGCACCACTGCCGTTCGTAAACTGGTTGAGACTCTGGACAGCTACATCCCAGAACCAGTTCGTCTGACCGACAAGCCGTTCCTGATGCCAATCGAAGACGTATTCTCGATCTCCGGTCGCGGTACTGTTGTGACTGGTCGTATCGAGCGCGGTATCGTTCGCGTTCAGGACCCACTGGAAATCGTTGGTCTGCGTGACACTACCGTCACCACCTGCACCGGTGTTGAAATGTTCCGCAAGCTGCTCGACGAAGGTCGTGCAGGCGAGAACTGCGGCGTGCTGTTGCGCGGCACCAAGCGTGACGACGTTGAGCGTGGCCAGGTTCTGGTTAAGCCGGGTTCGGTTAAGCCGCACACCAAGTTCACCGCAGAAGTTTAC
>NZ_AZVV01000027.1:0-5168 GCF_000514395.1 Pseudomonas sp. URMO17WK12:I12
TGGAGCTAGGTCGGCAGATAGCCGACCGGTTGTTTGGGTTAAGAACTCAAGTGGAGCATGTATCCGACTCGGATATCTGACTTCATACCCCGGCCATATGGTATGCGAGGTTTATGGATCGCTTACGAAGGAAACACGCGCACGGAGAGACGAGGCGCGAGAGGACGTTGCGAACGGAGTTAATCCGCGCAATTCGAGGCGGGAGAAGAAGGCTTAGATGATCGAGGCCTGGGGCCGCACCTTTCGTCGTATCTATGACGAATGATTGGCTTTCAGGAAGAGGAGTATTTCGCCTGGCACCTACAGGGTGATCAATAATGCCATGGCTTCGGGCGTTCTCCCGGTCTTTGGCGACCGGCAGATTGACTCTATCAAGCTGGCCGACGTTATCGTTTTGATTCGCCGCGGTCGAGAAGTGTGGGTCGGTGGCCGCCGCTGTTAAGGTGCGACAGTGCATGAGCCAAGTATTCAGCTACGCCATTGCCACCGGACTGATCGAGGCGAACCCCACCGCCGAGATGCGTGCCGTGACCGAGAAGCTGGGGCCGCACACTCCTCCCCCCGTTCCTACCCTTCAGCGAAATGCCGAACGCCATGGCGGCGATCCGAGATTGCGCATCCGGTCACCAACTGAAAACGGCGTTCATGTTAATGATCTACATGGCCTCAAGCCCAGGAGAGGTGCGGCACGCCAAATGGTCGGAGATCGACCTTGATGTGGTGACTTGGACGACACCGGCCGCCAAGATGAAGATGCGCCGGGACCATTCGGTCCCAATGTCGCGTCAAGCAATTGATCTTCTGAAAAGAGTGCTGCCGATCACAGGCGGGCAGCGCTACGTATCAGGAACTGCAATATCTTGACTGCGCCAATCGGGATCAGTTACGCGAATTACGTCATGGGCTCTTGCGGGCTTACCAGCAAGCAATCGCCCCACGGTTTCCGGCACCTCTTCTCCACCGAAATGAACGGCCGTGGATACAACAAGGATTGGATCGAGCGCCAACTTGCTCACGCCGATACCAGCTTGATTCGTGATGTATACAACCATGCCGCCTACCTTAAGCAGCGCCGGGAATTGATGCAGGTATGGGCCGATCTCGTAACGCCAAGCTCTCATTGGACGTGAGGGCCTAACTCATGACGCTCTGCCGACCTCATTTATATAGCTCGGCACCACCACGACTGTGCACACAGACAGCCACCGATTTCCTCCAGGCTGCTCAGCGCGAACGCGTTGGTCGCCATCCCTGAGACATGAGCGCCAAGCTGTGGGGGAAGCGGTGGAGGATTCAGCGGCATATCGGTACGAATCTCAGCGACATCGCTGGTCCGGTCTACGGTTTGCACAGCACATTGCAGATGTTCACATCACCACGGATCGGGACCGAATGCCGGATGTCCTTCCATGGCCGGGCGACGCCCCGCTCTCTCATCGGTGTAATCAGGAAATACAGGTCAACTCGACACCGTACAAACAAACAGTATCGAGTATTGAGCAAAATCCGCAATGAGGATGATGGGCGGTCGACCTACACCTTTTTGGCGACGACATATACAATGTCGCTTGGCAGCAGGCGCAGGACAGGAAGCGCAGCGGCGATAGTGCAGTAGATTAAAATTTTGGAAATAGTCCCTAGGTTTCCCGTATAAGAAATTCTCGTGTAGAGACCTGCTAGCCCCAAGGTTGGCAATGTTCCAGAGGCAACGGGAGTGAAATTTCTCTTCTGGAGAAAGCTGGAAAGATTTCGGCGGTTGAAATAATGGACGTGCGGAGAAGGCAGATCTTTTTGCCAAAGCCTCTCGAAAAATCCGAATTTCCCTATGGCGCTGAATAATCTGGATAGCTTGTAGAAAACTCCATCACTACTAGGGAGATTCAAGACCAGCAAACCGTCTGAATTCAATTTCTGATGGCACGCCGCAATAACATCATTGATGCTCGGTATATGTTCGATCACGTCATTGAATACAATCACGTCGAATGTTTCGGAATCACCCAGTGCATCTGGAAAATACCCTTTTCGAACGGGTAGATTTTTTGCTTTTGTTGAGGTAAATACAGCTTCATCTGGCTCTATTCCAATCGTGTCAAATTTCAACATGGCAATTTCCACAAACCAGCCATGAGCACATCCAACATCAACTAGCTTTCCGCCACCCGGCTTAAAAACAGAGATTACGTCAAGCAATTTTCTAAAATTACTTACACGAACTTCACGAAGGCCAGTTTCTCTATCTGCCTCATCAATAAGCGCATGCGCTGATGACTGATTAATAGTTGGTTGAAGATCTGCCTTCTCATAACGACAAGACCCGCACTTAAAGTGCCAGGCTTGTATTCCTCGAGAAAGAACGCCATTACACACAGGACAAGTATTGTTGTTCATGTACACCCTAAACATCCGATATATTAGGTGAGAACGTACTATACTGACATTACCCTGTCCAATTCTTCTGTTGCATGGCTTGGCAGCCCTAAATCATAGGGCAATTGCGTCATACGCCTGCTCACAGGTCAGCCCCCGGGCTCTGGCTTGGTCAGCCAATTGCATCCAACTCGCTCGCTGGTCAGCGCGCTTGAACACGTCGGCAACCACCATTGCTGCGCGGGAAGCTGCCCTGCTTGCGGTGGCAACGCAGGAATTGCCGCTGGCTTCACTGGTTGCGAGTCGGTTGGCAAGGTTGTCGGCTGCTCAGCGCGGGCTGTCAGCAGAAGTACGAGTGGCCGCAGCATCAGCCGTCGTTTGATCGATGATACGTTGACCATCTTGAACCGCCTTGTTGATTGATTGTTGGTAGGCCTGCTCTTTGGTGCGCTCGGCGGCTTCGTTGTCTGCCTTCGTTTAAGCGTCCCGGCTGTTGCGGGTTTTCCACTGGCCCTGCCATTTGGCAGCCGGCACGGTCACGCCGTGGTGGTAGGTACCAAATAGTGCGGCGACCACCAGCAGGACCACTGCTACATAATGAAGGATTCGCAGCCAGATCGAGGTCATGCCAGCACCGTCATCGCAGTTTCGTAGAACGTCTGCCACTCAGTCAGGCCATTAACGCCGCCATTGATGCGCTTGGTCACGCCCACGAAGTCGCCAGCATCTGCGAGAGCATTCAGGTTCCGGGAATTCCCCAGTCACGCCGCCGACTTCGCCGCCCACTCGGCCTGCTCAAGCAGTTCAGGCGTCGCAGCAACCGGCCATTACCGAATAGCGCCTTGCTGCACGCCAGGTAGTTATCGTGTCTGATGATCTGGATCAGCCCGCGCCTGCGGTACTTCTGCCTGTCACCGTCCGTCTTTGGGGGATTGCTCAAGCGTTTCGCCCGCGGCCCGGCGTCGTACTTACTCAGGTACTGGTCACCACCGAGCTCGCGCACATAACGGAGCTGACCGGACTAATGGCCCACCTATGCGATGAAGGCCGCCATGCGCAGCGGGGTGTTGATCTGGTACAGATCCATGGCCAGGTTCAGCGCAAACGCAAAAACGTCGGCTTGTTTGCCGGCGTTCGGGAGGATCTGCAGCGGCTACTGCGCGGTGATAGGCATGCTCATCTCCACTTAGAAAAAAATCTGCGCCAAGGCGAATTTGAATGATTGCAAAACTGTCGATTGATAATTGGCACACATGTATTATCCTGCTGCCTCGTGTGACCTAATCGCAAAACACCCAAACAATTATATTTACAAAGGATGCAACCATGATCGATCCAGATAAAGGTCGAATCGTTTTCTTAGATTACATGCGGGTTTTTGCTTTTGTCACAGTACTTATAGGTCATAAATTCTTTGAGTACTTGACCGCGCTGGCAAACAACACAAGCCAACACATAACAATTAGAAAAGCTGCCGAATTTTTGATGCCGTTTTGCCAAGGAGGCGCAGCGGGCGTAGTGGTATTCTTTCTTACTTCGGGATACATCATCACTCATGTACTACAAAAAGAAGCCGCGACAGACTTTCTTATCAAGCGCGCATTCAGAATCTACCCGCTTTATATCACCGCAGTTATTTTAGAAGCCGCGTTCAAGACCTTTGTGTCCGGAGAGGCTTTTCCTGATACGATGGTATTTGTACAGCGACTACTACTCATCGGCGATTTCTACAGTACGCTCCCAGCCCTTCACGGAGTTGAGTGGACATTACGCATAGAAGTCCTCTTCTATCTATTCATGTTTGCGATGAAGAGAGTGGGAGTATTTCACTTTCAAAAGCTGATCCCAACTATTTACATGCTAGCAGCTTACGGCCTTTACAAAATGCCACCCATACCTTCTTCGGCAGTTTGGTCTTTTGGTTATCTAAATGCCTATGGACCATTCCTTTTTATCGGCTCAATGCTCTATTTAGCTGAGCGTCGATTGTCTTCTCGTCTGATATGTACCGCCGCATCCATCACTATGCTTTACATATCCATGAACGTGATCGCTGGCTACCAACCGAACTGGATGGGCAGCCATTACGCCATTTTGGCGCTATTTATATTTATGGCAGCACTCTTCCTTCGGGCGCAGTTCGAAGACAGTAAGGCTCTCCGCTTGTTTTCAGATCTCACCTACTCTGTATATTTGTTCCATAACTGGACGTGGGATTATTTCGCAATCCCAATTAGGGCGCTGGGACTTTCCGGCAAGTGGGAGCAGTTTGGGATTTTAACAACACTGCTTTTGTTCTGTTACGCAATGCATCGGACAATTGAAACCTACGGCATTCACCTGAGCCGCCCGGTGATAAATCTATTTGCACGCCTAAAAAAATTAACAGTTATGAGAAAGGCAAATATAATCTCTGGAAAACCGTCAATTGCTTAACGATCGAATTTTAGGAGAGCATTGCCGATATATAGGGGGTCGTGTGTAGAAAATCTTTCAACTTGTCTATCAGGACTAACCTCTGGGGGAGCCTCGTCCGGGGGCGTGAGTCAAGAAGGCGATATAGCGATCATCCGTGTCTTCAATTTTACCCTGATGCGGATGTTCTTCTTCATTTTGCGGTCCGCCAAAAACAGAAACTACGCGCCTCTTGATTTCGCTATTAAGCTGAACAAAAATGGTTCCCATTTAAGACCTCCAATTAAGGTAAGCGCTCGATGAACCCCACATTCAAAGCACTTAGCTGATCCAGGATGCGGTGCTTCCGACTCCCTCAAGAGCCAGCCCGCCATGATGCGCCC
>NZ_AZVV01000028.1:0-2063 GCF_000514395.1 Pseudomonas sp. URMO17WK12:I12
TCACGCTCCAGCGAATGGGTATGCAATAGATTTGTGTGTTTCGTTTCGAATTTTCGACTTTGTATCGTCTTCACACACCGCAATCTGGCCTTTCGACGCAAATTGCTTGGGTGTTATATGGTCAAGCCTCACGGGCAATTAGTATTGGTTAGCTCAACGCCTCACAGCGCTTACACACCCAACCTATCAACGTCGTAGTCTTCGACGGCCCTTCAGGGGACTCAAGGTCCCAGTGAGATCTCATCTTGAGGCTAGTTTCCCGCTTAGATGCTTTCAGCGGTTATCTATTCCGAACATAGCTACCCGGCAATGCCACTGGCGTGACAACCGGAACACCAGAGGTTCGTCCACTCCGGTCCTCTCGTACTAGGAGCAGCCCCTCTCAAATCTCAAACGTCCACGGCAGATAGGGACCGAACTGTCTCACGACGTTCTAAACCCAGCTCGCGTACCACTTTAAATGGCGAACAGCCATACCCTTGGGACCGGCTTCAGCCCCAGGATGTGATGAGCCGACATCGAGGTGCCAAACACCGCCGTCGATATGAACTCTTGGGCGGTATCAGCCTGTTATCCCCGGAGTACCTTTTATCCGTTGAGCGATGGCCCTTCCATACAGAACCACCGGATCACTAAGACCTACTTTCGTACCTGCTCGACGTGTCTGTCTCGCAGTCAAGCGCGCTTTTGCCTTTATACTCTACGACCGATTTCCGACCGGTCTGAGCGCACCTTCGTACTCCTCCGTTACTCTTTAGGAGGAGACCGCCCCAGTCAAACTACCCACCATACACTGTCCTCGATCCGGATAACGGACCTGAGTTAGAACCTCAAAGTTGCCAGGGTGGTATTTCAAGGTTGGCTCCACGCGAACTGGCGTCCACGCTTCAAAGCCTCCCACCTATCCTACACAAGCAAATTCAAAGTCCAGTGCAAAGCTATAGTAAAGGTTCACGGGGTCTTTCCGTCTAGCCGCGGATACACTGCATCTTCACAGCGATTTCAATTTCACTGAGTCTCGGGTGGAGACAGCGCCGCCATCGTTACGCCATTCGTGCAGGTCGGAACTTACCCGACAAGGAATTTCGCTACCTTAGGACCGTTATAGTTACGGCCGCCGTTTACCGGGGCTTCGATCAAGAGCTTCGCGTTAGCTAACCCCATCAATTAACCTTCCGGCACCGGGCAGGCGTCACACCCTATACGTCCACTTTCGTGTTTGCAGAGTGCTGTGTTTTTAATAAACAGTCGCAGCGGCCTGGTATCTTCGACCGGCATGGGCTTACGCAGTAAATGCTTCACCCTCACCGGCGCACCTTCTCCCGAAGTTACGGTGCCATTTTGCCTAGTTCCTTCACCCGAGTTCTCTCAAGCGCCTTGGTATTCTCTACCCAACCACCTGTGTCGGTTTGGGGTACGGTTCCTGGTTACCTGAAGCTTAGAAGCTTTTCTTGGAAGCATGGCATCAACCACTTCGTGTTCTAAAAGAACACTCGTCATCAGCTCTCGGCCTTAGAATCCCGGATTTACCTAAGATTCCAGCCTACCACCTTAAACTTGGACAACCAACGCCAAGCTGGCCTAGCCTTCTCCGTCCCTCCATCGCAATAACCAGAAGTACAGGAATATTAACCTGTTTTCCATCGACTACGCTTTTCAGCCTCGCCTTAGGGACCGACTAACCCTGCGTCGATTAACGTTGCGCAGGAAACCTTGGTCTTTCGGCGTGGGTGTTTTTCACACCCATTGTCGTTACTCATGTCAGCATTCGCACTTCTGATACCTCCAGCAAGCTTCTCAACTCACCTTCACAGGCTTACAGAACGCTCCTCTACCGCATCACCTAAGTGATACCCGTAGCTTCGGTGTATGGTTTGAGCCCCGTTACATCTTCCGCGCAGGCCGACTCGACTAGTGAGCTATTACGCTTTCTTTAAAGGGTGGCTGCTTCTAAGCCAACCTCCTAGCTGTCTAAGCCTTCCCACATCGTTTCCCACTTAACCATAACTTTGGGACCTTAGCTGACGGTCTGGGTTGTTTCCCTTTTCACGACGGACGTTAGC
>NZ_AZVV01000029.1:0-1949 GCF_000514395.1 Pseudomonas sp. URMO17WK12:I12
GCCACACTGGTCAAGTTGACCTTGAATTTTGCAGTGTTTGTTCGGGCCTCATCGCGAGCAGGCTCACTCCCACAGGGATTTTTGTGGACTCACTAGTTAAAAGGTGACAGATCTATTTGGTAAACAGGTCTGTCGCCTTTTTGTCGTTTTTTTTGTATGTCACTGTAATTAGGAATAAATGATTCCGCTTCCTTATTGCTGTTATGCCTTGTTGGGCTCGCAGGTCGCGCATATACGGCGGTTAATAAGGATGATTTAATTCAAGCTCGTTCTCAATGTTTGCTTTTTTCTTAGGATTAGAACATCAATGATGGATGTTGTAGAGCATTTCGCCTTTGGGGTTCAGGGTGCCAGAGTAAGTTATTTTTTTGTCCCTTGTTATAAGTTCGTCCTTTCCGACTTTCTGTAATGCATATGGCTTTCCCACCGTCATCAGGGATGATCGTAATGGAGTAAATCGTGGTGTCGATATGAGGGTTTGGAGTCGGATTGGACTCGCGGAAATACTAAACTGTTCCTGTAAGGTTTGGCATGGTATTGCCTCATCGATTGAGAGTTGATTTAGGCGCTGGTTCCTGATGGTTCAGTGTGAGGCTAGATTGCGAGCCGTGATGATGACTTTAGCGTGTTTAAATTCAGTATTTAACTGTAATAAGTGACAGTTTTTATGGTGTTTTGTAATATCTGAGGTGGCCAGATGAAAGTATGTGGTTTTCCTGATGCCAGGAACATTAATAAAGTTAATCTGGGTTGTACGCAGCAGGATGAGGGAGATGGCGGGCTGTTCGGGATTCACCTCGCGGTGATTCAGTGCGATCAGCGCGGAACTTTTGCGAGCTACCGTTGGAGATTCCCCGTGACCGCCAGGGCATGTTCGAACCCCAACTCGTCTCCAAACACCAGACACACTGGACGGGCTTCGACGACAAAGTCATCTCGCTGTACGCCCGGGGCATGCCCGTGCGGGAAATTCAGGGGCACCTGGAGGAGATGTACGGCACAGAAGTCTCCCCCAGCCTCATCTCAGCGATTACCGTGTTAAGTAAGTGCCTTCAGGCCTGTCACCTTTTTGCTAAAACCTATAGCCAAAAATTCTTAAAAACTGTTATTTGTTACAGGTGCCAATTCGTACATGCAGTTCTATATTTATTTACGTAGCAAAAGAATAAGTCGTATGAGTGATCAACTTTTCTTGCGCGTCTATTTTCCGCCAGAAAGGCAACAAGACCTAATTATTTCCTTATAATTGGAGCCTATCGTGACAGATAAAAAAAACGACCGGATTGACCTTGTCCTCGGAACTAATATCATGTCGGGCAATGAGTCCTTCGAAATCAATCCAAAATTTGACGAAGCTTCTGTGCGCGATTTAAGGTGGACTGATGTATTAACTGGTGCCTACCCAGCGACATCAGGCGAGAAAATGGATATTGCAATCACTGCTATAGATACTGGCATAGCAGCGATAGGAGATACTGGGGTAAAACGAGGGGTTCCTCTAAATCGATCATTCATTCTTTCAGAAGAAAACTGCGTAGACCATATAGTCAGCCAGAAAAACAGCACCTACTCGCACCGATTCCCAGAAGGTTCGACACTCTTAGACGATAAAAATTACGCCTTTACAATTTTAAACGATTTAAAAAATGGAATTTACCTGGACGGAGAAGGCAATCTTTACTCATATAAAGATTTTTTAAGCGGTTTATACAATGCCAGCAAAAAATAATAAAACAGCTGGAAAATAGCTGGAAAAGGGGATAGCTGGAAAAGGGAACGCATTTATTTATCTCTGTCGTTTGAAGTTTATTAAGTAAAGCATCAATCCGGGATTAGCCATTAAACAGCGATGTTTAACACACATCTCCAGACACTCTGCGAGGCTACACAATCCCTGCCAGGCATTCCGCATTCCATGATGTCGGGCGAACTGGCGGTGAACCGCATGC
>NZ_AZVV01000031.1:0-1454 GCF_000514395.1 Pseudomonas sp. URMO17WK12:I12
GGCCGCACGGGTGGTGCATTGCAGTTTGCGGAACACGCTCTCGACGTGGGTCCGCACGGTGCTCGGACTGATGCCGAGTTGACGCGCCACCTCTTTGTTGCTCCCGCCCATGCTGATGCGCTTCAGGATTTGTGTCTCACGATCCTCTAGAGTCGACCTGCAGGCATGCAAGCTTGGCACTGGCCGTCGTTTTACAACGTCGTGACTGGGAAAACCCTGGCGTTACCCAACTTAATCGCCTTGCAGCACATCCCCCTTTCGCCAGCTGGCGTAATAGCGAAGAGGCCCGCACCGATCGCCCTTCCCAACAGTTGCGCAGCCTGAATGGCGAATGGCGCCTGATGCGGTATTTTCTCCTTACGCATCTGTGCGGTATTTCACACCGCATATGGTGCACTCTCAGTACAATCTGCTCTGATGCCGCATAGTTAAGCCAGCCCCGACACCCGCCAACACCCGCTGACGCGCCCTGACGGGCTTGTCTGCTCCCGGCATCCGCTTACAGACAAGCTGTGACCGTCTCCGGGAGCTGCATGTGTCAGAGGTTTTCACCGTCATCACCGAAACGCGCGAGACGAAAGGGCCTCGTGATACGCCTATTTTTATAGGTTAATGTCATGATAATAATGGTTTCTTAGACGTCAGGTGGCACTTTTCGGGGAAATGTGCGCGGAACCCCTATTTGTTTATTTTTCTAAATACATTCAAATATGTATCCGCTCATGAGACAATAACCCTGATAAATGCTTCAATAATATTGAAAAAGGAAGAGTATGAGTATTCAACATTTCCGTGTCGCCCTTATTCCCTTTTTTGCGGCATTTTGCCTTCCTGTTTTTGCTCACCCAGAAACGCTGGTGAAAGTAAAAGATGCTGAAGATCAGTTGGGTGCACGAGTGGGTTACATCGAACTGGATCTCAACAGCGGTAAGATCCTTGAGAGTTTTCGCCCCGAAGAACGTTTTCCAATGATGAGCACTTTTAAAGTTCTGCTATGTGGCGCGGTATTATCCCGTATTGACGCCGGGCAAGAGCAACTCGGTCGCCGCATACACTATTCTCAGAATGACTTGGTTGAGTACTCACCAGTCACAGAAAAGCATCTTACGGATGGCATGACAGTAAGAGAATTATGCAGTGCTGCCATAACCATGAGTGATAACACTGCGGCCAACTTACTTCTGACAACGATCGGAGGACCGAAGGAGCTAACCGCTTTTTTGCACAACATGGGGGATCATGTAACTCGCCTTGATCGTTGGGAACCGGAGCTGAATGAAGCCATACCAAACGACGAGCGTGACACCACGATGCCTGTAGCAATGGCAACAACGTTGCGCAAACTATTAACTGGCGAACTACTTACTCTAGCTTCCCGGCAACAATTAATAGACTGGATGGAGGCGGATAAAGTTGCAGGACCACTTCTGCGCTCGGCCCTTCCGGCTGGCTGG
>NZ_AZVV01000032.1:0-1363 GCF_000514395.1 Pseudomonas sp. URMO17WK12:I12
CCTCGCGCCAATAATCAATGGAACGGATCGTCAGCGCTCGCGAGTCGACGACCGAAACGGTGGAGGTTTTAGAGTGCATGCCGGCGCGTCCCTGTTAGCTAGCGGTTATCTAACCGCTCGCGCCACGGCATGGCTACTGTCAAAAATTACAGTTGCGACCAACGGCAACAGTGACAGATCCGCGAATTGCGAGCTGGCGCCCATCGCGCAGTGATTGATCGATAACACAACAAGCCCCTGCGTTAGCTATCGCCAGTGGCGTGGGTTGGGGCTTCCTGAGCGTTTATTAAGCGGTGACGACCTTCTTGCTCATGGTCCTTCGGACCTTGGTGCGCTCGAAAACATTCACGGAGGACTTCGCCCCTCCAAAAAAGCTTTTCTTGGCCGGGGAGTACTTCCCAATCCCCACTGCGCCCTGAAGAGTTTGATAGTGAATGTCCCACGTGCGTAGCTTTCGGTCATACCTCATAAAGGCAAACCCGGTTGTTTCTGTGACCACATTGTTGTTTTCATCAACGTCAAATCCGTAATCCGGAAACTCCATGGCTGCACTGAGTCCCATTCCATGTTCAGCGGCGGGTAACTTGTTGTATTGGGCATCTTCCTTCGAGCCCTCCACATGCCTTACGCGCAACACATTGGCGTTGAGTTGATCCACGGTCAGTGAACAACCACTGAAACCCGGTGTAAAAACAAACTCGGGGTCCGTGCCTTTAGGGTGGACCGGTATGTCCACGTACCCGCCCTGCGGAGCCCAATAGGCAGAGACTGAACTGGACTGATCAGGTATTTCACCCGCGGCGATGTCGACGACCTTGAGTGCATTGAACTCGCCCTTCGCCGCACCGGCATACGTCATCCGCTGCATTGAAAAGATAAAACTGGCGCCCCCTGCCTTTTGCGCCAGTTGCGAACCGACCTGGGGGGAGTAAGCGACTTTCGTTGACATCAGCAAGTCAGTATTGACACTCACCCCCCTAAACTCCGGTACTGATAATGCCTTGCGGATATCCGTCGGTTGCCCCGTGAATGGCACCATCGAGACAGGCTTCCCCGCATCAACTGGCTTGGCGCCCGGCACCTTGCGTTGATCTCCCACTGCGATCACCGGTTCCCAAAGACCGCTTGCCTGCTTCTTGCGCGTCACAGCCCCATCATCATCGATAAAACTCACCGGATTGTTTCGGGTCATCCAATACAGATTCAAACCATCGACAGTGCCTGCGGGGTCGGGACTCAACCAACGCTGCAACCACGGTACGTAATAGCGAAACCCATAATAATAAAGCCTCGTCGCATCCCGCTCCTTGCCTGAATACCGAATGGTTTTGTAGTCGACTGCAACGGCATCTGTGTCGGCACA
>NZ_AZVV01000033.1:0-1053 GCF_000514395.1 Pseudomonas sp. URMO17WK12:I12
CCCCCTACAGTGATACATGAGGCGCTACCTAAATAGCTTTCGAGGAGAACCAGCTATCTCCGAGCTTGATTAGCCTTTCACTCCGATCCACAGGTCATCCGCTAACTTTTCAACGGTAGTCGGTTCGGTCCTCCAGTTAGTGTTACCCAACCTTCAACCTGCCCATGGATAGATCGCCCGGTTTCGGGTCTATTCCCAGCGACTAGACGCCCTATTAAGACTCGCTTTCGCTACGCCTCCCCTATTCGGTTAAGCTCGCCACTGAAAATAAGTCGCTGACCCATTATACAAAAGGTACGCAGTCACCCAACAAAGTGGGCTCCCACTGCTTGTACGCATACGGTTTCAGGATCTATTTCACTCCCCTCTCCGGGGTTCTTTTCGCCTTTCCCTCACGGTACTAGTTCACTATCGGTCAGTCAGTAGTATTTAGCCTTGGAGGATGGTCCCCCCATATTCAGACAAAGTTTCTCGTGCTCCGTCCTACTCGATTTCATGACTAAGAGATTTTCGCGTACAGGGCTATCACCCACTATGGCCGCACTTTCCAGAGCGTTCCGCTAATCTCAAAGCCACTTAAGGGCTAGTCCCCGTTCGCTCGCCACTACTAAGGGAATCTCGGTTGATTTCTTTTCCTCAGGGTACTTAGATGTTTCAGTTCCCCTGGTTCGCCTCTTAAGCCTATGTATTCAGCTTAAGATAACCATCTTATGATGGCTGGGTTCCCCCATTCAGACATCTCCGGATCAAAGTCTGTTTGCCGACTCCCCGAAGCTTTTCGCAGGCTACCACGTCTTTCATCGCCTCTGACTGCCAAGGCATCCACCGTATGCGCTTCTTCACTTGACCATATAACCCCAAGCAATCTGGTTATACTGTGAAGACGACATTCGCCGAAAATTCGATAATACTCAATTAAGAGCAACTCACAAATTTTACCTTAGCCTGATCCGTTACCAGTGAAAGTAACGTTCAGTCTATCTTTCTATCACATACCCAAATTTTTAAAGAACGAACTAGTCAAAGACTAGAAATCAACATTCACCATCTCAA